>NZ_CP138991.1:0-307422 GCF_044594925.1 Maribacter sp. R77961 | reverse complement strand
GTGGCGCCTTAAACAGAAATTCCTATAGTAGGGCAAATCAAAATGGCCCAAAATCCTATGGGTTTAGAGGAAACTCCAGAAATTTTGATTTAAACAGGGACTTTATTAAAAGCGACACAAAAAACGCTAGGACTTTCGCCCAAATTTTTCATTTGGTCAAACCCGATGTTTTTATCGATAATCATGTAAGCAATGGTGCAGATTACCAATATACGCTTACTCATCTTTTTACACAGCACAATAAACTAGGCGGAGAACTTGGAGCATATTTAAATAAATCATTAATGCCGGCCTTACAAGATTCTTTAACAACTTCGGGTTGGGACATAACACCGTATGTTAACGTATTTAACAAGCCACCAGAGACGGGATTTCAACAATTTATGGACCATCCAAGATATTCTACAGGTTATACTACCTTATGGAATACCTTAGGTATGATGGTAGAAACCCATATGCTAAAGCCCTATAAAAAAAGGGTAGACGGTACCTATGAACTGATGAGAAAAATGCTAGCTATTGCCGAAAATGATGGTGAAAAAATTAAAAAGTTAAGAGATGAAGCGGAACAACGACATTTAGACTGGGAGTATTACCCTGTTCAATGGCAAGTAGATACAACTAAAAATTCTATTCTGAATTTTAAAGGTTTTGAGGCGGATACCATTATAAGTGCGGTGACAGGGTTTCCTAGATTAAAATTCGATAGAGCAGCTCCTTTTACAAAAGAAGTGAACTATCAGGATTATTTTATTCCCTCGGATTCCGTAAAAATACCTGAAGCATATATTATCCCAAAGCAATGGAAGAAGGTAACAGATTTACTAGATATCAACAATATCGAATATACTATTTTTGAAAACGACACCACATTAAAAGTAGAGACTTATAGGGTTTTAGATTATAAAACCGCGCAGAACCCCTATGAGGGACACTACCTACATTTCAATACTAAAGTCGGTTCAGAACTTCGTGAAGTGCAGTTTAGAAAAGATGATATTTGGGTACCTACGAATCAGCAAGGTTTTAGATACATCCTAGAAACCTTAGAACCTACCGCACCGGATTCATTTTTTAATTGGAATTTTTTCGATACGATCCTCCAACAAAAAGAAGGTTTTTCACCTTACGTATTTGAGGATAGTGCCCTAGAAATCTTACAAAAGGACAGTATAATCAATCGTGAGTTTCAATTAAAGAAAGTGCAAAAATTAGAATTTTCAGAAAATTGGTATGCCCAATTAGAATGGCTTTTTGAAAAGTCTAAACATTATGAAGAGGCCCATATGCAATACCCTGTGTATCGTTTTCCCAAGAACTAGTGCTTATACAGCTAGGTCTAATCCCCTTCAAATAAAATTTTGATATTGTTATAGGAATTCTGCAATGCCTTCTGAATTTTATTGGGACCTTTCCATTTTACTTTAACAATTCCTTCCTTTTTTTCTGGTTTAAGCTTACCGGTATAGTCTGTCTTCATGGCGTACCAATGTACCTGTTTTAAGGTTGGTTTACCAGAATTGTTAAAAACATGGTATGTGGTACGTAAAAAATTCTCTATCCGAAGCCCTTCAACACCGGTTTCCTCCATTACCTCTCTTACGGCACAAGCTTCAATAGACTCCCCTTTATCCAATTTACCTTTGGGCAAGTCCCACTTATCATTCCGATAAATAAAAAGCACTTTTCCCTTTTGGTTGGTTACTACACCACCGGCAGCAACGATCATAGGTATTTCTTGGGTAAATTTCTTTAGAATTTCCTCATGGTTAGGGTGATATATGTAAGCTATAGCAAGTTTTTTCTTTTTCAACGCTTTGATCGCTGCCAGTATAGACTCTTGATTTAATAGAAAATACTCGCCGTCGGATGTTTCAGAGAGTTTATTTGTCAATATCAAGGGCAATTCATTAACAAAAACTTTATACATTTGCGTCATGGTTTTAGACAAGAACACGGCTAAAAAAACAGCGGAACTCCTGCTGCAAATTAATGCAATAAAATTGAATCCCGAAAATCCTTTTTCTTGGGCATCAGGCTGGAAATCTCCTATATATTGCGACAATAGAATTTTATTATCTTATCCTACTATAAGAAAGTATATCAGCGAAGAAATTGCAAAGCAAGTAGAAACACTTTATGGTAAGCCAGATGTAATAGCAGGCGTGGCCACGGGAGCTATTGGAATGGGAGTTTTAGTGGCAGACGTATTAGGTCTACCGTTTATTTATGTTAGACCAGAACCCAAGTCCCATGGAAGAAAAAATCAGATTGAGGGACAGTTGGAGGCAAACCAGACCGTAGTCGTAATCGAGGACTTAATTAGCACGGGCAAAAGCAGTTTAAACGCGGTAGCGGCCTTAAAAGAACAGAATGCTAAGGTCAAGGGCATGCTGGCCATCTTTACCTATGGTTTTGATGTTGCGGTGAAGAATTTTAGTGATAAAGATATTGAACTTCATACACTAAGCAGCTATGAATATCTTATAGAACAAGCCTCGGAAACAGGTTACATAAAAGAAGAACAACTACATACATTAATAGATTGGCGTGTAGCGCCATCAGAATGGTTACAATAAAATATGTTTATAGAAACACCTAAAGCGGCCGTAAATAAAAGTCAAATAGCAACTTTTAAATTTTTGAGCGATTTGTCAAATTTTGAACAATTAATGCCAGAGAACATAGATAAATTCGAAGTTCTAAATGAAAATAGATTTCTTTTTGCTTTAAAAGGAATGCCGGAAATTGTACTGGAGCGAAAAACAGAAACTCCTCATAATCAAATAGTATTGGGTGCCGCAAGTGAAAAATTACCTTTTACACTAACTGCAGATATTCTTGAAACGCAAAGCGAAGAAAGCGAAGTAGTTCTTAGCTTCAATGGTGAGTTTAATGCTATGATGGCCATGATGATAAAAAATCCCATCACCAATTTTATTAATACACTCGCCACAAATCTGGCTAAAATTTAGTATCGCAAACTTATTTCTTTAAGGGCAAACTCACGGACTCTATCACCTTCTAATCGTATCCTTAATTTACCTTCTTTGGTAACACCTAGAATGGTACCCGAAAATACCGTATCGTTCTCTAAAACAAATTGGGACAACATATCTTTTTTGAATAAAATGGGATGGTATTCATATAACAAGCTATTCCAATTATTAGAACTGATATTTGAAAGATACACCTCAAGATTGGTCAGAATAGTTTTCAAAAGGTTTTCTAAATCTATCTCTTTCCCTAATAGAGAATATAAGGAGGCAGCTTTAGGTTGATTTTCAAAAGTTATTTGATTCACATTTAAGCCAATACCAATAACCGAAGAAGTAATTCGGAATCCTGAAATACTATTTTCAATAAGAATACCGCAAATCTTAAAATTACCTGACAGAATGTCGTTAGGCCATTTCACCTTGACATCAGGTATTTTTAGAGCTATCAAGGTCTTATAAACCGCCAAGGAAACACAGATACTAATCAAGAACTGATCTTGAATCGCAAGATTATTTATTTTTTTTAAAACACTAAAAGTGAGGTTTTTACCTTGCTCAGACTCCCATAAACCGTTCATCTGCCCCCTACCCTTTGTTTGGTTTTCTGTAACGACTACCGTTAAATCCGCTAAGTTTTTCACCGATGCCAATTCCTTCAAATAAGTGTTTGTAGACTCCGTGGCACTAAGTTTGATTATTTGCATTTACAAGTGGTTTTAGCAATCTTTAATCTATTGTTAAAAACTACCCTTAAAAGAACAAAAAAACAATAACTTTGTAGAAACAAAAATTTTTGAATGCAGAAAAAGAAAGCTAGCGCTGATGAGTTAATCACTTTAATTTTACAAGGTATTGAAGAAGTAAAGGGGCAACATATAAATTTACTTGACCTAAGGGAAATTGAGAACACCGTCTGCGACTACTTTATCATTTGTAATGGTACTTCTAATACGCACGTAAACGCTATAGTAGGCTCTATCCAAAAAACAGTTAGTAAAGCTATTCAGGACAAACCTTGGCACGTAGAAGGCGAGGACAATGCGGAATGGATACTAATGGATTACGTCAACGTAGTTGTCCATGTCTTTCAAAAACAAATTCGCGAATTCTATGACATAGAAGGTCTATGGGGAGACGCCAAATTCACAACAATAGAAAGTAGCATTAATCAATAAGAAAGTTAAAATGGCTAAAGACAATAATACAAATCCTAAGAAACCAAAATTCAGTTCATGGTGGATATACGGATTAGTGGCAGTACTGCTAATAGGTTTTCAATTTTTTAATAGTGATAATCTGGCGAGTGCTGAAAAAACAACAACTTCAGAACTTCAAGAATACTTACGAAACGGTGATATAGAAAAGATATTGATTATCACCAATACCAATCAGGCAAAGGTGTTTCTTACAGATGAGGCTCTAGCTAAAGACGTACACAAGGGCGTAACGGAGAAACCCTTTCTACCTTCAACTACAAAAGTGCCGCAGTATACTTTAGATTATGGTGATCTTCAAATTTTTCAAAATGAAATTACCGAGATTAAAAAAGAGAACAACCTAGATACTATTGTTGAATTTGGCAAGGAGTCTACGGCAATTTTAGATTTTCTCCTATCGCTTTTGCCTTTTGTGCTTATTATTGGTATCTGGATATACTTAATGCGCAGAATGTCAGGCGGAGGCGGAGGCGGTGCCGGAGGTCAGATTTTCAATATTGGAAAATCAAAAGCTAAGCTTTTTGATGAAAAAACGGATACAAGAACCTCATTTAAAGATGTAGCCGGATTAGAGGGCGCAAAGGAAGAAGTTGAAGAAATTGTAGAATTCCTTAGAAATCCTGACAAGTATACTTCTTTAGGTGGTAAAATTCCTAAAGGAGCACTATTGGTAGGCCCTCCAGGTACAGGTAAGACTTTATTGGCTAAAGCCGTTGCAGGTGAAGCCAAAGTACCATTTTTCTCCCTATCAGGTTCTGATTTTGTAGAGATGTTCGTTGGTGTAGGTGCCTCTAGGGTCCGAGACCTTTTTAAACAAGCAAAAGACAAATCTCCCGCGATAATATTTATTGATGAAATCGATGCTATTGGGCGCGCAAGAGGAAAAAATAATTTCACAGGTTCTAACGATGAACGCGAAAACACCCTGAACCAGCTATTAACGGAAATGGATGGCTTTGGCACTAACACCAATGTTATTGTACTTGCTGCTACCAACAGGGCGGACGTATTGGATAAAGCGCTTATGAGGGCAGGTAGATTTGATAGGCAGATTTATGTAGACCTACCAGACATTAGAGAGCGTAAAGAAATCTTTGAGGTACACTTAAGACCTATTAAAACCTCGGAAACGTTAGATCTGGATTTCTTGGCCAGGCAAACACCAGGGTTTTCAGGTGCGGATATTGCCAATGTATGTAACGAAGCGGCTTTGATTGCCGCACGTAAAGAACAGAAAGCTGTAAACAAGCAAGATTTTCTAGACGCTGTGGATAGAATTGTAGGTGGTCTAGAAAAGAAAAATAAAATCATAACCCCAGGAGAAAAAGAAACAATTGCTTATCATGAGGCAGGGCACGCTACTACTAGTTGGATGTTAGAACATGCTGCACCCTTGGTGAAAGTTACCATAGTTCCAAGAGGTCAATCCTTGGGAGCTGCGTGGTATCTACCAGAAGAACGTCTTATCGTAAGACCGGAGCAAATGTTAGATGAAATGTGCGCTACAATGGGCGGTAGAGCGGCAGAAAAAGTTATTTTTAATAAAATCTCCACAGGCGCTTTAAGTGATCTCGAAAAAGTAACGAAGCAGGCGAGAGCTATGGTCACTATCTATGGCCTAAATGATAAAATAGGGAACTTAACGTATTATGACTCCTCTGGTCAGGACTCCTACGGCTTCTCAAAACCCTACAGTGAGCAGACCGCCAAGACTATTGATGAAGAAATTTCTAAGATAATAGAGGAACAATATCAGCGTGCTATTAAAGTACTTACAGATAATAAAGATAAACTTACGACCTTAGCAGAAAGATTGTTGGAGAAAGAGGTTATCTTTAAAGAAGATTTAGAAAAAATATTTGGAAAGCGAGCTTTCGAAAAGGATATGCTTCAAGAAGCGGAAGAGAAAAAAGCTAAAGAAGAATCCAAGGAAGCTTCCGAAGAAGATGAAAAGGTTATAAAAGAAAGTTAATACTAGTCTTTTACTTTTTAAACTAGAAAAAGAGCACGCTGTATTTTTAGATGGGATTATTAGACATATTATTTGGCGGTGGTAAAAAGAAGGTTTCAAAAGAAACCGCAGAAACCCGTGGCCAACATATGCCTGATTTAAATCTTCCCGTGGATGAAAAATTTACCATCCATTTCAAGAAGAACGGAGGAAAATTTATTTACTGTGTTTCGCAACAAGAAATATCTAGCGCTTTAAAATCTATCGTAGAAGAAAATAGTTGGGAAAAAGAACCATTCTTTGTGATGGATTCCAGACTTTCTGAAAAATTCCGCAAAGACAATATCTTGTTTACGGACAAAGCGAAAGAGAGCCAAGTATTTTTTACTACATGTGAACACCTAATCGCCCAGAACGGAAGTATCCTTGTATGCTCCAACCAACTTAAGGAAAGAAAAGTGAATGAGCTACCGAGCAATGTAATTGTATTTGCGACCACAAGCCAACTAGTAGAGTCTATCGGTGAAGGTTTAAAGACCATAAAAAGAAAATACGGCGCTAAAATACCTGCGAACATAACTACGCTAAAACATTTTAAGGCTACTGAAGAAAACGCTGATGATTTTCTTACTTACGGAAGCAGCACAAAGAATCTTTATCTCTTATTATTGGAAGATTTGTAATATGAAGGAAATTTTACGAAGGTCACTAACTGGGGGCGTGTATATAGTTTTATTACTTTCTGCCGTCTTCCTTAGTTCAGATGCGTTTGATTTCCTTTTTATGACATTCGGGTTAGCCTGTCTTTATGAATACAAACGTTTAGTCCAGCTTAAGGGATACTACCTGTTTGCTGCTTATTTATTGCTCTGGTGGGCTTATATTTATCTGGTACATGACCAATTATTGATTAATATTTTAATGGTAATCACCATTATTGTTGATATTGTACTACTCTTTTATCTTTTCTCGAATAAAAAAAGAATGTTCAACACCCTGCAAAAGTTCCTAATTGGGCTTTTTTATATTGGTGGAGGTTGTATTTTTTTAACTATGATTCCGTATAAGAACGATGCTTTTGCAAAGCTCCTTATCATGGGAATCTTTATACTAATTTGGGTGAACGACTCCTTTGCCTATTTGGTCGGTAAAAGTATAGGTAGAACAAAATTATTTCCCGCCGTTTCCCCTAAAAAAACTGTTGAAGGTACGCTTGGTGGTTTTATATTTGCCCTTGGTGCAGCGTATATTATGGGAACACAAGAACAAATCATAAGCCCTTTGCAATGGATGATATTGGCAACTGTTATCGTAATCTCCGGAAGCTTGGGAGATTTAATAGAATCAAAGTTCAAAAGAACGGCCGGAGTAAAAGATAGTGGTGCTATTTTACCCGGACATGGCGGTATGTTAGATAGATTAGATAGTCTAGTCTTCGCCGCTCCTTTTGCATACCTAACATTAAATATTTTTACATATGTTTCATAGAGAGGGTCAAAAAATTATATTGACTACCTTTTTCATAATTGGTATAGCAGTTATACTGTCGCATTTTTTTATAGACCTCCCTTGGCTAAAACTTACCATACAAATTACGGCCCTAGTTGTACTTGTATTAATTTTGCAATTCTTTAGGAATCCCAAAAGAATAGTTGTCAAGAATTTTGACGAAATTCTCTCCCCTGTGGACGGTAAAGTCGTTGTAATTGAAGAGGTTGAAGAAAATGAATATTTCAACGACAAACGCAAACAAGTGTCTATCTTTATGTCCCCTGTTAATGTTCATGTAACACGTTATCCGGCTAGTGGTAGCATTAAATACTCTAAATATCATCCCGGTAAATATTTAGTTGCATGGCATCCTAAATCCAGCGAGGAAAATGAGCGAACCACAGTGGTCATTAGAACACCTAAGTTTGGTGATATTCTTTTTAGACAAATTGCTGGTGCCATGGCTAGACGTATCGTAAACTACGCCGAAAAAGGAGAAAGTGTTCAGCAGGGTGATGACTCTGGTTTTATTAAATTTGGCTCAAGAGTAGATCTTTACCTACCACTGGACTGTGAAATAAATGTTCAGCTAAATCAAAAAGTAAAAGGAGCGAGTACGTGCATTGCTACATTTGTAGACCCCAATGAAAAAGAAGAAATTACATACTGATTTTAGGGACGCAATAGATTTTGTGAATAGCTATAAAACACCCATTCCTGCGGATGTCTTGTTAAAATTATATGCGTACTATAAAATTGCTCACGAAAATTTTGATAACCCTGGAAGTAAAACACCATTAATTAACGCTTTTAAAGCCAACGCATTAATCCAAGCTAAAAATATAGACCAGAAAGCTGCTATGAAATCCTATATTAAACTAGTAAATCAAGAATTACGTTAAGATAGTCTTGCCTATTCGAAGAGATTCTCCAGATCCGCATCACAGATCTCATTTAAGAGCTTAGCAAGCTTTTCACAAACATCGTTAAAGAAACGTTCTCCCTTATCCTTGGTAGCATATTCAGGATTACCTATCCCGGTATCTGCACTAACTTTTGACCATTGGCGCTCTGCCCATGCCCATCCTTCGTTAAAAGCTTTTATTTTAAACTTCTTAGCATCTCCACTACCCCATTCGTTCCGTGAAAGAATTAAATCTGGTCTTAAATAAAGCATTAGACTTGTTTCCATTTCGTCGGCGTGATCGCCTTCCTCTTTAAAGTAAATTGACTTATCAAACATTTGAGGGAAAAAACAGAAACTGATGAACATATTGGGAAATTCTAACCCTAACTCTCTTACCAAAGGTTTAAAATTGTTGCCGCCATGCCCATTGAAAATCAATAATTTATAAATTCCTTGAGCATTTAGTACTGTGATAAGGTCCCTAAGAATGGCTAATTGGGTACTCGGATTTAGATTCATATCTAAATAAATATCCTTTTGACCCGTATTTACACCATATGGAATAGTTGGAAGCACAATCACCTTTTTGCCCTTTTTCCAAGCAATTTTTGCAGACTCCTGGACTATTGCCTCAGCCTGAAAGTTATCTGTAGCATAGGGTAAATGATAATTGTGTGCCTCTGTAGCACCCCATGGTAAAATAGCAAGATCAAAACTTTCGTCTTTAAGATGCTTCCAATTCGTTTCCGCTAAAATATAGGGTCTGATCATAACAATAATTTAGATGGTTAGTGAAGCTTCTGGGTATAGGTCTTTGCTAAAAGTAAAGTAAAACCCTCCCATGATAGTTAAAATGAAATAAACCAAAACCATTAAACTCCCCCAAACGATATAGTTATTCATTCCAAACCAATCTCCAGTAAAGAGAATTATGGTGACCCCTAAAACTCCTCTTAGAACCTCTACCCAAATAGCATATGCCGTCCTATCCATTAAGCTTGTATACCCATAAATTCCCAAAAATATTAAACCCCCGTACATAAGAAGTTCTCCAAAACTTAAATTTCCATAATTATAGAACATGAACAACAAAAGTGCGGTAGTCGTTAGTAACTGAAATATGAGATAAGCGTTAAATCGTTTAGAAGTTGCCGTTTTGTAACGTTCAAACCCGTAAACATCTTCAATAATCCGAATCGGGTACCGATTAATAACATCGTTAGGTCTCCAACCGGTAGGCATAAACCATATTCGTATTTTGTCCCATAAATTATTGGTTCTCCAAGCATCCAATAGTAGCCTCCAAATATGTTGAAAATTGATATATAGGGGATTCCATGTCCTTGCTGGTTTTAATATACCGTATTGGGGTGGCACCGCAGCTAATTCTTCTTGAAACGTACCGAACAACCTATCCCATACACATAATATTTGACCTAAATTCTTATCTATATATTCTGGGTTTATAGCATGATGCACGCGATGTTGCGATGGTGTTACAATGATGTATTCTAAAAACCCTAACTTACCTATATGCTGCGTATGATACCAGAACTGGGCAAATAAATGCGCCGGGGCTAATACGGCTATCACTTCATTTGGGATGCCTAATAAAGCAGCCGGAATTAATAGTAAAGGAAAATATCCCAATAAATTAGAAATAGATTGCCTTAATGCGCAGGCTAAATTAAACTCCTCACTACTATGATGAATAACATGTTGGTTCCAGAAAAAATTGACCTTGTGACTTAATCTATGGTTCCAGTACCCCGCAAAATCTATAGCTATGAATGCCATTACCCAAACCAGCCATGTGTTTTCTATTTCAGTTAGGGCCAATGCTTCTAACAAGTATGGATAGGTAACCAAAATAACGCCTATTCCTAAAGAATCTTTAATAATATTGGTAAGCCCAGAACTTATGCTAGACACAGAATCTAGCACATTATGCTTCTGATTTTTAACAAGATAACCATACAAAATCTCTACTCCCAGGAGTACCATAAAAAAAGGAATAGCGTAGAGTAATGCCGTAGCGTATGCTTCCATGATACTATGCTCTAGAGCTATTAATTGAAAGGACCTACCATGATGTGGGCACGAAAAGTCCCGGGATCCATTAACCAAGGCATTCCTTTGGCATGTGGTTTATCCGGCAAACCGGTGGACTCTGTAGTCGCAAAAGGCGTATAAATAACATACCTGAACTGACCATCTTCTAATTCTCCTGTATCTGGATCATAGCCTGCCTCACTTCCGTAATAGATATATGTCATGCTAGGTTCGCGAGGCATTTGTATTTCACCTTTAGCTACTTCCATTCCGCGGATTTCTCTTTTTTCCTTGAAATTTTTGCCTTCGGCCGTAAGCGCCCTTCCCCTTTTCATAAAGGGTTCTAACTTCTTAGAATAACACGAAACACTAATACCTTCTTTTTTAGGGTCATCTGCGAGGCAAACGAGATTATTAGTACCCTCACGGAGTACAATCATCTTACCTTCTACATTATAACCGTAAACCATGGCCGCATCCTTATCGGCATCTGGTGCAGGAAGAACAGCAGTCTTAATCTGTATTTCCGCAGGAAGAATTTTAGTAGTATTATCCTGAGCGGTTAGGTATACCCCAAAGAGAACGGATAGTAATAGTGTTTTTGTTTTCATGATAGTACTGTTTGTCTAAAGATAACAAACATTATATTCTAAAAAAACATTGTGTTTACCCTAATTAAGGCCACTATCTGTACTTAACCTAAATTTGCCAAACTCTTTTTTAAGGTTTCAATTTTTGCTTCAGCATCTGCAGCTTTCTTCTTTTCTATACCAACAACCTGTTCCGGAGCATTGTTAACAAAACGTTCGTTGGACAATTTCTTCTGAACAGATTTTAGAAAACCTTCTGTGTACTTGAGCTCTTCTTTTATTTTTGTTATTTCTGCTTCAACATCAATATTTCCTTCAACGGGAATAAAGTATTCATTAGCTTTTACCCGAAAAGTCAAGGCCCCTTCCAAAGGACTATCGATATAAGAAACTTCCGAAACGTTGGTTAATTTACAGATGATGGCATCCCATTTAAGGTCTACTTTTTCTTTATTCAATACAGAAAGCCCCAAAGCTTCCTTCATAGGAATATTCTTTTCTTTTCTAATGGTCCTAATTCCCGATATGACCTCTGTCGCAAAATCAAAATCTTCAATTAAACGCTTATCAGACGCCGATACTTTCGGCCATTCTGCTACCACCAATGCTTCCTGTGGAGTTCTAGACGCAATATGCTGCCAAACCTCCTCGGTAAGAAATGGCATAAACGGATGTAATAATTTCAAGTTCTGTTCAAAAATATGAATTACAGCATCAAAGGTTGTTCTGTCTATAGGATGTTGATATGCTGGTTTTATAAGCTCTAGTAACCAAGAACTATAGTCGTCCCAAACCAATTTATAAATACTCATTAACGCATCAGAAATACGGTATTTACTGAAATGGTCTTCAATCTCAACTAAAGTCTCATTAAACTTTGAAGCATACCAATCCAATGCTAATTTAGAAGCTTGAGGCTGCGGTAAATCTGAAACTTCCCATCCCTTCAACAAACGGAAACCATTCCAAATCTTATTGGCAAAATTCTTTCCTTGCTGACAAAGGTCCTCATCGAACATTAAATCATTCCCAGCGGCAGAACTTAAGAGTAAACCAACACGCACACCATCTGCACCGTAGTCACTTATTAACTTTAAGGCATCAGGCGAGTTGCCTAGCGATTTAGACATTTTTCTTCGCTGCTTGTCCCTTACCAGGCCAGTAAAATATACGTTCTCAAAAGGTCGTTCTCCTCGGTATTCATAACCTGCAACTATCATCCTTGCTACCCAGAAAAATAAAATATCCGGACCCGTAACTAAATCGTTTGTAGGATAGTAATACTTCACTTCATCATTTTCAGGGTCTAAAATACCTCCAAATACACTTATAGGCCATAACCAAGAGGAAAACCATGTATCTAGAACATCTTCGTCTTGTCTTAAGTTGTTAGCTGTTAGTTGTTGGTTATTCGATTTTTCTTTGGCTAAAGCCAAAGCTTCATCGATATTTGTTGCTACAACAAAATCGTCTTGTCCGTCACCAAAATAGTAAGCGGGAATTTGTTGTCCCCACCACAACTGACGGGAAATATTCCAATCCCGAATATTTTCCATCCAGTGACGGTAGGTATTTTCAAATTTCTTAGGGAAAAGTTTTACTTCTTTACTTGTCATCACGGCATCCAAAGCCGGCTTTGCCAAATCTTCCATCCTAAGAAACCACTGGTCTGAAAGTTTGGGTTCTATCACCGCCTTGGTTCGCTCAGAGGTTCCTACTTTATTGATATGGGTCTCCGTTTTAACCAAAAAACCTTTTTCTTTTAGTTCCTTGGAAATTTCTTTACGCACTACAAACCTATCTTTCCCTTGATAGTGCAATCCAAAACTATTAAGGGTAGCATCATCATTAAAAATATCAATAGTTTCAAGGTTGTGCTTTTCACCTAAGGATTTATCGTTAATATCGTGAGCTGGTGTAACTTTTAGGCATCCTGTTCCAAATTCTATATCAACATATTCATCTTCGATTATGGGGATAAGCCGCCCGCATATGGGTACAATGGCTTTTTTACCCTTTAAATGCTGAAATCGTTCATCATTGGGGTTAATACAAATTGCAGTATCGCCTAAAATGGTTTCAGGTCTTGTGGTGGCAATAGTCACTTTTTCATCCGAGCCCTCTAATTGGTATTCTAGATAATACAATAACCCCTGCTTTTCCTCATAGATTACTTCTTCATCGGAAAGTGTGGTTTGCGCTTCTGGATCCCAATTAACCATCCTGTGGCCCCTGTAAATCTGACCTTTTTTGTATAAATCCACAAAAACTTTAACTACAGAAGCTGACATATCGTCATCCATAGTAAATTTTGTCCTGTTCCAATCACAAGAACAACCTAACTTTTTTAGTTGATCTAGAATTACTCCGCCATATTCATCGGTCCAATCCCAAGCATGTTTTAAAAATTCTTCTCGAGATAAATCCGACTTAGCTATTCCGTCTTCTTTTAATTTGGCAACGACCTTAGCCTCAGTGGCAATAGAGGCATGGTCCATACCTGGTACCCAGCAGGCATTCTTGCCCATGAGACGCGCCCTTCTAATTAATACATCTTGTATAGTATTGTTCAACATATGACCCATATGTAAAATACCGGTGACGTTTGGTGGCGGAATAACAATGGTATAAGGCTCTCTATCATCTGGCGAAGAATGAAAAAAGTTGTTTTTCATCCAATAGTCATACCATCGGTTCTCTACCTCATGTGGCTCATATTTTGAAGGGATTTCCATTTTTTGGAATAGTTTTTGAATTATGGAGTTAGGATTAAAAAACAAAGCCGAAAAGATTTGTTAAATATCGCTTTCAGCTTCTTTTTTACCTAAAATTAAATACGAAACAAAAATAAGTAACGTTAGAGTATAACAAAAGGATTTTGAGGTTGAACTGAAAAGATTTAATTTTGAAATTCGCTCAAAAATTAAAAATGATGAAAAAAATAGTACTTCTATTATTTGTTGGTCTGATCGGATTAACTGTAACAGCACAGGATACGGCCGCTAAAATCGAGTTTAAAACGGAAACCGTTGACTATGGAGAAATAGCAAAAGGTTCTGATGGTGTGCGAGTATTTGAGTTCACCAATACGGGTTCTGCTCCATTAATTATCAGTAAAGTAAGCTCTAGTTGTGGTTGTACCATACCTAAGAAACCAGAAGCTCCTATCTTACCTGGTAAAACCGGTGAAATTCAAGTGAAGTATGATACGAACCGTGTAGGCCCTATTAGAAAGGCTATCACCGTAATATCGAACGCGGATACACCGACTAAAGTTTTAAAGATAAAGGGAGAAATTAAATCTACCGTTAGCGGAAAGTAATACGCTTTATACATATAAAATTAGTTATAGCCCGGTTCTGCCGGGCTATTTTTATTTAAATAGATCTTTTAAAATAAAACTGAAAAGCAGGTCATTATCCGATCTTTCAATAAGCACTTTAACGCGTTTACCTTGTTTATCGTTCAACATATGTAAAATCTCTTGAAGCTTATAGCGGTGAATCCTTTTCCCGTTTACGGCTAAAATTACATCTCCTTCTTTCAATCCTGCGCTATGGGCTGGACTTCCAGCACGTATAGCGGACACAACAATTTCAGGAACAACACTGAGCTTGGTAGCATTCTCCAATAAAATCTTAACATCGCCATACTTCCTTTCATTGTTGAATACAACACCATTAGGACTAGAAATACGTTCAGATACATATCGTACACCTGCATGTTGTAAGTCTATACCACTTATGTTATATCGAAAGGGTTTCCTAAAATTACTGTTCTTTCTAATAGTAATTTGCTCATTCGGATAATCAAAGGTTATATTGAACCTTCGTAGCACCTCACCTCCCAGACTACCATTTCTATCTCCGAGATTTTTAATGGAACTAAAAGTTACCATATCAGGAAAGGCAGCTTTAGCATTATCCAGTTCATAATCCCCTATTTTAAGATGATTGATTCTGGTTCGTTTTCCATAAATATCACCAGCAAGTCCTTTACCTAAAAAGTCCTCATAATATTCTTTGGGAACACTTAAATCCTCATCCTCAAATAACCAAACTGCATCACTACTTCCTGTGTCCAATAACAATTTAACCTCAAAACGTTCGTCATTCCTTAAACCTACTTCAGCATCTAAGTAAGCTTTTTTATTGATAATATCAATTGGTAAGGTGTTGGACTTATTTTTATGTTTATAGGTATAATCTTCAGGATCGTAAAATCGAATGCTTTTGGTAACATAATTAATATCTACCACAAAATCTTTGAAGAGGTCATAACCAATAATACCATGGATAGGTATGCCTAAACTTGGAGAAAAATTGATGCCGCCATCCATAACAACATATAATTTTTGGGCAAAATTTCTAATATTTCCAAGTTTGAAAAAATTACCGCTAGAACTAAGCGCACTTATGGGGTCGCCCTCACCGAGACCATTAATGGTGATTTCTGAAACATTTTTAAGTTGAATGGAATCTTGGTCCGCAAGATTAAATAAAATTGGTGTACCTACCCCAGAATCCAAGATAAAGGATAACTCAGTTCCGTTTACCTCAACAGGAACAACCATCAAATTATTAATTAACTCAAAATTTATCTTTTCAACCCGTTGCCCTTTCTCCATTTCATAGTTCTGGGCAAAGAAGAATATGGGAAAACATATAGCAAATAAAAAATGTAGCCGTGAAAAATATGTTGACATCTTGTAATCCAATTGATTAACTCTCTTCAAGTTACGACATTTTTTCTTTCACCCCTGGGTTTTAACAGTTCTGCGAGCACTCGGTAAATAAACTACGCTACTATTGTAAGATCCACAATGATTTACCACTTTTGCTAAAAATTAGAGCTTATGCCATCTGTTTCCCAAAAAGGGCTTTCCATGCCCGAATCGCCTATTAGAAAACTAGTCCCTTATGCGGAAAATGCAAAGAAAAAAGGAGCCAAGGTCATACACCTTAACATTGGGCAACCAGATATAAAAACGCCGCAAATTGCCCTTGATGCGGTAAAAAACAACACCCTTAACGTTTTAGAATATAGCAGAACAGAAGGTTCAGAGGCATATAGAACCAAGATAGCCGCATACTATCATCGCAATGGCATTAGTGTAAGCGCAAAAGATATCATTGTAACTACCGGTGGTTCCGAGGCACTTTCTTTCGCTATGGGCTCCATTGCCGATGCCGAAGATGAAATTATTATACCCGAGCCTTTTTATGCCAATTACAATGGGTTTGCCACCGCCTCAGGCGTAAAGGTAGTTCCAGTCATTTCAAAACTTGAAAATAATTTTGCCCTTCCTCCAATAGCAGATTTCGAAAAATTAATTACCCCTAGGACCAAAGGAATCCTCATCTGCAATCCAGGTAACCCTACGGGATATCTTTATAGCAAAGAAGAGATTCAAAAACTGGCGGAAATCGTAAAAAAGCATGATTTATTTCTAATTGCGGATGAAGTTTACAGAGAGTTTACTTACGACAATACTTCGCACTATTCCATCTTACAGGAAGAAGGATTAGATGAACACGCCATAATTGTTGATTCCGTATCCAAGAGATACAGTATGTGTGGGGCAAGGATAGGCTTCTTAGTATCCAAGAACAAAGAAGTAATTAAAACGGCTTTGAAATTTGCCCAAGCAAGGCTTTCACCGCCGACCTATGCCCAAATTGCCAGCGAGGCTGCCTTAGACACTCCCCAAAGCTATTTTGATGATGTCATTGAAGAATACGTTCTAAGAAGAAATTTACTTATTACCGAACTAAAAAAGCTAGATGGTGTTAAAGTAGCACAACCTAATGGCGCATTTTATTGCATTGCAGAACTACCCATTGCAGATGCCGATGATTTTGCACAATGGCTGCTAGAAGATTTTAGGGTAAATAATGAAACGGTCATGGTTGCGCCTGCCGCTGGTTTTTATGCTACGCCCGGTTTAGGAAAAAATCAAATTAGAATTGCCTATGTACTCGATCAAGAAAGTCTTAAAAGAGCAGTTCATATTTTAGGGGAAGCTTTAAAAAGTTACATTGGATAATGCAGATTAAGAAAGACTTCTCGTTAAAAAACTTCAATACCTTCGGAATTGACGTGAAAGCACGTTTTTTTGTCGCCGTAACCAATGTCCAAGAATTAAAAAATGCTTTAGAATTAAAGGAGTACCCAGAAAAGTTTATTCTAGGCGGAGGTAGTAACATGCTTTTAGTCAATGATATCAATGCATTGGTCATTCATGTAAACAATAAGGGCAAAACCATTATTTCAGAGAATGATAAGCACGTAAAAATCAAAGTCATGGCCGGTGAAAACTGGCATCAATTCGTGTTGTGGACCATAGAGCAAGGGTTCGGCGGATTAGAAAATATGTCGCTTATACCTGGCAATACAGGTACGGCACCTGTCCAAAATATTGGTGCTTACGGAGTTGAACTAAAGGATTCTTTTGTCTGTTGTGAGGCAATAAACCGAGAAAATCTAGAAGTAAGGGAATTTTCAAAAGAGGATTGTAAATTCGGTTACCGGGAATCTTTCTTTAAATCGGAAGGAAAAGATGCCTTTGTCATTACTAACGTAACCTTTGCACTTACCAAGAGAGATCATAAATTACACACTGGCTATGGAGCAATTGAGGAAGAATTACAAATGCAGCATATCGTAGACCCGAGTATCAAGGATATCTCCAATGCCGTTATTTCCATTAGAAACAACAAACTACCAGACCCAAAAGAAATAGGAAATAGTGGAAGTTTCTTTAAAAATCCGATTATCACTAAAAGTGAATTTGAAAACTTCACTAAAAAACACCCAACAGCACCTTTTTACAAAGTCTCCGAATCTGCCTATAAAATACCAGCTGGTTGGCTTATTGAACAATGTGGTTTTAAAGGTAAACGCTTCGGGGATGCAGGTGTGCACACTAAGCAAGCTTTAGTACTCGTAAATTATGATAAGGCCACAGGTGAAGAAATTTTAGGTCTGGCTCATACTATTATCAAAGCAGTATATGCTAAATTCGGAATTAGTATTCAACCAGAAGTTAATGTCATAAAATAACCCTCGCAATAAAATTACGAGGGTTATACCAAACCAAACTAACCAAAAACTAAGTGAGCAGTTACCAGCTGACCACTTATGCGATATATATTTTTAGATAACGCTGCCTTAACAATCAATTTTATAAATTAGCGTTTATTCATATACGAAGAGATAAAGCGGTTTGGATGTTTGTCTTGCAAAAACTTTAGACACATCTTTACATTATGAGCACACTACTTGAAAAACATATCGTTGAATTACTGCAGGAGCGCAATGATAAGGCCATTGCACTACTGTATGATAATTATGGCGATACCTTACTAGGTGTAGCCAATAAAGTAGTTCGGGATCAGGAACTAGCCCAAGATGTACTCCAAGAAAGTTTTGTGAAAATATGGAAGAAAGCAGATTCTTACGATCCTTCCAAAGCCAAGCTATTTACTTGGTTATTTAGAATTACTAGAAACACGGCTATAGATAAGCTAAGGAGTGTTAACACAAAATCCGACAAGGAAATCCAAATTGATGTTTCTGACGTATATACTTTAGGTGTTGAAAGCACACGGCCAGAATTAATGGATATTCAGGAGAATCTAGAAAAGATTGAAGAAAAATACCAAATAGTGTTAGAAGCATTATTTTTTCAAGGTATGACGCAACAAGAAGCTAGTGACGAATTGGATATTCCATTAGGAACCATTAAGTCTAGATTAAAAATCGGACTTAGAGAATTAGGTAAGATTTATGGTCCGGCTATGATAATGCTTTTACTAAATTTAGTACAATGAAAGAAAAAATTAAAATATTCCTAGCATCCGATTTATTGGAAAAATATCTTTTAGGGAATACTACGGATATGGAAGCATTGCGTGTAGAACAATATATTGCGATGTATCCAGAAGTAAGAAAGACATACAATGAACTTCAGGATAACTTAGAAACCTTTGCCAAACTACATGCCATTAAATCTCCGGCAGGACTTAAGGAAAAGATAGTAGCAAGGATTCGTTCTGAGAGAAGCGGAAGAAAAAAATTCTTTAGGTACGCTATTGCAGCAAGTTTTGCAGCTGTTATGTTTGCAAGTGCTTCTTATTTCTTTTACAACCAGAACCAAAATCTTCAAGAAGAGAATAGTGTTGTAAGTAATAAAATAAAGCTTTTGGAAGCGGACATGAAACAGCAACTAGAGGATGTAAGGAACCAATTTATAGTCCTCAATAATCCTCAGACAAAAAAATACACTGTTAATGGTAATAGAAAAGCCAAAGAATTAAAGGCTGTTGCCTATATCAACCCTGTAAAGAAACTCTCTTACATAAACGTTAGTAAGCTTCCTAATCTACCAGAAAACCAGTGTTATCAGATGTGGGCAGAGGTTAATGGAGAAATGTTAAATCTAGGAATTATAGAAGAGGCTACAAACAGCCAAAATCTAATGGCGTTGCCGTATGCAGAAAATGCGGTTAGTTATATTACAATTGAACCAGAAGGCGGAAATCTAAATCCGACCGTAGATAATATAGTTGCGAACATCTCTTACTAAATCCTCATATTAAAGTAATCTTAAAGCCCCTACTAGGGGCTTTATTTTTTTATCTTTGTAAAAATTTTAGTTTATGAAACTTATTTTACTCACCATAGGTCTTTTAGCACTTGCGTTTTCAGGGATAGCTATAAAGATTTGGGCAAAAAAAGATGGTAAATTTGCAGGCACCTGTGCAAGTCAAAGTCCATTCTTGAACAAGGATGGAGAAGCCTGTGGCATGTGCGGAAAACTTCCGAGCGAACAAGACTGTAAAAAAGATATAGTGGCCTAAAATAGGGAGATAGCTAAGGTTTACGAGTTTCTTATAACTTATAGTAATTATTTATATTGGATAACAAAAAAGTTCTGGAAGACACAATCGCAAAGGCGAAAAAAGGCAACCAAATTGCTTTTAGTAAACTTTTAGATTGTTTTTGGAACGATGTTTATGGATTTCAATTAAAGCGCACAGAGAATGAAAATGACGCTGAAGACATTACTATACAAACCTTCTCTAAAGCTTTTGACAAAATAAATACCTATGACAACGCCTATGTTTTCAAAACTTGGCTCATAGCTATTTCTAAAAATATTCACATAGACCTTATTCGTAAAAGAAAAAGAAGCATCTTAGATACCAGAGGTAGTGGTGAGGCAATCCGTAAAGTGTTGGATAATGCTCCTTCCATGGAAGATCAACTGATACAAGAGCAAAATCTAGCAAACCTACTCAGAGATATCAAAAAGCTTAAACCACATTACCAAGAAGTCATAAATCTAAGGTTCTTCAATGAACTTAGCTATGCTGATATAGCAGATAAGCTCAATGAGCCAATGAACAATGTTAAAGTAAAATTGTTAAGGGCCAAAAAATTACTTGCAGAGATTATTACAAATACAAAGTAACCCCAATACAACTTAAAAACATTTACTTTTTTATAACAACTAAGCAGCTCTTTCTGCTCGGTACGGGTGCAATTTAGTTCGTATATTTGTGTAAAAATTAGGTATGTCCGTAGCAGTAAAAGAAAATGTAGCGCCCCCAAAAGGAAAACCAAAATGGCTTAGGGTAAAGCTCCCTACAGGTAAAAAATACACCCAACTAAGAGGTTTGGTGGAAAAGTATGATTTGCATACCATTTGTACTTCTGGTAGTTGCCCGAATATGGGCGAATGTTGGGGAGAGGGTACCGCCACATTTATGATATTAGGTAATATTTGTACCCGTTCTTGTGGTTTTTGTGGTGTTAAAACTGGTAGACCAGAAGATGTAGATTGGGCTGAGCCAGAAAAGGTGGGAAGATCTATAAAAATTATGGGAATTAAACATGCCGTAATTACTTCAGTAGACCGAGACGACCTTAAAGATATGGGCTCTATTATTTGGGCCGAAACTGTAAAGGCTATCAGAAGAATGAATCCAAATACTACGCTAGAGACACTTATTCCTGATTTTCAAGGTATAGAAAGACATATTGACCGTATCGTGGCTGTTGCACCAGAAGTGGTGTCACATAATATGGAGACCGTAAAAAGGCTAACCAGGGAAGTACGGATACAAGCAAAATACGAACGAAGTCTAGAAGTTTTACGTTATTTAAAAGCAAGTGGCATTAATAGAACAAAATCCGGCATAATGTTGGGCCTTGGCGAATTAGAGGAAGAAGTGATTGCAACAATGCAAGATTTACGAAAAGCAAAGGTAGATATTGTTACTATCGGACAATATTTACAGCCCTCAAAAAAACACTTGCCCGTAAAAGAATTTATTACACCGGAGCAGTTTAAGAAATATGAAACGATTGGTTTGGAAATGGGTTTTAGACATGTAGAAAGTGGTGCTTTGGTGCGTTCTTCTTATAAGGCCCATAAACATATTCATTAGTACTTTTACTCCATCAAGTTTTAAACAGAAAGTTCTCAGCAGCTTTTAAAGCCTTAATTTTATGCCATGAAAACAGTTAACATAGGTATCAATGGCTTTGGTCGTATAGGCCGTACATTTTTCAGGCTACTTCAAAATCATCCCAATCTTAAAGTGGTGGCGATTAATGATTTGGCGGATACCAAAACACTGTCACATCTTTTGAAATACGATAGTATTCATGGGATAATGAACTCGTCTATATCTTATGACGATCAACATATTATTGTAGAAAAAGAAGCTATAAAACTTACTAATCAAAAGCACCCTAAAGAGATAAACTGGACAGCTCAAAAAGTTGACATAGTCGTTGAATGTTCCGGAAAATTTAAGACCAAAGAAAGCCTAGACTATCATTTAAAAAATGGCGCCAAGAAAGTTATATTATCCGTTCCACCTATTGACGAGGCTATTAAAATGATAGTTTACGGTATTAATGAAGGTGCCTTAACTAAAAACGACGAAATTATATCCAATGCCTCGTGCACTACTAATAATGCGGCACCAATGATTAAAGTCATCAATGATTTATGTGGTATTGAGCAGGCCTATATTACCACAATACACTCTTACACCAGTGATCAAAGCTTACATGATCAACCGCATCGAGATTTAAGAAGAGCCAGAGCAGCATCGCAATCTATTGTTCCCACAACTACAGGAGCCGCAAAAGCATTAACTCGAATTTTCCCCGATTTAGCTGATGTAATCGGTGGCTGCGGTATCAGAGTCCCAGTTCCAAATGGTTCTTTGACAGATATTACCTTCAATGTAAAAAGGAATATTACTATTAAAGAAATAAATGATACTTTTGAAAAGTCAGCAGATAACGAATTAAAGGATATCCTATTTTACACGGAAGACCCTATAGTATCTATTGATATAAACAATAGTTCTCATTCTTGTACGTTTGATTCTCAGATGACTTCCGTAATAGGGAAAATGGTTAAAATAATAGGTTGGTACGATAATGAAACTGGCTACAGCAGCAGAATTATTGACCTTATACATTTTATGAACAACAAAGAATATATTTGAAATTCTCTTCATTACATAAAAGCCTAAAGCATTTTGTTTTATTATTGTTATTCTCAATAATAGCGAGTCCATTATATGCCCAAGACTCTATCCCATACAAAGATATCGCCCCCTACTTCAACGAAGCAAGAAAACTAAGAAATCAGAACAAGATAGACCAAGCCTTGGAAACTTTGGATAAAGCTTCGGAAGAAGCAGAGAAAAATGAAGATATCAAGGCACTAATAGATAGTTATCACGAGCTCTCATTACTGTACCTAAAATTAGAAAAAGAAGCGGACACCCAGTTTTATTGGGACAGAGCCAGCGTACTTTTAAAAGACATTGCCTACCCTTACGGAGATGCCATTCATAAATATATAGAGGCCATTTTGCTCTATCGTAGCAATCAAAATTTTCAGGCGCTATTTATGCTCAATGAAGCTAAACAACTAAATAACGACCGTAATTTTTTCAATAATATACTCCTTACCGAAGCTCAAGTTTATATGAATTTGGAAAAGTATGAAAGTGCTTCAAAAAATTTAAATTCGCTCGTTGTAAATACGGACATTTACGAAAAAGACTATTTAACCACTCAGGCTTATCTAGGCTTGGCAGAACTAAATCTTAAAACCGAAAATTTAGAGGAGAGTGCAAAAAATGGTGAAAATGCCTTAGAATTAGCTAATAAAAATGGTTTTTTCATGGAAACCAAAGGAGCTAATGAACTCTTGACGAAAGTATATGAAAAACTAGGACAGTACGAAAAATCACTGGCTAACAATAGAAATCTAATTGAAATCAAAGATTCTATATTCAATATTGAAAAACTAAAGTTAGAAGCTAAAACCGCTGATAAGATACGGGACGACTTTAAAACCGAGGAAATTATAAGACAGGAAGATAAAATCCAAGAACTTACGGAATCTCAGAACAGATCTGAAATTACCGCAATACTAACATCGGCCTTTCTTATAATTATAACTCTCTTGGCGGTCTCTTTGTACCGCAACAACCAAATTAAACTAAAGACAAACGATCTCTTACAGACAAAAAACAAAGAACTACAAGTCGCCAGAGATGGCGCAGTACAGGCAATGGAGGCCAAAACCAACTTTTTATCTACAGTTAGTCATGAGCTCCGAACTCCCTTATATGCCGTTACGGGTCTTACGCATTTACTCTTAGAGGAAAACCCATCCGATCATCAAAAAGAACATTTAAAGGCCTTAAAGTTTTCTGGAGATTATCTTTTAAACTTTATTAACGACATCCTTCATATCAATAAAATTGATGCCAATAAGTTGGAGCCTTTAAACATGGAGTTTAACCTGAAAAAGATTATCAATGAAGTTATTGATTCCCTTCAACAAAGTGCCAAAGCAAACAAAACACAGATAATTCTAGATTACGACTCAGATATTCCAAACCATTTAATGAGTGACCCATTAAAGCTGTCCCAAGTTTTCATGAATCTTATAGGTAACGCTATAAAATTCACCAAAGACGGAAAAGTCACGGTAATTGCCAAACTACTCAAAAAAGAAAACGAGGAAGTAAAAATCTATTTTGAGGTAAAAGATGATGGTATCGGTATTTCTAAAGAAAAACAGCAAAGTATTTTTGAAGGCTTTGAACAAGGTTCTATCCAAATAAACAGAGAATACGGAGGCACCGGTCTTGGTCTTACCATAGTAAAAAGCTTATTGAAACTTTTTGGTAGTAAAATTCAGCTTAAAAGTAGCCTCGGTGAGGGAAGCTCCTTCTTTTTTGAAGTGGATATGAAAAGTTTAGAAGACCTTGTCGATACCGTTGATTTTGAAATTACCCAGAGAGACTACGATTTTAAAGGCCTTCACTTAATGATAGTTGAGGACAACAAAATTAACCAGGTCATCACCAAGAAAATGCTGACCAAAAAGGATATCACTAGTGATATTGCCAGTAATGGTGAAGAGGCCGTTGTGCTTGCCAAGGAAAATGTCTACGACGCTATTTTAATGGATATTCATATGCCCGGAATCAGCGGCGAAGAGGCAACTATACAAATACGTGAGTTTGATCAACAAACACCCATTATAGCCCTGACCGCAATTTCATTAGATGATAGTTTAGAGAGTTTTTACGCTGCAGGATGCAATGATGTGGTAACAAAACCTTTTAAACCGGAGATTTTCTATCAAAAAATAGGAGAGAATATTTTTGACAAGAAGATACAGAATTCTACTTCATAATACCAGTTAAGTACGCTTCTATTACCGCCTCATCTTCAGCCCAAAAAGCATGCCGAATAGGAAGATAATATAGATTTTCGACCTTACCTGCTAAACGCATATAGTCCTTCTCCGTTGTTATAATCGTTTCCTTAGTTTTGAATAATTGTACCTCCTTCTCAGTAAAAAAATGATGATCCGCATAGGCCAAATGCAAAACTCTTAAGCCCTTAGCAACTAAATAATCAAATAACGGTTTTGGATTGGCAATGCCTGTAACCAAGGTAATTTCTTCATTCTCAAATGACTGTAAATTATACGCACCATGTGTGCCTTGTAATTTATTGTCGTATTCCAGAAATGAAAATAACACCTGCTGATGTTCAGAGAGCTTCATTTGTTCCCTAATAGCTCTTTTTTCGGTTTCAGAAATTGCACGAGGGCATTTGGTTATAACAATTAAATCCGCCCTGTTAGCGGCATATTTACTATCCCTCAAATCGCCCGTTGGAAGGTACCAATCATTTACATACATATTATCATATGCCGTAAGTAAAATGGTATGTGAAGGCTTTACGCGTCTATGTTGAAAAGCATCATCTAGTATAATGATATCAGGATCTAAGGTTTTCTCAAGCTGCTCAATCCCGTTACGTCTATCCACATCTACTGCAACGCTAACCCTAGGAAATTTCTTGAAAATTTGATAAGGTTCATCTCCAATTGCTTCCACGCGTGTTTTAGCGTTTGCAATCATAAAACCAGCTGTTTTACGTTTATAACCTCTACTTAATACGGCCAACTTATAGTCCTTCTGAAGCGTTCTTATCAAAAACTCTACCATGGGTGTCTTGCCAGTACCGCCAACACTAAGGTTGCCTATGCAAACGGTGGGTGTAGTATATGTTTTCGATTTAAATAGGTCTATATCATAGCAAAAGTTTCTAATGCGTACCACTAAGGCATAAATTAAGGAAATGGGAAAAAGAAGTTTTCTCAACAGTTGCATCGGAACGAAAATATAATATTTTATCTTTGATAACCTTATATTTTATTGAAAATGACAGTAAATGGTGTTATAGAAATTTTAGAAGAACTTGCTCCTTTAGATTATGCCGAGGGCTTTGACAATGTTGGTCTTCTCGTTGGCGATAGTCAGATGAAAGTGAAGGGTATATTGGTAACCCTTGATACACTAGAACACGTAGTTGATGAAGCAATCGCCAATAACTGTAATCTTATCGTAAGTTTCCATCCAATTATTTTTGATGGATTAAAAAAGTTGACCGGAAGGAATTACGTGGAGCGTACCGTTTTAAAAGCAATAAAAAACGACATCGCCATATACTCCCCACATACCGCGCTAGACAATTCTTTTAATGGTGTAAACGCTAAAATCTGCGAAGTTCTAGAATTAATAGATAGAAGAATATTGATTCCTCAGAAAGGAACCATCAAAAAATTAGTCACGTATGTACCGGCAGATGCTGCGGACAAACTACGAGAAGAATTATTTAAAGCAGGAGCTGGCACTATTGGAAACTACGACAACTGCAGTTTTACAACAATAGGCAAAGGAAGTTACAGGCCAGGAGAAAATACCAATCCGTTAAAAGGAGAAAAAGGAAAAACACACATTGATGAGGAGGTAATGATTTCACTTACCTATCCAAAAATGGACGAACATAAGATTTTAACTTCCCTAAAAAAGAACCATCCTTATGAGGAAGTAGCCTATGAAGTGACAACACTAGAAAACACCAACCAACATATAGGTATGGGCATGGTAGCAGAACTAGAAGAACCTATGGCAGAAGAAGTTTTTCTGACCTTCCTGAAGAAAAAAATGAACGCAACGGTCGTAAGACATTCGGAATTAATTGGAAAACCTGTAAAGCGAGTAGCGGTTTTAGGAGGAAGTGGTGCCTTTGCTATAAGAGCGGCAAAGCAAGCTAAGGCAGATATATTTGTGACGGCAGACATAAAATACCATCAATTTTACGAAGCGGAAAAACAGATGGTCATAGCGGATATTGGACACTTTGAAACTGAGCAGTTTACAAAAACTCTTTTAGTTGATTATCTTACGAAAAAAATTCCTAATTTTGCAATCCGTTTATCGGAAAGTATAACAAATCCTATCAAGTATTTTTAAGTATGGCAAAAAAAGAAGATTCATCTGTAGAAGCGAAGTTAAGAGCATTATATGACCTGCAATTAATTGACTCAAGAGTAGATGAAATACGCAACGTTCGTGGTGAGTTACCTTTGGAAGTTGAAGATTTGGAAGATGACGTCCTAGGCCTAAAAACTAGAATGGATAAACTTAAAACCGATTTAGAAACTATCAATTTTGAAATAGGTGCAAAGAAAAATCTTATTGAGGAAGCGAAAGCCTTGATAAAGAAATACACAGAGCAACAAAAAAATGTTCGTAACAGTAGAGAATTCAATTCTATTAGTAAAGAACTAGAATTTCAGGAATTGGAAATACAATTAGCTGAAAAGAATATTAAAGAATTTAAAGCTCAGATAGATCAAAAGAAAGAGGTTATTTCTGAAACTAAGGAACGTTTGAGCGAACGTGAGGCTCACCTTAAACATAAAAAAGGAGAGTTAGATGCTATTCTCGCGGAAACCGAGAAAGAAGAAAAAGCGCTTTTGGAAGAATCTATAAAGTACCAAGATAAGATAGAAGAGCGTTTGGTGAAAGCCTATGCTCGTATTCGTAATAACGTTAAAAATGGCCTAGCTGTTGTTCCCATCGAAAGAGGTGCTTCTGGAGGTTCATTTTTCACGATACCACCACAAGTACAAGTAGAGATAGCTTCTCGCAAGAAAATAATTACCGATGAACACAGTGGTAGAATTTTGGTTGATCCGACTTTAGCGGAAGAAGAATCCGAGAAAATGCAAAAAATGTTCTCCAAATTATAATAGCATTAAAATAGTATTAGTAAAGCCATCTTTTAAAAGATGGCTTTTTTATTTATATTAAGACATGTACACCCTACGAAATTTTTGCTTGATCATTATATATTCCACA
Organism: Maribacter sp. R77961; assembly: GCF_044594925.1. Taxonomy (GTDB): domain Bacteria; phylum Bacteroidota; class Bacteroidia; order Flavobacteriales; family Flavobacteriaceae; genus Maribacter. The sequence continues at coordinate 279,443 of NZ_CP138991.1, read as the reverse complement.
TCCTTTATGCTATACTCACAGGACCTTTCTGATTTTAAATGGAAAAATAGAGTGGTTATTTTTACGGATAGTGACCAAAAGTTTTCCAAAGCTAAACCTGCTATGTTAGCTTTTAAATCCCAGGAGAAAGAAGTTGAGGAGCGTGCTCTTTTACTATTGTTATACGCCCAAGGTTCGTTTTATGATGATAATGGAGCGCTTCTTTCACTACAAAGCGAACGTCTAATTAAACCCTCTTTTGAAGGTGTCATTTTATTGGGTAAAGATGGTGGCGTAAAATTTAAGGAACCCTACCCCGTTAAAGCAGAAACTATTTTTAACCTTATAGACAGTATGCCTATGAGAAGGGCCGAAATGAAATACTAGGACAATAAATCCAAAATCTTATTTTCTACTTCCGCTGAATCCCAAATAGCAGTAATATTGGGTAATTGCATGACCTCTTTCATAATTAATTCTTGCTTGTCCCCTATGGACAAGGCTTCGGCGTAGGGTCTATTAGAGAAAGTAACACGAGAATATACAGGAATCCATTTATCTGGATGTTTGGCAGCAAAGTGTTTTTCAATCTTCTTCTGAAGTAAAAAATTGGTGTCCGCAGTTTTACTGCTCATCTCTATAAAATTTCGATAGCTTAATTCGGCAATGGCATCTACATTGGGTTTACGCTCTTCTTGATATATTTTAAAAATGGTTTCCCAATCATCACCATATTTTCTTATAATGTTATTTAGGCAATAAATATCTTCAAAGCCCGCGTTCATGCCTTGTCCATAGAAAGGCACCACGGCGTGGGCGGAATCACCTACTAAAGCAACCTTGTCCCAATACGTCCAAGGATAGCACTTCATGGTAACCATAGCACTTGTTGGGTTTTTAAAAAAGTCTTCTGTTAGATTTTCAATATCTCTACTAACATTTGGGAAATACGTTTTAAAAAACTTTTTTGCATCCGTTTTGGAAACAATCTGTTCAAAGGACACCTCCCCTTCAAAAGGCATGAACAAGGTACATGTAAAGCTGCCATCCAAATTGGGCATGGCAATGAGCATAAACTTACCCCTAGGCCAAATATGAAAGGAGTTTTTATCCAATTTATGAGTGCCATTAGCATTGGGAGGAATGGTCAATTCCTTATATCCAACATCTATAAAATCTTGCGAGTAATCAAACCTACTCCTTCTTTGCATCTTATGCCTTACCCTAGAAAAAGCACCATCACATCCAAAAACCATGTCATACTGGTAGGCCTTCCATTCACTTTTTTCAGATTCCCCAGTGTAAATTTTAGCCTCTGGCAGATCTATATCCCAAACCTTTTCCTCAAACCTAAAATTTACACCGGCTTTTTCAGCCAAATCAATCATTCTTTTGTTAAGAACACCTCTAGAAATAGACCAAATGGCTTCTCCTTCCTTTCCATATTTTTGATAGTACTCCTCTTTACCTACAACGTGCATGGCCCTTTTATCGAGTGGAATGCCAATTTTTCTAATTTCCGATGCTATACCTACCGCTTCCAGTGCCGCCCATCCCCTATTACTCATGGCAAGGTTTATAGATCGTCCTGAAAACTGAATTCCTCTAATGTCCGGTCTACGGTCAAAAACTGTAATGTTATGGTGGTATTTTCTCAGATAAATAGCAAGTAAAGATCCCACTAGACCAGACCCTATTATAGCTATATTCTTTTGAGTTTGTTTCATAAAAAATGGAGTAATACCTTCTATTGCTTTAGTTGTTAAAAATAAGAAAATTAAACACAGTACGGGAATCATAAGACCTTTACTGCACAACCTATTTATATTTATTTTAACTTAAAATTGTTTAGCTTTTAATTAAATTTGATAAACAAAAATTAAAAAACTTGAAACACTTTGATTCCGACAGCTTTTCTGATCTACCAAGCAGATTTAGAGCAAATCTAATTAACAGTTGTAGCGGATATAGATCCTCCAATTTGTTAGCGACAAGTAACAAGAAAGGCGAAAGTAACTTGGCCATATTTAACTCTGTAGTACACATTGGTAGCAACCCTCCAATGTTAGGTTTTATAATGAGACCATTGACTGTGCGTAGGGATACGTACAGTAATTTTAAATCTACTGGCTATTTTACCGTAAATCAAGTTTCTAAAGACAACTTTAAAAAAGCACACCAAACCGCTGCTAAATATGATGAAGGTATTTCTGAATTTACAATAACTGGACTTTCCGAGCAATACCTAGATGGTTTTAAGGCACCTTACGTTAAGGAGAGTGCCATAAAAATTGGATGCACCTATGTAAATGAATACGAAATTAAAGAGAACGGCTGCCTACTGATCATTGGCAAAATTCAACATTTGTATCTGCCAGAAGAACTAATTCATAAAGATGGCTGGGTACAATTGGATAAAGCAGCTACTGTAGCTAGTATAGGTTTAGACGGCTATGCACTTCCAAAAGTCTTGGATAGATTGTCTTACGCCAAACCGGACCAAGAAACGAACTCTCTTTTAGATGGGGTATAAAAAAACTGAATTACCGAACAAAATTTGCGCTACATGCGGCTTACCGTTTAATTGGAGAAAGAAGTGGGAAAAGAATTGGGAAAATGTGAAGTATTGTAGTAAGAGATGTAGGACCAATAAAAACCGTTTCAATTAACGCATAATACAAAATGAACAATCTAGTATGGTTTAGAAATGACTTAAGAGTAGCTGACAATGAATCGTTGTTCAATGCCATGAAGGGCGAAAAAGTAATCGCCGCATACTGTTTTGATCCAAGACATTATGAACAAGATAATTTCGGATTTAAAAAAACGGAGCGTTACCGAGCTAAATTCCTTATTGAAACCGTTAGTAACCTTAGAAAAAATCTAAGTCGATTAAATATTTGCTTGTTCGTTTTTTACGACAAGCCAGAGGTGGTCATACCCAAATTGACGAAGGAGCATCGTATAAACAATATTTTTCTTCAAAGAGAATGGACGCCCGAAGAAAGTGCTGTTTTTGACTCAGTCATCGCAAATGTTCCTGCTTTGGTCAATTTTGAAACAGCTTATAATCAGTTTCTTTTTCATCCTAATGACATACCATTTGACAGCCTTAAAAAAGTACCTGATGTATTTACCAACTTCAGGAAAAAATGTGAAAAATATGCTCATATTAAGTCAGCATATCCAATTCCCGAGTCAAAAAATTCTACGAATATAATAGCGAATACAACGAAAATACCCACGCTTGCCGAATTAGGATTATCAGACTTCACAAGGGATTCCCGCACTGCATTTCCTTTCAAAGGAGGAGAAGATGAAGCTAATAACAGAGTGGCGTCGTACTTCTGGGAAACAAGAAAACTAGCTTACTATAAAAAAACCAGAAACGGACTTATTGGAAAAGATTATAGTTCTAAACTCTCGGCTTGGTTGGCAAATGGCAGTATATCTGCACGTACTATTTACTGGCAGGTGAAACAATTTGAAAAAGAAATCATCAAAAATCAAGACACCTATTGGCTGATTTTTGAATTGATTTGGAGGGATTACTTCAAGTACGTTTCACTTAAATATCAAAACAAGATTTTTCATTTAGGAGGAATTCTCAACGCTAATTACCAATGGGAGAACGCTGAGATAGAAAAGGAAAATTGGATTCATGGCAACACCAAAGAACCTTTTGTTAATGCCAATATGACAGAGCTCGCCATGACGGGATGGATGAGTAATCGCGGTCGGCAAAATGTCGCTAGTTTCTGGGCCAAAGAGCTTGAACAAGATTGGCGTGTTGGTGCCGCATATTTTGAAAGCATGCTAATTGATTACGATGTACATAGCAATTGGGGCAATTGGATGTACAACAGCGGAGTGGGCAATGACCCTAGAAATAGAAAATTCAATATTCAAAGACAAGCCAGTATGTATGACAGTAGTGGAAAATTTCAAAAACTATGGTTACAGGAGACCTTGTTCTAATCTTTAAAAAATAAATATTCGTGAAAATACTTCGCCTAATTCTTGGTGACCAATTAGACCAGAACCACTCATGGTTCAATGAAGTAGATGAAAACGTAACGTATCTCATGGCAGAAATGCGTCAAGAAACGGACTACGTAAAGCATCACATTCAGAAGATTACAGCCTTCTTTTTGGCAATGCGCAGTTTTTCAAAAGAACTATCGGAAAAGGGTCATAATTTTAGCTACTATAAAATTTCTGATGGCAGCAACTTACAGGACCTAGAAAAAATTATACATAAAAATATCGAAATTACCGGTGCAGAAAAGTTTGAATACCAACTACCGGACGAGTACCGTTTAGATGTGCAATTAAGTAGCATTTGTGAGGAACTTAAGATTGAAACCGCCACTGTAGACACCGAACATTTTTACACGACACGTTATGAATTGAAAAACTTTTTTGCTGGTAAAAAACAGCTTATCATGGAAAACTTCTATCGTATGATGCGAAAAAAACATGATATAATGATAGTTGGGGGACAACCGGAAGGTGGTAAATGGAATTTTGACCATAGCAACCGTAAAAAATGGAAAGGCACACCGGGCATACCAAAAGAGTTAGGTTTTGGGCAAGATGTACACAAAGTTGTTGATGAGATTAATAAGGCGGATATAGTGTCGTTTGGAGAAATCGATACAAGAAAATTTAATTGGCCTACCAGCAGAAAAGAATGCAAGGAAACACTTCATTACTTCTGCGAAAAACTCTTGGTACATTTTGGTGATTATCAGGATGCGCTTCATACAGAAGAGAAATTTTTATTCCACTCAAGGTTATCTTTTGCCATGAACGCTAAAATTATTTCTCCAAAAGAGGTTATTAATACCGTACTGGACTATTACTATGAAAATAAATCCGATATAGATATCTCTCAAATAGAAGGTTTTATACGCCAAATCCTGGGATGGCGGGAATATATGCGAGGAATATATTGGAAAGAAATGCCCGAATATGCGCAGCTGAACAGTTTGGAGAATAAGAATCCTCTACCCGATTTCTTTTGGACCGGAGAAACAAAGATGAACTGCTTAAAGCATTCCATTGGTCAAAGCTTAGAAGAAGCCTACGCGCATCACATTCAACGTTTAATGGTCATAGGTAACTATGCCTTGTTAACACAGATAGACCCGGATGAAGTAGATAAATGGTATTTAGGTGTCTATATTGACGCTATTCAATGGGTGGAAATTACCAATACCAGGGGCATGAGTCAGTTTGCAGATGGTGGTATTGTAGCGACCAAACCTTACGTAAGTAGCGCTAACTATATTAATAAAATGGGTAATTATTGTAGTAATTGCGAATATAGCCACACCAAAAAAATAGGAGAAAATGCATGTCCGTTCAACGCACTATACTGGAATTTTTTAGAGGAGAAAAAAGAGCATTTTAAAGCTAACAATCGCATGGCAATGATGATGAACTTATTACATAAAAAAGATAAAGAAGAATTAAATAAACTAAAGGAAAGGGCACACGATATCATTGCACATCCTGATAAGTATTAACTGCTATTTTGCTTTTATTTAACGCTGGTCAAAATGCTAAAGAACGCATTTAAAACGTAAATAAAAAAACAATTCCGCGAGAGCGTCTATATATAAAAAAGTCCGTTTCAATTTAAATTGAAACGGACTTTTTGTTGTGCTAAATTTAATTTTAACAGCTAATTTTTAGCAATAAAATAGCTAGTTCTGGCAAAATAAAAACTCCATTCAAAGTACCTATTGAACCGCTCACCGACTCTAAACTGTTATTGGGCTTTTTCTTTAATCTATTAAAATTTACACTTCACCGAAATATTTGTTCGCTATCGACAAAATGCACCCTTGAACCATTTAGCTATTGAACCTAAAGACTTTGTGCTTTATTTGATGTTAGAAATTTAACCTAAAGAATCAAAACCCAAATTAGAGATTTTCAGTTTCCCAATTTAAAATCTCACCAAATATTAAGCTATGCAACATTCTACGCAACAAGCAATTGAAAAGAAAAAAACCAGCCTTGTAGGTTTAGTACTTTTCGTGTTTATACTGTTAAGTTTTAATACGGAAATAAGAGCCCAGGGTATTTCCTCTGGGGTAACATTTAATTGGGCAGATACTCAGACTAATACATCAAGTCCTGCTACCATTGAATCTATCACCGTTGACGGCAATACCTACAATACCTTTGTTGTTCCTTCTTCTTATGAAATGACTAGATTAGGTCCTGGTGGCCATAATGGCAATCGAATCCAATTAAATGGTTCCCAAATAATGAACAATAGCGCAAATGCTAATTGGAATAGTGAAGCTATAAAAGCTTATCAGTCCCTTAATCTAAACCATTATTTTGAATCTAATAGTAACGGGGATGAATTTTGCGGAAACTATAGCGCACTGGCAACGACAAACGCTCAAGTTCAAACTATAAGTTATAATCCTGGAATACCATCCAATGAAGATGGTGTATTGGCCGTAACAGAAAGAAATGCGAATAACTGTTTGCATATTTCAGTCTATGGAACCCCAATTGGCGGAGGTGCCATAGAAATGTTAGGCCAAACCTTTGTTCGGCCAAATAGCAGTTCGTCTGGACCACAGCCTAATATTGCTCCAAGCTCGACTTCAGATTACTGGCTAACTGAAAGAGTGAATGAAAATAACGGGACTATAGGAATAGCACTTTTTAAACTTTCCCAGCTTGCCCCAGTAGGTTCTATTATTTCAGAAATTAGATTCACAGCGGCTACTTCAGATAATGGAGATGGTAAATTCTTTTTAATGCAAACCTATGCCGTTGATGATATATTTGATTCGGAGTTTGACGAAACGTTCAATGGTGATGTTGGAGCAAATGATAACGTTCCTGTGGGTTCCAATTATAGTTATTTTACTAGTGTCTCACCTTTAAACGGAACTGTCGTCGTCAACGCTGATGGTACTTTTACTTATGCTCCAAACCCTGGTTTTGTAGGTACAGATGTTTTTGAAGTTGAAGTATGTCTACCGGTTCCTAATGAAGCCGTATGTAACACTTCAACAGTAACGCTTACCGTAAAACCAGATAATTTGCCCACGGCAATCGATGATACCTACACAATCGGCGAAGGTACTACCAATAACATTTTTAATGTACTGAGCAATGATAATTTTGGGCTAGACGGTCCACAAGAAAATACCGCTCTAACAATAATATCCAACCCAATAAATGGTACGGCTTCCGTGAACAACAATGGAACGCCAACCAACCCCTTAGATGATTTTATTGAATACACGCCAGACGCCTATTATAGTGGGTCAGATAGTTTAACATATGAGATCACCGATGCTAACGGAACCGTTGCAACAGCAAATGTGGACATAACCGTTGAACTGGATACTTCTTATAATCTTGCCATAACCGTTCAAAGTCTTACAGTACCAGAAGATATTGGCATGGCGGTACTAACCATTGGTATTGAGGGTACGTATAGACCAGGAGCTATAATTAATTATAGTACAAGTAACGCCTCGGCAATTGCAGGAGAAGATTATTCTTCGGTTTCCGAAACTTATACACTTGCGACGGAGAATATCACTTCTTTTGATATTTTAATTCCCATTACGGACGATAATCTAATTGAACCAAGTGAATCTTTCTTAGTGAATTTCGCATATAATACACCAGCTGTTTCTGCTACGGCTAGCGTTTCTGTTTCCATAACCGATAATGACAATGGTGCGGACCAAGGGGTTTCGATTAACGACTTTACAGTGAATGAAAATGTTGGAACCGCAAGCTTTACGGTTTCTTTAAATGGAAATGTTCAAAATAGCTTTACTGTTGATTATGACCTTCTAAATGGTTCGGCAACAGAAGATGAAGATTACACGGGCAGCTCGGGAACTATTACTTTTAATGGAACTGATGGCGAATCATATGTTATAAATGTCCCTATAATTGATGATAGTATAATTGAAGCGACAGAAAACTTGGAAGGCAAATTATCGAATCTCTCCACAACTCTTATAAACGTCGTGGATGCCAACGGTCTTGGTACCATTACCGATAACGATGGTGGTGCAGGTATCGGGGTTTCCGTTTCGGACTTTACCGTAAACGAAGATGCGGGTACGGCCACTTTTGACATATCGTTGAACGCAGACGTACAGGGTGGGTTCGCCGTGGACTTTACCGTAGCCGATGGTTCGGCCATCAGTCCCGATGACTATTCCGTGGCAAATGCTTCCGGTACACTCAACTTCATTGGGAACAATGGCGAAGTGCAGACTGTGACCGTTACTATTTTGGACGATGCCCTTATCGAAGGGTCCGAAGACCTTAACATTACACTTTCAGGACTTTCAACCGGACTTATCAATATCGTCGATGCCAACGGCGTCGGTACCATTACCGATAACGATGGTGGTCCAGGTATCGGGGTTTCCGTTTCGGACTTTACCGTAAACGAAGATGCGGGTACGGCCACTTTTGACATATCGTTGAACGCAGACGTGCAGGGTGGGTTCGCCGTGGACTTTACCGTAGCCGATGGTTCGGCCATCAGTCCAGATGACTATTCCGTGGCAAATGCTTCCGGTACGCTCAACTTCATTGGGAACAATGGCGAAGTGCAGACCGTGACCGTCAACATCATTGACGATGCCCTTATCGAAGGGTCCGAAGACCTTAACATCACGCTTTCTGGACTTTCAACAGGACTTATCAATATCGTCGATGCCAACGGCGTCGGTACCATCAACGATAACGATGGTGGTGCGGGTATCGGGGTTTCCGTTTCGGACTTTACCGTAAACGAAGATGCGGGTACGGCCACTTTTGACGTATCGTTGAACGCGGACGTACAGGGTGGCTTCACCGTCGACTTTACCGTAGCCGATGGTTCGGCCATCAGTCCCGATGACTATACCGTAACCAATGCTTCCGGCACACTCAACTTCATTGGGAACAATGGCGAAGTGCAGACCGTGACCGTTACTATTTTGGACGATGCCCTTATCGAGGGTACCGAAGACCTTAACATTGCGCTTTCGAATCTTACTTCCACTCTTATCAATATCGTCGATGCCAACGGCGTCGGTACCATCAACGATAACGATGGTGGTGCAGGTATCGGGGTTTCCGTTTCGGACTTTACCGTAAACGAAGATGCGGGTACCGCTACTTTTGACGTATCGTTGAACGCTGATGTACAGGGCGGCTTCGCCGTCGACTTTACCGTAGCCGATGGTTCGGCCATCAGTCCCGATGACTATACCGTAACCAATGCTTCCGGTACACTTAACTTCATTGGGAACAATGGCGAGGTGCAGACCGTGACCGTTACTATTTTGGACGATGCCCTTATCGAGGGGTCCGAAGACCTTAACATTACGCTTTCGAATCTTACTTCCACTCTTATCAATATCGTCGATGCCAACGGCGTCGGTACCATCAACGATAACGATGGTGGTGCAGGTATCGGGGTTTCCGTTTCGGACTTTACCGTAAACGAAGATGCAGGTACCGCTACTTTTGACGTATCATTGAACGCGGACGTGCAGGGTGGCTTCGCCGTGGACTTTACCGTAGCCGATGGTTCGGCCATCAGTCCCGATGACTATACCGTAACAAATGCTTCCGGTACACTTAACTTCATTGGGAACAATGGCGAGGTGCAGACCGTGACCGTTACTATTTTGGACGATGCCCTTATCGAGGGGTCCGAAGACCTTAACATTACGCTTTCGAATCTTACTTCCACTCTTATCAATATCGTCGATGCCAACGGTCTTGGTACCATTACCGATAACGATGGTGGTGCAGGTATCGGGGTTTCCGTTTCGGACTTTACCGTAAACGAAGATGCGGGTACGGCCACTTTTGACGTATCGTTGAACGCAGACGTACAGGGCGGCTTCGCCGTCGACTTTACCGTAGCCGATGGTTCGGCCATCAGTCCCGATGACTATACCGTAACCAATGCTTCCGGTACACTTAACTTCATAGGAAACAACAATGAGGTACGGACCGTGACCGTTACTATTTTGGACGATGCCCTTATCGAGGGGTCCGAAGACCTTAACATTACGCTTTCGAATCTTACTTCCACTCTTATCAATATCGTCGATGCCAACGGCGTCGGTACCATCAACGATAACGATGGTGGTGCAGGTATCGGGGTTTCCGTTTCGGACTTTACCGTAAACGAAGATGCAGGTACCGCTACTTTTGACGTATCATTGAACGCAGACGTACAGGGCGGCTTCGCCGTCGACTTTACCGTAGCCGATGGTTCGGCCATCAGTCCAGATGACTATACCGTATCAAATGCTTCCGGTACACTTAACTTCATTGGGAACAATGGCGAGGTGCAGACCGTGACCGTCAACATCGTTGACGATGCCCTTATCGAGGGTACCGAAGACCTTAACATTACGCTTTCTGGACTTACGTCGACACTTATCAATATCGTGGACGCCAACGGTCTTGGTACCATTACCGATAACGATGGTGGTGCGGGTATCGGGGTTTCCGTTTCGGACTTTACCGTAAACGAAGATGCAGGTACCGCTACTTTTGACGTATCATTGAACGCGGACGTGCAGGGTGGCTTCGCCGTGGACTTTACCGTAGCCGATGGTTCGGCCATCAGTCCCGATGACTATACCGTAACAAATGCTTCCGGTACACTTAACTTCATTGGGAACAATGGCGAGGTGCAGACCGTGACCGTTACTATTTTGGACGATGCCCTTATCGAGGGGTCCGAAGACCTTAACATTACGCTTTCGAATCTTACTTCCACTCTTATCAATATCGTCGATGCCAACGGTCTTGGTACCATTACAGATAACGATGGTGGTGCAGGTATCGGGGTTTCCGTTTCGGACTTTACCGTAAACGAAGATGCGGGTACGGCCACTTTTGACGTATCGTTGAACGCAGACGTACAGGGCGGCTTCGCCGTCGACTTTACCGTAGCCGATGGCTCCGCCATCAGTCTAGATGACTATACTGTTGCCAGTGCCTCGGGTACGCTCAACTTCATAGGAAACAACAATGAGGTACGGACCGTGACCGTTACTATTTTGGACGATGCCCTTATCGAGGGTACCGAAAATCTTAACATTACACTTTCTGGACTTTCAACTGGACTTATCAATATCGTCGATGCCAACGGCGTCGGTACCATCAACGATAACGATGGTGGTGCAGGTACAGGTATTTTCTTTGAAAATACTGAAGTTACAGTAAACGAAGGAGATGGTACTGCGACATTCAACGTGAGGTTCGTTGGTAATTTTCCAACGCCATTTACTGTTACCTTTAATAGTAACGATGGTACTGCGACCAACACACAAGATTATACCGGTGTTTCCGACATCCTAACTTTTAGCGGCGTCGATGGCCAGGTTTTACCAATTACAGTACCTATTATTGATGATACGGTAATTGAGACCACTGAAGATTTCAACATCAATTTAAGTAATGCAAGCTCAAGCTTAATTGCAATTAATACAGCACAGGCCAGAGGTAGCATTATTGATAATGATGCCGTGTCAGGAACCGGCATTTCTTTCACAAATAACAATATTATAGTCACCGAAGGTATTGACTCCTTTGCACGATTCACAGTAACCTTGACAGGTAATATCGAAGAGAATGTAACTGTGGACTATATTACTAACAATGGAACTGCCCTGGACGGAGCAGATATAACAGCGCAATCTGGGACAATTACATTTACGACTAGCACAAAATCTTTCGACATTGATGTTCCTATTCTAGACGATACTATAATTGAACCGCAAGAAGCTTTCACGGTTGTACTATCGAATATCCAGTCAAATATTGGAATTGGATTTATAGATGGAAACACCTCAAATACCGCTAACGGGATTATTAATGATGATGACAACATACCTGGTACAACAGGTGTAGGATTTGATGATGATAGCATCGTTGTAAATGAAGCCGATGGTACCGCAACTATTTCCGTTGAGTTATCAGGAAATGTGCAAGGAGGTTTTACTATCGACTTCACTACAAATGATAACACGGCAATTGCAGGGCAAGATTATACAGCTAATCTAGGCACCTTAACCTTTGCAGGTAATGATGGAGAAAAGCAGGATATAATAGTTTCCATTACAGATGATACCTTCATAGAGACAATGGAGCAATTTTTTATAGATCTTTCTAATCTATCAACTACTGTTATAGATATCATAGATGCGCAGGCTACCGTTGATATTATTGATAACGATTTAATAGCCAATACCGGTTTATCGTTTGAAAATACTAATGTAGAAGTGATTGAAGGTGTTGGTGTTACCGCTATTTTTGATGTAGTACTTACCGGAAACTTCCAGGAGGCTTTTGACGTGTCTTTCGAGACTGTTTTTGGGTCCGCAACGGATACGGATTTTGTTGCCCAGTCAGATGTGATTTCATTCACAGGTACTGATGGAGAGGTTCAAACGATTGTCGTTACCATTTTGGATGACAACATCATAGAACCTACCGAAAGTTATACAGTGAACCTTACCGGAGCTACAAATCCTTTGGTTACCATTAATACACCTCAAGCGAATGGTTCTATTCTTGATGATGACCTAATGGCCACGGACGGTATTAGTTTTAACAATACAAATATAGAAGTAATTGAAGGTGTTGGTGTTACTGCTACTTTTGATGTAGTACTTACCGGTAACTTCCAGGATGCTTTTGACGTATCTTTCGAGACCGATTTCGGTACCGCCACGGATATGGACTTTGAAGCACAGACCGGGAACATCTCTTTTACAGGTGCTGACGGAGAGGTTCAAACAATCGTCGTTACCATATTGGATGACAACATCATAGAGCCTACCGAAAGCTATACGGTGAACCTTACAGGAACTACCAATCCTTTGGTAACCATAAATACACCACAGGCAAACGGATCCATACTTGATGATGACAACGACCCTTCTCTAGGGATACAGTTTGATGTGACTTCCGTGGATATTGATGAAGCGGCCGGAACGGTTTCATTAAATGTTGTACTTAATGCTAACGTTCAAGATGAATTCACTATTGAATACCATACGGAGGATATATTGGCTATGGATGTTTTTGACTATACAGGTATTGCTTCAGGTTCACAGACCTTGACATTTGGTGGTACTAACCCGAATACTCAGGTTATTGTAATCCCTATTATCGATGATATTATCATAGAGAGCATGGAAAACTTTAATGTTATCTTGAGCAATATCACCACTGCCCTTGTTTCAATTATAGCCAATGACACTGCTATTGTGAACATTATCGATAACGATGGTAACGAAGGATGGCCAGAAGACATTACGATTGAAGCTTGTGATACAATTCCAGCAGCAGAAGAAATCACATCTACAACAGCCTGTGATATCACAGTAGTATTGGAAGAAGGAATAGAAGGTCAAGATGATGAATGTGCAACGGAATACACGATAACAAGAACGTGGACAATTACGGACTGTGTAGGCAATGTACGCGAACATGTACAAGTTGTCACCATTGAAGATACGGTAGCTCCTGTTTTTGTTGAAGCACTACCGCAGGATATGACAGTAGCTTGCAACGAAGTGCCCGAAGCAGCAATACTGACTGCACTTGATAGTTGCGAACAAAATATCGAAGTTACTTTTGAGGAAGTTATAACTAACGATGCAAACTGCGCCGAAGGTTATACGGTAACACGTACGTGGACAGCGAGTGATTGTGCAGGAAACGAAGTAACCCACACCCAGGTTGTCACAATACCTCCAACCGGTCCCATAGTGGCTGGACCATACGAAGAAGAGATCACTATTCTTTGTGGAGATGAATTACCGGAGGTTCCAGAACTTACATTTACAGGTGGATGTGGTAACTACGATATTGTTTTCACAGAAGAAGTTCAAATATCCAGTGAGTCTGATGACTTCATGATCATACGCACTTGGAATGTAACTGATTCATGTGACAATACAGCTTCTTTTGAACAAATTATATTTGTATTACAACCACAGCTGGCAGAAGTCACTATTGATATTTGCGTAGAAGAAGAACTAATTGACTTGTTAAACTATCTACCGGAAGGGTTTGATGCGAATGGCGAATTTATGGTCCTAGAAGGAGATGTCACTACCAATGGTAGTATGTTCGACCCACTTGACCACGAGCCAGGTGAGTATAAAATCGCTTATACCGCTCTTGGTGGCGAATGTAAATATTATGTCGATTTTACGATTTTAGTAAATACGGATTGTGTACCATGTGGGCGTGATGAAATTGAAATCTCTAAGACAATAACTCCTAACGGAGATGGTGTAAATGACACATTTGAAATAAGAGGAGTAGAGTTCTGTCAGTTTACTTTTGATGTGGTCTTGTTCAATAGATGGGGTAATAAAGTAGCGGAAGTTATGGACTACCAAAATACATGGGGTGGAGAAGCACCTGATGGTTCTTTTGGTAGCTCAGGAATTCTGCCAGCAGGAACGTACTATTATATCATTAATGCTACGGATACTGAAACCGGAGAAAAACTAGAACCTTTTAACGGATTCATCTATTTAGGTTCTAAATAAAACCAAAAATATATTATTTTTAAAGCCGGTCCATGACCGGCTTTTTCTGTTAAGTAATAGTATTTATAGCATCTTTTTTACTTTCCTACAATTCCTACAAACATTACCGTTCATCTAGTAACACAACAAGAATCAAGGCTTTCACAACTTTTAATTTAATAGAATAGACTTATATCTTTTTTTTGTAGCTAATTGTTTTTAGTCTACCCCAACTAGAAACATGTTACGAAAAATTAGTATGCACATGTATTCAAGTACCAACCAACCAAACATGAAGAATTTACTTCCTAGTGTGGTCGTTAATAACAAATCGATGTTGTCCCGGGTTTTAAAAGTTATGCTGTTCTTCTTAGTTGTAGCTAGCGGAAACCAATTAGCAGCTCAGTCTACTTTTACAGACGAATTCGAAACCACAAGCTACGCTAATAATGATGGAACCAATGCCTTTTCCAATAATTGGAACGAAACCGACGCCAATGGTAGTGGCGCAAGCGGAGGTAATATTTTTGTTGCAAACGGAGCACTAACTTTTAATGCGCTAGGCACAACAGATGAAATTTTCAGAAATCTAGATTTAAGCGCTGCCAGCTCAGCTACTTTTACCATCAACTACAACTCTGCCAGTAGAGGTGACGAAACTTTACTCTTCCAGATAAGGCGGTCGGATGGCTCATGGAATACAATACGAACAATAGATAATTCATTAACTTCCGCAACTAGCAGTATATCAGTAAGTGGAAATTTATTTTTGCATAGTAATTCTGGTATTCGCTTTGTACGACCAACAACTTCTGGAGATTGGACCAATACGGAATTCATATACATAAATTATGTTCGTATCTCTACTGATATTTCTAATAATTCCGGTGATGCAGAGGTAAAAAGACCTTTTGCTCCTCGTTTCTCTCAAAATATAAATGGGGATTACACCTTTATTGCCAATACTACCATTGGTACAGACCCTGTTACACCCTTTAACGGCAACGATAATAATAATGGGGTCACTACGGTGTTCGTCGATGTAGACTCAGATTCTAATACCTTTAATTCAAGTAACGCAATTTTTAACAATCCCGAACCAAGTTTAAGTTGTCTTCGCTATAATAAAGTCTTCCTGTATTGGGCAGCTTCCGATAAAGAATATGGAACAGATGTTAATGGAAACGTGACAGGACCTTCCGGAGGGTCCGAACCCGTTTGGAACATTGAAGATGTGAATCTAATGCTTCCTGGTTCGTCAAGCTATCAAACACTTACCGCAGATGAAATCATTTATAATGGTAGGGAAGATAGTTTTGAAAACGGTGCTGTGGTAATGGTTAAGGATATCACATCTGAGGTCAATGCATTGACAAATCCATATGGCACCTACCAAATTGCCAATGTAAAAGGAACAGAAGGTCAGGTTTATTCATATAATACAGCAAACCCTGCGACCATTGGTTCATCTGGAGGTTGGCAAATAGTATTTATTTATGAAAGTTTTGATTTAGACCCTAGAAATGTAACGCTGTTTGATGGCTATGCCCACGTTACAGCTTCAGACAATATTTTAGATATTGATTTTGATGGTTTTCAAACCGTACCTACGGGCCCTGTGAATGCAGATGTTATGATTGGAGCGCTAGAAGGTGATAGAGACATAACAGGAGATGAACTTCAGATTTTGGATACCAGTAACAATTGGGTAAACATATCTACCTCGGAAAGACCTAGTAATAACTTCTTTAACAGTAAAATTACAAGGGATGGCGCACAATTTACCGACCGAACACCCAATAGTACCAACACCCTTGGTTTTGATGCCTCTATTTTTGAACTACCGAATAATAGCAGGTCATTAATTGACAATGATCAAACCTCGGCTACTTTTCGTATCACTTCGAACCAAGAATCGTATGGTATCTACTTGCTAGGTCTGAGTATAGAAGTTTTTGAGCCCAACTTAGGTTCTTTTCAATTAGAAACGGCAAGCAATACTACCAATGTACCTCCGGGCACAACAATTCCATTGACACTGAATTTTGATAATTTTGGTAACGATGATATTGAAAATTTAGAGGTGACTCTGATTTTCCCTGATCAGTTGGATTTTAGCTCGTTAACGGATTTCCCCGCCGGAACAACTTCTTCCTATGATGCGCCTACACGTAAGTTGACCATACAAATTCCTGATGGAATCTCAGACGTAAATGACCCTGCCTACGAAATAGATTTTGATGTCCTTGTCGTTAGTCCGTGTATTAACTGTTCGCCCAATACAGGTATACAGGCATTGGCTACTTATGATGGTAATATTAACCCAACTACCGTAAGTACATTGAGTTCAGGTACTTTGGAAGATTGCGGTTTCGGTAATAATGACATGTTACAATTTAGCATTCAACCAAGTGTTACCATAAACGATGCATCGGCCGATGAAGGTGATGATATGGTTTTTACCATTAGCACCACCCATGTCTATGCTACAGATGTCACTTTTAATCTAAATTATAGTAATAATACCACTACCAATGCAGATTACAGTGGGCCAACTACCGTGGTACTTCCTGCGGGTTCTAATTCAGTGGACTTTAATGTTACCGCAGTAGATGATGATTGGGTCGAGGCCACCAATCAAGATTTCACGCTTAGTATTAGCGACCCTTCAGGAACGGCAAACATTACGGACGCCGATGGTACAGGTACCATTACGGATACTGATATTGCCTATATCGTTGGTGGTAATTTTAGTGTTGATGAAGGTGACACCATACAATATCGACTATTTCTTTCCTCAGGCACAAATTCTGGAGGCCAACAATATGTGGGTATAGAAGATTCCTATACTATGGATTTTACGGTAGAAGAACGACCAACTTCGGCGAACCCTGCAACAGAAGCGGTTGATTACACCGTAGTGAATACAACCGGAACGTTTCCTGCGAATTCAGTTCCGGGTACCGAAATATTTATTCCGATCCCGACTATTGACGATACCATAATTGAAGAAACAGAAGAATTTAGTGCTGTAAAATCTAGAAATTCTGCTGAAGCAACTAAATATGGCGTAGCACCTTCCAGAGTTAGTATCAATACGGAGAGATCTGCACTACGAATTTTAGATAATGATGCTCCTTTTTCTTGTGATGCAAATGCTCTTTTTCAAACATTACGCTTATCCTCTAATGAACCTGGGGTAGGAGTTACTGGTGATTTTATTTTATACAGAATAGATCCTAGTTCAGCAAATTTTATTTTCGTGGCTAACTTAACGGATAACGGCTTACCTAGTCAAATCAATGCTATTGGGTTTAACCCGACTGATGGGTTTATCTATGGCCTTAGGCACTTTGAGGCACCTTACGAACTTTATCGCATCAACTCTTTAGGGCAAGTACAGAACCTAGGGGTTATAGCTGGATTAACTGGTTCCAATTCAGCTGGTACATTTGATGCTAGCGGAAATTATTACGTTGCAGGAAATAGTGAGAATTTTTATAATATCGATATAAGTACGCTAACTGCTACTTTAATTTCAAACATAGGTCTTACAACTTCTGATATTGCCATTAATCCTGAGAATGGGATGATATACGGCTGGAGCAATAATGCTAAACAATTGGTCCGTATTGATCCCTCTACAGGTATAACCACGCCTATTGGAAGTCCTAACACGCAATATGGCTTTTTTGGTGCTGTTTATTTTAATACCCAAGGAGATTTAATCGCTTATGGAGATGATATTACGATTTCAACGTCTGATCAAGAAACCTTAGTGAAGATAGATGTGGATACGGGTGTAGTAACACCACTTGGCACGGGTCCCAATACAAACACCAATGATGGTTGCTCTTGTGCCTTCGGCGTAGAGATTACAAAAACTGCGGTAGATACCATTTGTCCTGGCGAAAGTCTGACATATACGTTTACTATTTTCAACAGATCTGGTGCCCTATTAAATGATTTGGATTTTGAAGATACGCTTCCCAGCGGGTTGCTGTTTTCTTCTGATGCGTATGATATAGCAACAGGAGTTTCAATATCAGGAACAGCGAATGGATTAAATCAAGCCAATCTTGT
Organism: Maribacter sp. R77961; assembly: GCF_044594925.1. Classification (GTDB taxonomy): domain Bacteria; phylum Bacteroidota; class Bacteroidia; order Flavobacteriales; family Flavobacteriaceae; genus Maribacter. Next base: position 260,814 of record NZ_CP138991.1, on the reverse strand, counting down.
CTTGAATAATGTTCCAGTTGGTACCGCTTCATTTAAAATTGATGTAGCCATTCCGCAACCATATTCAGGAGGCAATCCTATTTCAAATACTGCCAATCTAAGTAATCTATCTTCTAGTTTAGCCATCTTGGAAGATGCGATTACTTCTGATGATCCAGATACCAGTGCCATTAATGACCCTACAGAAACTACCGTACGAACTGAAATATGTAATAATGGAATCGATGATGATTGTGACGGTCTTATAGACTGTGAAGATCCAGATTGCTATTTGGCCGCTAACTCAGGTGATACGGACAATGATAGCGATGGCATTGGTGATTCTTGTGATTTAGATGATGATAACGACGGTATTTTAGACACAGATGAATGTAATGCAGGATTGATAGGAAATAGTCTAAGTTTTAATGCGGAAGATAATTATACTGGAACCCCTCCTGGTCCCGGATCTCCCGTAAGCTATGATACAGGCGTTGACGGAAGCTCTCGTTGGAAAGCAGGAAACCTGACCGCCACTGAACTTAATTTCACAGGATGGGACCGTCCCGGCAATACATCAGTGGATTGGACAGAGGGACAGTATGTAGCATATAGTAACGATGACTCCAATACCGATACGCCAGCTATGATAGTGCCAAGCCCTGTAGGTGGTGGATTCGGAATATTCTCTACAGATGGGGAAACCATAAGTCAGAATATCCCCGTTGAAATAGGCAAGCAATATACCATAGAAATTTGGATGGGTATTATGCCCACCTATTACGAAAATAATAAGGATACGGATGGTACACCAGGTATAGATCCTGATGCCGGAACGGTATCAAACTACGGTGGTAGAATAAGAATAGGTACGATTGCCGGTGGCGATGTAGATTCAGGATTTACTACGTTGGGAGATCAAATAGACCCAGCTGGAAATCCTTCTACAACGGTTCCCTATTATGAATATGATGTATTGACCGATTTTCCTACCACCTACACGCTCGCGGATTTTCCTTCATCCTTACCCGCATTCGAACCCAGTGGTGTTTATAGTAGTTATCCTACCATAGACCCCCATTGGTTTAAACATACTATTCAATTCGTAGCAAATGCTACAACTGCCACCATACAGTTTCAGTCTCTAAATGGTTGGGATGTTTTCGTAATCGATGAGTTTAGACTTGTAGATGGTGATGTTGTTGGTTGCGATACCGATGGTGATGGTCTTATCGATTCCTTTGATTTAGATAGTGACAACGACGGCTGTTTTGATACTGTTGAAGCTGGTCATACTGACGGCAATAACGACGGTATCTTGGGTAATGCTCCTGTTTCGGTGAACAGTCAAGGACAAGTTACGGGGCAAGGTGGTTACACGGGCGTTAACGGTAATGAAATTATTGCTACTCAAGCAAGTGTTGTTAGCCCACCAATAGATCAAAGTGCTAATGAAGGAAGTGCTGCGCAATTTATTATTGGCGTTGATGCGGTTAATACCACTAGTTTTTCATCAGGCACTCCCAATTATGGAAGTGGTGCTGACAGTTCAGCACAATTACAATACCAATGGCAAGAAAATGGTGTCGATTTAACAAATGTTGGCGTTTATTCCGGAGTAAATACCAGTACGCTTAACATTAGTAACGTCACAGGACTCGACGGTAATACCTATTCGGTCATCGTAACGCATCTTGATAACAACTGTATTTCTGAAACCAGAAGTGCAGTACTTTCTACAATAAATCCTTGTGACCCTATAGCTTCAGGTTACCCAGATAGTGATGGTGACGGCATTAGCGATGTCTGCGATGATGACGATGACAATGATGGTATTTTAGATAGTAATGAGTGTATATCAACTGATAGCGGACTTACAGGACCCCTACCCTTCACTTCTAATATTTCATCATCTGATCCAAGCAATAGAAACGTATCCCATACCTTAAATAGCATTACTTTCAGCGGTACTACCTACAATGATTTTGTGCTACCATCTGATTTTAATGAAAATTTCACAATACAAAACGAATCAAGAGTACAGTATGTTGAAAACGGTTCTGTACAATATACCGTACAAAGCAATCCTAACTTTAACAATGATGTTCTTACAGGTTTCCAAAGTAGAAATTTGAATTCGTACTTAAATCTGCAGTCCCCTGAAAATTATGCAGACGGCGATTTTTATGAATTAACATACAATACGCCGCTTTATTCAACCAATGGTGGTTTTGTTGCGATTACCGAACGTGGGGGTAATAATCCACAAACTGTTCAAGCTTTAGACTTTAACGGAAATCCAATTGGTACTGCAATTAACATATCATCTGGTGACTATACAGATTTAGGCCATCAGGTTAATCCAGACAACAATCAGACGGTTTTTATGGCGCTTTACCCTATAGATGATTTGGCACCTGTAGGTTCAGCCATTTATGGGCTTCGAATTTCTTTTGGTCCAACAGCGACCAATGACGGTCCTGATGCAAAAGTGTTCTTTTTTGGAGACTTAACCTCATTTGGTTGTGATACCGATGATGATGGCTTACCCAATACCATAGATACTGATTCTGATGGTGACGGCTGTTTTGATACCGTTGAAGCTGGCCATACGGATGGCGATAATGATGGTATTTTAGGTAATTCTCCCGTTTCAGTTGATGGTAATGGCCTAGTAACTGGACAAGGAGGCTATACAGGTACAACAACTAATGTTACCACTGCAAGTAATCCAGTGACCATTAATACTCAACCTTCCTTCCAAAGCACAACAATTGGTGGCAATGCCACTTTCACAACTAGTGCATCTGGCGGCGCAACATTAAGTTATCAGTGGCAAGAAAGCACGGACAATCGCACAACTTGGGCAGATATTTCCAATGGTGGTATATATTCCGGTGCAACTACGACAAGTTTAAGTTTGAACGGAGTCACAGCAGCTCAACACAATTTCGCTTATAGGGTCGTCATAACTTCTTCTGATAACGATTGTGAAACTACAGTAAGTAATGCGGCTGACCTTTTTGTTTTGCATAATATATCCATAAGTGATGCCTCTGTGACAGAAGGTTCAGACTTGGTCTTCACCATAACACTAAGCCATCCTTTATCATCTGATTATAATGACTTCGAAATTGGTTATACTAATATATCTACCTCGAATGATGATTATAATCGTAGTTCAACATTGATTACAATACCAGCTAATACAACTTCGATAACATATACTGTTTCTACAAATGACGACAGCTTTATAGAGGCAACAGAAACTTTTGAATTAGACTTGCGGTTTGATGGATTTCCTTTAAACTCCTTAGATTTAATTGGTATAGGTGAAATAATTGATAATGATGGGGGTGCTGGCAATGGACTTTCTTTTGACAATACCAACGTAATTGTTGATGAAGATGCAGGAACAGCAACTTTTACCGTAAGACTTACAGGAAACGTCCCGGGAGGTTTTACCGTGAACTATGCTACTTCAGATGACACCGCATTGGCTGTAAGTGATTATTCAGACACCAATGGTACTTTGACCTTTTTAGGTAATGATAATGAGTCGTTTGATATTGTGGTTCCAATTACGGATGACAACATTCATGAACTTACGCAATCATTTAATCTAAATCTAAGCGGCTTATCCACAACTTTAATTACCATTAACGACCCTACCGCTACAGGAACCATTAACGATGATGATGACGCTAGCGTATTTGCAAAATTCGTTGCGGTAATTGAAAGTGATTTAGTCTATAATCTTGAAGTTGAGTTGAACGCACCTGTTGAGCACGCTTTCACAGTTGATTTCGAAACTTTTGGTGATGAAAACGGCACTTTGGCCGGTACCGCTACTGCTGGGGTTGATTATGCTGCCAATGTGAGCACAACCTTTAGCTTCCCTGCAAATTCTGCTGCCGGAACCATATTGACGATTCCAATCACCGTAATTAACGATGATATCATTGAAGCAGACGAAACAATTATTCAAATATTGGATAATATCAGTGATACTACTATTGGTATCTTATCTCCTAACAGAACGTTTACCATTCAAGATGAAGATAGCGATCCTTCTAATGGAATTTCTGTGGCAGATTTTAGTGTGGATGAGTCCATAGGTACCGCTAACTTTGTGGTAAGTTCCAATGTTGCCGTTTCAGAAGCGTATACCGTAAACTATACGATTTCAAACGGGTCTGCAGTACGAGACCAAGATTTTACAGTTCCGTCAATGACTGGCACCTTGAACTTCCTAGGTACATTAAATGAATCTGTAAATGTGCCGATAACAATTACAGATGACACCTTAATTGAAGGAAATGAAGAATTAAGCATTATAATAAACTCAATATCAAATGCTTCGGTTAGTATTGTTGATGGAGATGCAATTGGAGAAATACTTGATAATGATAATGCAGTTCCCGGTGATGGTATCGCTTTTGACGATACCTCCATCTCCGTACTTGAAGGGGACACCGCTGCCGATAATACACAACTATCGTTTGTAGTGACCTATACCGGGACCATCCCTGCCGGGGAGACCGTTTCCGTGGATTACCAAACGGTATTGCTTGCAGCTGGTGCCACTTCGGCCGATGCAGCCGACTTTACCGCGGCTACGGGTACCGTATCTTTCGATGCGGCCACTAGTACGCAGACCATTGTCATCGATATTACAGAGGACTTGGACATTGAAGCGGACGAGGCGTTTGAGGTGTTGTTGGACAACATTACCACCGTGAACGGGTTCGTTACAGGTTTTGCCGATAATGGAACGACCAATACCGCTACGGGTACCATACTCAACGATGATAATGCAGCTCCCGGTGATGGTATCGCTTTTGACGATACCTCCATCTCCGTACTTGAAGGGGACACCGCTGCAGATAATACACAGCTATCTTTTGTAGTGACCTATACCGGAACCATCCCTGCCGGGGAGACCGTTTCCGTGGACTACCAAACGGTATTGCTTGCAGCTGGTGCCAACAGTGCCGATGCAGCGGACTTTACCGCGGCTACGGGTACCGTATCTTTCGATGCGGCCACTAGTACGCAGACCATTGTCATCGATATTACAGAGGACTTGGACATCGAGGCGGACGAGGCGTTTGAGGTGTTGTTGGACAACATTACCACCGTGAACGGGTTCGTTACAGGTTTTGCCGATAATGGAACGACCAATACCGCTACGGGTACCATACTCAACGATGATAATGCAGCTCCCGGTGATGGTATCGCTTTTGACGATACCTCCATCTCCGTACTTGAAGGGGACACCGCTGCAGATAATACACAACTATCTTTTGTAGTAACCTATACCGGAACCATCCCTGCTGGGGAGACCGTTTCCGTGGATTACCAAACGGTATTGCTTGCAGCTGGTGCCACTTCGGCCGATGCAGCGGACTTTACCGCGGCTACGGGTACCGTATCGTTCGATGCGGCCACTAGTACGCAGACCATTGTCATAGATATTACAGAGGACTTGGACATCGAGGCGGACGAGGCGTTTGAGGTGTTGTTGGACAACATTACCACCGTGAACGGGTTCGTTACAGGTTTTGCCGATAATGGAACGACCAATACCGCTACGGGTACCATCTTAAACGATGATAATGCAGCTCCCGGTGATGGTATCGCTTTTGACGATACCTCCATCTCCGTACTTGAAGGGGACACCGCTGCAGATAATACACAACTATCTTTTGTAGTCACCTATACCGGGACCATCCCTGCTGGGGAGACCGTTTCCGTGGATTACCAAACGGTATTGCTTGCAGCTGGTGCCACTTCGGCCGATGCAGCCGACTTTACCGCGGCTACGGGTACCGTATCTTTCGATGCGGCCACTAGTACGCAGACCATTGTCATCGATATTACAGAGGACTTGGACATCGAGGCGGACGAGGCGTTTGAGGTGTTGTTGGACAACATTACCACCGTGAACGGGTTCGTTACAGGTTTTGCCGATAATGGAACGACCAATACCGCTACGGGTACCATACTCAACGATGATAATGCAGCTCCCGGTGATGGTATCGCTTTTGACGATACCTCCATCTCCGTACTTGAAGGGGACACCGCTGCAGATAATACACAGCTATCTTTTGTAGTGACCTATACCGGAACCATCCCTGCCGGGGAGACCGTTTCCGTGGACTACCAAACGGTATTGCTTGCAGCTGGTGCCAACAGTGCCGATGCAGCGGACTTTACCGCGGCTACGGGTACCGTATCTTTCGATGCGGCCACTAGTACGCAGACCATTGTCATCGATATTACAGAGGACTTGGACATCGAGGCGGACGAGGCGTTTGAGGTGTTGTTGGACAACATTACCACCGTGAACGGGTTCGTTACAGGTTTTGCCGATAATGGAACGACCAATACCGCTACGGGTACCATCTTAAACGATGATAATGCAGCTCCCGGTGATGGTATCGCTTTTGACGATACTTCCATCTCCGTACTTGAAGGGGACACCGCTGCCGATAATACACAACTATCTTTTGTAGTAACCTATACCGGAACCATCCCTGCCGGGGAGACCGTTTCCGTGGATTACCAAACGGTATTGCTTGCCGCTGGTGCCACTTCGGCCGATGCAGCGGACTTTACCGCGGCTACGGGTACCATAACATTTACCGATGCGACTGCGACACAGACCATCGTCATCGATATTACAGAGGACTTGGACATCGAGGCGGATGAGGCGTTTGAGGTGTTGTTGGACAACATTACCACCGTGAACGGGTTCGTTACAGGTTTTGCCGATAATGGAACGACCAATACCGCTACGGGTACCATACTCAACGATGATAATGCAGCTCCCGGTGATGGTATCGCTTTTGACGATACCTCCATCTCCGTACTTGAAGGGGACACCGCTGCAGATAATACACAACTATCTTTTGTAGTCACCTATACCGGGACCATCCCTGCTGGGGAGACCGTTTCCGTGGATTACCAAACGGTATTGCTTGCAGCTGGTGCCACTTCGGCCGATGCAGCCGACTTTACCGCGGCTACGGGTACCGTATCTTTCGATGTGGCCACTAGTACGCAGACCATTGTCATCGATATTACAGAGGACTTGGACATTGAAGCGGACGAGGCGTTTGAGGTGTTGTTGGACAACATTACCACCGTGAACGGGTTCGTTACAGGTTTTGCCGATAATGGAACGACCAATACCGCTACGGGTACCATACTCAACGATGATAATGCAGCTCCCGGTGATGGTATCGCTTTTGACGATACCTCCATCTCCGTACTTGAAGGGGACACCGCTGCAGATAATACACAACTATCTTTTGTAGTAACCTATACCGGAACCATCCCTGCCGGGGAGACCGTTTCCGTGGATTACCAAACGGTATTGCTTGCCGCTGGTGCCACTTCGGCCGATGCAGCGGACTTTACCGCGGCTACGGGTACCGTATCGTTCGATGCGGCCACTAGTACGCAGACCATTGTCATAGATATTACAGAGGACTTGGACATCGAGGCGGACGAGGCGTTTGAGGTGTTGTTGGACAACATTACCACCGTGAACGGGTTCGTTACAGGTTTTGCCGATAATGGAACGACCAATACCGCTACGGGTACCATCTTAAACGATGATAATGCAGCTCCCGGTGATGGTATCGCTTTTGACGATACCTCCATCTCCGTACTTGAAGGGGACACCGCTGCAGATAATACACAACTATCTTTTGTAGTCACCTATACCGGGACCATCCCTGCTGGGGAGACCGTTTCCGTGGATTACCAAACGGTATTGCTTGCAGCTGGTGCCACTTCGGCCGATGCAGCCGACTTTACCGCGGCTACGGGTACCGTATCTTTCGATGCGGCCACTAGTACGCAGACCATCGTCATCGATATTACAGAGGACTTGGACATTGAAGCGGACGAGGCGTTTGAGGTGTTGTTGGACAACATTACCACCGTGAACGGGTTCGTTACAGGTTTTGCCGATAATGGAACCACCAATACCGCTACGGGTACCATACTCAACGATGATAATGCAGCTCCCGGTGATGGTATCGCTTTTGACGATACCTCCATCTCCGTGCTTGAAGGGGACACCGCTGCAGATAATACACAACTATCTTTTGTAGTCACCTATACCGGGACCATCCCTGCCGGGGAGACCGTCTCCGTGGATTACCAAACGGTATTGCTTGCAGCTGGTGCCACTTCGGCCGATGCTGCCGACTTTACCGCGGCTACGGGTACCGTATCGTTCGATGCGGCCACTAGTACGCAGACCATCGTCATCGATATTACAGAGGACTTGGACATCGAGGCGGATGAGGCGTTTGAGGTGTTGTTGGACAACATTACCACCGTGAACGGGTTCGTTACAGGTTTTGCCGATAATGGAACGACCAATACCGCTACGGGTACCATCTTAAACGATGATAATGCAGCTCCCGGTGATGGTATCGCTTTTGACGATACTTCCATCTCCGTACTTGAAGGGGACACCGCTGCCGATAATACACAACTATCTTTTGTAGTAACCTATACCGGAACCATCCCTGCCGGGGAGACCGTTTCCGTGGATTACCAAACGGTATTGCTTGCCGCTGGTGCCACTTCGGCCGATGCAGCGGACTTTACCGCGGCTACGGGTACCATAACATTTACCGATGCGACTGCGACACAGACCATCGTCATCGATATTACAGAGGACTTGGACATCGAGGCGGATGAGGCGTTTGAGGTGTTGTTGAATAACATTACCACCGTAAACGGGTTCGTTACAGGTTTTGCCGATAATGGAACGACCAATACCGCTACGGGTACCATCTTAAACGATGATAATGCAGCTCCCGGTGATGGTATCGCTTTTGACGATACTTCCATCTCCGTACTTGAAGGGGACACCGCTGCCGATAATACACAACTATCGTTTGTAGTAACCTATACCGGAACCATCCCTGCCGGGGAGACCGTTTCCGTGGATTACGAAACGGTATTGCTTGCAGCTGGTGCCACTTCGGCCGATGCAGCCGACTTTACCGCGGCTACGGGTACCGTATCTTTCGATGCGGCCACTAGTACGCAGACCATTGTCATCGATATTACAGAGGACTTGGACATTGAAGCGGACGAGGCGTTTGAGGTGTTGTTGGACAACATTACCACCGTGAACGGGTTCGTTACAGGATTCGCCGATAATGGAACGACCAATACCGCTACGGGTACCATACTCAACGATGATAATGCAGCTCCAGGTGATGGTATCGCTTTTGACGATACCTCCATCTCCGTACTTGAAGGGGACACCGCTGCCGATAATACACAACTATCGTTTGTAGTGACCTATACCGGGACCATCCCTGCCGGGGAGACCGTTTCCGTGGACTACCAAACGGTATTGCTTGCCGCTGGTGCCAACAGTGCCGATGCTGCCGACTTTACCGCGGCTACGGGTACCGTATCTTTCGATGCGGCCACTAGTACGCAAACCATCGTCATCGATATTACCGAGGACTTGGACATTGAAGCGGACGAGGCGTTTGAGGTGTTGTTGGACAACATTACCACCGTGAACGGGTTCGTTACAGGTTTTGCCGATAATGGAACCACCAATACCGCTACGGGTACCATACTCAACGATGATAATGCAGCTCCCGGTGATGGTATCGCTTTTGACGATACCTCCATCTCCGTACTTGAAGGGGACACCGCTGCCGATAATACACAACTATCTTTTGTAGTGACCTATACCGGGACCATCCCTGCCGGGGAAACGGTTTCCGTGGACTACCAAACGGTATTGCTTGCCGCTGGTGCCACTTCGGCCGATGCAGCCGACTTTACCGCGGCTACGGGTACCGTATCGTTCGATGCGGCCACTAGTACACAGACCATCGTCATAGATATTACAGAGGACTTGGACATTGAAGCGGACGAGGCGTTTGAGGTGTTGTTGGACAACATTACCACAGTGAACGGTTTCGTTACCGGATTTGCCGATAATGGAACCACCAATACCGCTACGGGTACCATACTCAATGATGATAGTAATGGACCAACTGAAGGCATTGCAGTGAGCGACTTTAACGTGAACGAGGATGTCGGTACCGTAGACTTTGTTGTCTCGTATACCGGTAACACCGTACAGAACGGATTTAACGTCAACTTCAACGTGATCGATGGTTCGGCCATTGATCCTGATGACTACTCCGTTGCCAATACGGATACCTTTGTGACGTTCCCTGATGGAACCGTTTCAGGCGCTACACAACTCGTGACCATAAACATCGTGGACGATAACATTATCGAGGCTGCTGAGACTTTGGATATCAGTCTTTCTTTCAACGCTGTTCCTCCTGCAGGTCTGAACATGCTCGACGGTGCTGGTACCGGCACCATTACAGATAACGATAACGTTCCTGGGGTAACAGGGCTTGGGTTCGATGACGACTCTATTATTGTGAACGAAGGCGACGGCACTGCTACGGTATTTGTGGAACTTTCCGGTAACGTACAAGGTGGCTTCACAGTAGACTTTATAACAAATGACAACACTGCAAACGAAGGATTGGACTATGATTCCAACAATGGGACCCTAACATTTGTAGGAATTGATGGTGAAAGGGTACCTATTACCGTCAATATTACTGATGATATCCTACTAGAGTCAACGGAACAGTTATTTGTGAACCTATCCAATATTTCCACAAGCCTCATCGATTTCCTAGATGCCCAGGCTACCATTGATATTATTGATAACGATGCTGCCGGCCCCGGGGACGGTATCTCCGTTAGTGACTTTACCGTGGACGAGAACGTGGGTACTGCGGATTTTGTAGTAACCTATACCGGGCCTACCGTTGCGGATGCCTTTACCGTGGACTTTGCTGTGGCGGATGGTTCTGCCATTGACCCTGAAGATTATACCGTAGTTACTGCCGGTACTAATGTATCATTCTCTGCGAACACCGTTTCGGGTACTACACAGGTAGTGACCATCAACATCGTGGACGATGCTATCCTTGAAGGTACCGAAGACCTTTCCATTACCCTTTCCAACATCTCCAGCCCACTCGTGGCCATGGTGGATGCCAATGGAACCGGTACCATTATCGATAACAATGGCAACGGACCTACAGAGGGTATCGCCGTGAGCGACTTTACCGTCAATGAGGATGTTGGTACCGTGGACTTTATCGTCTCGTATACCGGTAACACCGCACAGAACGGATTTAACGTCAACTTTAACGTGACCGATGGCTCGGCCATTGATCCTGATGACTACACTGTTGCCAATACGGATACCTTTGTGACATTCCCTGATGGAACCGCTTCAGGCGATACACAGCTCGTGACCATCAATATTGTAGACGATATGATCATAGAGACCTTGGAGACCTTGGACATCAATCTTGCTTTCGATGCTGTTCCTCCGGTTGGAATCAACATGCTCGACGATGCCGGTATTGGTACCATTACCGATAACGACGGTAACGGTCCTACAGAGGGTATCGCCGTGAGCGACTTTACCGTCAATGAGGATGCAGGTACTGCTGAATTTGTAATCTCTTATACAGGTAACACTGTTCCAGGTGCCTTTAATGTTAACTTTAATGTAACTGATAACACGGCCATTAACCCTGATGACTACACTGTTGCCAACACGGATACCTTTGTGACATTCCCTGATGGAACCGTTTCAGGCGATACACAACTCGTGACCATCAATATTGTAGACGATATGATTATTGAAGGTGTAGAGACCTTGGATATCACTCTTGCTTTCGATGCTGTTCCTCCGGTTGGAATCAACATGCTCGACGATGCCGGTATCGGTACCATTACCGATAACAATGGCAACGGACCTACAGAGGGTATCGCCGTGAGCGACTTTACCGTCAATGAGGATGTCGGCACCGTGGACTTCATTGTATCCTATACCGGTAACACCGTACAGAACGGATTTAACGTCAACTTTAATGTGACCGATGGCTCGGCAATTGATCCTGATGATTATACCGTGGCCAATACAGATGCCTTTGTGACATTCCCTGATGGAACCGTTTCTGGGGCTACGCAACTCGTGACCATAAACATCGTGGACGATATGATCATAGAGACCTTGGAGACCTTGGATATCAATCTTGCTTTCGATGCTGTTCCTCCGGTTGGAATAAACATGCTCGACGATGCCGGTATCGGTACCATTACCGATAACGACGGTAACGGACCTACAGAGGGTATTGCCGTGAGCGATTTTACCGTAAATGAAGATGTCGGCACCGTGGACTTCATTGTATCCTATACCGGTAACACCGTACAGAACGGATTTAACGTCAACTTTAATGTGACCGATGGTTCGGCCATTGATCCCGATGACTACTCCGTTGCTAATACGGACACCTTTGTGACATTCCCTGATGGAACCGTTTCTGGGGCCACCCAAGTGGTGACCATAAACATCGTGGACGATATGATCATAGAGACCTTGGAGACCTTGGATATCAATCTTGCTTTCGATGCTGTTCCTCCGGTTGGAATCAACATGCTCGACGATGCCGGTATCGGTACCATTACCGATAACGATGGCAACGGACCTACAGAGGGTATCGCAGTGAGCGACTTTACCGTCAATGAGGATGTCGGCACCGTGGACTTCATTGTATCCTATACCGGTAACACCGTACAGAACGGATTTAACGTCAACTTTAACGTGACAGATGGTTCCGCCATTGATCCTGATGACTATACTGTGGCCAATACAGACACCTTTGTGACATTCCCTGATGGAACCGTTTCAGGTGCCACCCAAGTGGTGACAATAAACATCGTGGACGATGTGACCATCGAGACTACCGAGACCTTGGATATCACTCTTGCTTTCGATGCTGTTCCTCCGGTTGGAATAAACATGCTCGACGATGCCGGTATCGGTACCATTACCGATAACGATGGCAATGGCCCTACAGAGGGTATCGCCGTGAGCGACTTTACCGTAAATGAGGATGTCGGCACCGTGGACTTTATCGTCTCGTATACCGGTAACACCGTACAGAACGGATTTAACGTCAACTTTAACGTGACCGATAATACGGCCATCAATCCTGATGACTATAACCTAGCGGAAACCACTGGAATCTTAGTATTCCCTGCCGGTACTGCCAATGGGGATACACAGACCATAACAGTAAATATCATAGATGACACCATTAGTGAAATGGCCGAAACCTTGGATATTACACTAACATTCGATGCAACTCCACCAGTTGGAATCAACATGCTCGACGATACAGGTGTGGGTACCATATTAGACAACGATATTGGTCTAAATAGTTATCAGGAGGAAATTACCATTCTTTGTGGCGATGAAATCCCAGAAGTTCCGGAATTGGTATTTACCGGTGGATGTGGAAATTATGAAGTTGTTTATACTGAAGAAATTCAGAATGCAAGTGACTCCGAGGATTTCATGATCATACGTACTTGGAACGTGACGGACTCCTGTGGCAACACGAGATCTTCTGAACAGATTATATTCGTGTTACAACCTCAACTACAGGAAGTTACTATAGATATTTGCGTTGAAGATGAGCCTATAGATCTTATAGATTACCTTCCAGAAGGGTTCGATTCCAATGGCGAGTTCGTGGTGGTAGAAGGTGATGTCACCATTAATGGTAGTATGTTTGATCCAACCGACTTAGAATTGGGCGAATATGAAATCGCTTATACCTCTTCAGGTGGTGAATGTAAGTATTATGTTGACTTTACTATAATTACCAATAGAGAGTGTGTTCCTTGTGGCATTGAAGAAATTGAAGTTAGTAAGGCCGTAACTGCCAATGGTGATGGTGTTAATGACCTATTCGAAATTATAGGAGCGGAATACTGTGATTACACTTACGACGTAATGATATTCAATAGATGGGGTAATATGGTTTATGAAGGAAAAGATTACAGAAACGATTGGGGTGGTTTCGCACCGAACAATTCCTTCGGGAAATCTGGATTCTTACCAACTGGAACATATTACTATATCATAAATGTTATCGGAGCTGATTTTAAACAATTAAACGGTTACATTTATTTAGGAGCGGAATAAAATAGTTAAAAACCTCGGTTCAATGAACCGAGGTTTTTAATTCAAAAAAGTATAATTCCGAGTTACGAATTCCTTTAAAATCTGAAACATAATTTAGAGAGATTTTCTTCTCCCAAAATCTCAACTCATATTCCAAACAACACAAAATACAAATGATTTATACGCATATTTTTCATTTATCCATAAAAAAATACCGTTAAACGAAACCTATGCAAAAGAACGAATTTACTGACATATTAAACGTCTAATTTATTGATTAACAGCGCTTATATCTACATTTGATATAGAATTAACCTATTTACGATACCCAAGTATCAGCTATTAAGAATTTAACCTAATTATCATGAACAACCTAAAAAAGGTAACGCTAGCCCTTATGGTCCTTACAGGAGCCATTACCACTGCGCAACAATTACCGCAATTTACACAGTACATGTACAATACCATCTCTGTTAATCCAGCGTATGCGGGAAGTAGAGAAACCCTAAATGCTACTGTATTGCATAGAAATCAGTGGGCAGGACTAGAAGGAAACCCAAGAACTAGTACCTTCTCCGTTCACTCACCATTAAGAAATGATAGAATTGGTTTAGGTATTTCATATATAAATGATCGTTTAGGTTTTGAAAGTACCAATTACGTATATGGAGATTTCTCTTACTCCGTTCCTGTAAATGAAGAAATAAAAATGTCTTTTGGTCTAAAAGCAGGTTTTACCCAATATACCTTAGAAAATCCTGATCCTAATGATGTTTTCTTTAATTCCAACTTCAACAGTTGGAATCCCAACTTTGGAGCTGGTTTTTTTATTGGTTCTGATAGATGGTACGCAGGAATCTCATCTCCAAGAATACTTAACACAGATTTAAATGAAGGAGAATTCCAGGCGTTGGAAAGAAATAGTTATTACGCTATTGGGGGTTTAGTTCTAGATGTTTCCGAGAATACAAAATTTAAACCAACCGTGATTACAAAATTTACGAACGGTGCTCCTGCTACCTATGATTTTACGGCAAACTTTCTCTTCAATGAAAAGTTTTGGATAGGTGCCTCTTACAGAGTTAACGATGCCTCAAACTTTGGAGCAATGATGGATTATCAAGTTTCAAAAGATATTAGAGTAGGCTATGCCTATGATCTACCAACCTCTACCATTAGACCGTACACTGGCGGAACCCATGAGATTATTTTAATCTATGAACTAAGGAAGAAACAAAGAGGTCCAATAAAGTCCCCAAGATATTTCTAATAAAAAACACTAAAAATCTCAGTCCCAAAAACTTAAAATCCTACATCATGAAAAGTTTTAAAAACTCAATTTTGTTGGTAGTCTTTCTTTGCGCCTGCCAACTCACTATTGCGCAATACGGCGCACAAAAAAAGGGAGACTATTTCTTCAGTAAGTTCTCATATATCAAAGCGATTTCAGAGTACGAGAAAATGATTGAAAGTGGACACAACACTGATTACGCCCACCAACAATTAGCAGAATGTTACCTACTTATAAGGGAGTATAAAAAATCTATTCCACACTTTAAGGCGGTAATCAATAACGCTACCCTACCTACGGACTATTACTTTAAATATGCTATGGCATTATATAGTAATGGCGAACATAAGGAATCCGAAAAATGGTTAAAGAAGTATAAAAAGTTTAATAAAAATGATTCTCGTTTAAAGCGTTTTCTAAAAGATGGAAATTTAGCTTCTGTGGTCTTTAATAGTAGACAACGTTACGAGGTAGAACCCGTAACTTTCAACTCTACCGAAAGTGATTTTGGAACCTTTTCTAGAGGTGGAGACCTTTATTTTGCATCTTCCAGAAGAGATATTGTAACTGGTGAAACCTATGGTTGGAACGAGGAACCTTGGCTAGACCTATTTGTAATACAGGGAGATAATGAACTTTCTGTTCCCTCAAGATTAAAAGGTAATGTCAATACCAAATTTCACGAAAGCTCTTTAGTATTTTCCACGGATTATAAAAATGATACGATTATCTATTTTACCAGAAATAACTTTTTTGACAAAAAAGAGGGATATGGAGCATTTGATGAGATTAATTTAAAAATATATAGTGCTAAACTTGTAGATGGTGAATGGACGGAAAACAGAGGTTTACGCGTAAATAGTGATTACTACTCTACAGGCCACCCATCAGTCTCACCAGACAGAAAAAGACTTTATTTTACATCCGATAGACCCGGAGGTTACGGTGGTACGGACATCTATTATTCCGAAATACATGATAGAGGTGGTGTTGGTTCGCCTATAAACGCAGGACCAGCGGTGAACACCGAAGGTAACGAGATGTTTCCCTTCATAAATGAAGAGGGAAAACTATTCTTTAGCTCCGATGGCCATGTAGGATTTGGTCAGTTAGATGTGTTTTCGACCATTTCCAATGAAGAAGGAGAAATTGTCGATGTTATCAACTTAGGTACTCCTATCAATAGTTCTAGCGATGATTTCGGTTACTATGGTCTTCCAAACGGAATTGATGGTTATGTAAGCTCTAACCGAGAAGGAGGAATGGGTGGTGATGATATCTATAAATTTAAGTTTACCCCTGCTTTGGATGTAGAAGGATTTGTAATTGATGGTGTTAATGAACAACCCCTAGATAGTGTTCATATAAAATTATTTGACCAAAAAACAAACACTTTGGTAGCACAGGCTGTTACTGACGAGAAGGGTTACTACAGATTTCCAATCAATAGAAAATCAACCTATATGATTGAAGCGGTTAGAAAAACACACCCGCATAAGAATATCTATTTCAATACATCGGGAACACCCAATGCGCAAAAAATGGTAAGGAAGGATATTGTTTTAGAGCCTGTATTAGACCTTAAGCTTTTAGCGGATTTAAATAAGATTTACTTTGATTTCAACAAAAGTAATATACGGCCAGATGCGGCTTTGGAATTGGATAAGGTAGTTCGTGTAATGACGAAAACCTACCCTGATATGATTATAAAACTTGAAGCGCATACAGATCCTGTTGGAAGCCATAATTATAACGATGGACTATCTCAAAGAAGAGCAAAATCTACCTACGAATATCTGATTGCTAACGGTATTTCTGAAGACAGAATAATTTCTTACAAAGGATTTGGAAAGCGCATGCCAATTAACCATTGTACCAGTAAAAAAGATTGTTCGCCAGAAGAATTAGAGTTGAACAGAAGAACGGAATTCCCAATAGTTCAAATTAAAAAAGGGGTATTGGCTGCCAAATAAAGTATCGATACTAAAAAAAAGTCCTTCTCATAAACTGAGAAGGACTTTTTTAGTATATACAATGATGGGCTATTCTAAAACACCATCTACAATGCCGTATGCTATAGATTCTTCAGCGTTCATCCAATAATCCCTATCAAAATCTTTTAGAACTTTCTCAAATTTTTGACCACAGTTATCGGCAAGAATTTGGGCACTTAACTCTTTTGTCTTTATGATTTCTCTCGCTTGGATTTCTATATTGGAAGCCTGTCCCCTAGCTCCTCCACTTGGTTGATGAATCATAACCTGCGCATGTGGTTGTATAAAACGTCTTCCTTTTTTCCCTACGGATAGCAAGATAGACCCCATGGATGCCGCAAGGCCCGTACAAATTGTTGAAACAGGACTTTTCAATGCTTTAATCGTATCATACATTGCAAATCCAGAAGTAACATAACCACCAGGGCTATTGATATATAATTGAATTTCCTTATCGTTTTGCATATCCAGATACAACAACCTATCAATAACATGCTTTGCAGAATCATCGTCTACCATGCCCCAAAGAAAGACCTTTCTTTCTTCTAACATCTTCTCATCTATAGCCTCTTGTATTTTTCCTTTTTTAGCACTCATAAACTATTATTTTTCTAGATATCAAAATTAAGGAAATAATTACTAAACCTACCTCCTTAAAATTTGATAATCTCCTTAAATAAAAAAGCGGAGCATGTTGCTCCGCTTATATCCTTAAACTTATACTATATTTTAATCCTCTACCTCAACGGTCTTATTGACCACTTTTTTTATAGGAACCACAACTTTACCGGTTTTTGTTTTAACGATTACTGAAATATTATCTATTGCCTCTACCCTACCTTCAATTTTCCCTATTTTAATCTTATCTCCCACTTCATAAATTTTTCTGGAATAAAACGTGCGTAACAGATCACCAACTACCTCCCTAGAACCAAGACCCAGTGCCAAGGCCGCGGCGAAAAGAAATGCCCCGAGTATTATGGTGAAATTACTGGTGATTATTGTGGTATCAATGCCTGCCTGATTTAATGCTGTAATACTCACAAAAATGATAATCATGTAAAACAAAACATTGCCTAACATCTTACCGCCGCTCAAGTCCATAGATTCAAAGACTGTTGTCACGGCATTTTTGATAGCTTTTGCCAAATACAGTCCTATCATAAAAATAATGAGGGCCGATAATAGAATAGGTAGGTATCTCAATAGATTAGCTATCTCGCTAGAAATAATCTTTAAGTTCATTACATCTGCTGCAACGATAATGAACACCAACCATAGTACTCCTTTTATAAAGCTCAGAAGTACCTTTCCAATGTCTATTTTAATATCGGAGTCCCCAAAAAGCTTTGCATCGTTGACTTTTTCCGACAATACTTCAATCTTAGCTATCTTTAAGATTTTCTTGACGATAAAAGAGACGATTTTTATCGTTATCCATCCAAATAGCAGTACTACAAAGGCTCCAAAAATGCCTGGTAAAGCCGAAGCAATATCCTTTAATATTGAGCCCAATGTCTCAAAAATTAAATCTTTCCATTCTCCTACTGTTTCCATAATTTTTAACTATCTCTTGATTATTTATTATTTCTTGCCGTTCGAGGCGGATGTTTTAAGCATTCCTTCTATTAAAGCCGAGTAATTACCCGTGAATAAAGTTGCCATTTCCATAATGAGCTTTGCCATGGCAACATCGTGCATTACTTTTTTACGCAATTCCGGCGGTACATCTTTAAGATTCCCTTGAATTCTTTTAAACGGATTTTTATTTTGTTCTAACATCTAGGGTAATGAATTATAGGTTTCAATTACTCTTGCTTTTGCTCTTTTTAAGCGCATTTTCACCGCGCTACTTCCAATCTCTAAAATAGACTCTAACTCCTTAATAGATACCCCATCTTGATATTTAAGAAGTAATAAACTCTTATCCTCTGGTGGTATCATTTCCAGAGCTCTTTTTAACTGCTCTACTTGTAGGTCTAGCAAGCTCTCATCTGTTACCTCAACAGATAGTTTGTACTCTGTATCTTCTATATTATTGGCCTTATCACTAATCTTCCTTCCCTTATCCCTATTTACATAATTTACACAAAAGTTATACGTAAACGAATAAAGCCATGTTGAAAACTTAGACCTTCCCTTGAAAGAACCTAATTTTACAAATAGCATTAAAAAGACATCCTGTGTTAAATCCTCTGCCTCCTTTTGAGATTTAGCAAAGCCATAACACTTATTGTATACCATTTTCGCATAACGGTCATACAAGACTCCAAACATCAAGGAGTCTTTTTTTTCAACTATTTTAAGAACTAGATCTTCGTCACTTACGTCCTTGTAGGGGTCATCAGAATCCAATTTGGTTTTGAATTGGTTACTTATGATGATTAGACACAGTTTTCTTAAGAAGGTCACTCTCTCTTACTTTTAGGTATTTACAAAAATAGGTATAAGATTAAGATATTAATATCTTTACTCTAAATATCAAGTTTTATGAAAAATTATATCTTAGGAATAATGGTAGTCCTTATGCTTTCTGCGGGTTGTAAAGATGATAAAAAGGAAGAACGGAAAACCGCTTTAAAGGAACTTACAATTTTAGAAAAAGTAGCCAATGCACACGGTTTTGAGAACTGGAAAACGGTATCTAATATCAAATACACTTTTAATGTAGACAGGGATTCTTCACATTTTGAGCGCACTTGGGTCTGGAAACCAAAGACCAATACTGTTATCCTAACTACTAGGGAAGATACGGTACGTTATAATAGAATATCCATGGACAGTACAATCATAAAAACCGATGGTGGGTTTATTAATGACAAATTTTGGCTTTTAGGACCATATCAGTTAGTGTGGGACCAGAATAATTTCACCTATGAACATGAAACTAACGTAGAAGCCCCTATAAGTAAGGAAGCAATGCAAAAATTGACTATAGTTTATGGTAGCGAAGGTGGTTATACCCCAGGAGATGCTTATGACTTTTATTTTGGAAAAGACTACAAAATCAAGGAATGGGTATTTAGAAAAGGAAACCAAGACGAGCCCTCTATGATAACAAGTTGGGAAGATTATAAAAGTATAAATGGTTTGCAAATTGCTCGAATGCACAAAATGCCTGAAAGTAATTTTATGCTTTATTTTACGGGGATTGAAGTGAGGTAATCTGGTATCATATTTGATTGATAGAAAATAGGATAACTATTTATGAAAACCAGACTTTGCAATTTTATCTTTTTCACAACCTTTCTAACCTTCTGCCAAAATAATCATGAAGCCGTTGTTATCGATTCTTTAAGCAAGGAGCCCATTGAATTCGCATCAATTTTCAATACTAGGCATCACACGATGTCCAATGCGGATGGTCGTTTTTCTTTTTCATCAGACTTGGATTCTGTCATTTTCTATCATACGGGTTATAAAAAAAAGACAACTACTTTTAACGAACTGGCAGATACCATCTATTTACATAAACGTGTTTTAGAACTTGACGAGGTAGTGGTGACAAATGCCAAAACAATTTATCAAAAAATAAAGGACTCTATTCTAACCAACTACCTATTAGAGCCCCATTCGGAAACTTTTTTCATTAGAACGATCCTTCGAAGAAATGATACTCTTGTCCGTTTACAAGACATACAGGGGAAGGTGCATAGAAAAACAGCTGTTTACACGGGTGATTTGGAACTTAAAAAAGATGATTTTTCCGTGCGGATTAACCATATGCGCCAATTAGGTGTTATTAAAGATCAAAATAATATTTATTTTAAGTTCCCATCCCTCTATTCTATTTATAGTGAGTCCGTTCGCCTAAATGCCATGGGACCAGATTTTGAAGTAATTGAAAAGCCATTTCAGAGTAACACCAATATTCAAGTAGATTTCAGCTCAGATAAAAATGATGACACCAGTTTTTCCGAAGGGTATTATATTATAAACGGAAATGACAACGCCATACTTTCATTTCATGTAAACACACACTTTTCATATAATAGAAAAAAGAATACAGACGAATATTCCAGTCCACTTAAGGCCAATGCCGTGATATCATTTTCCAAAAACGAACGTAAGGACAAATATTTTATGAACTATGCCAAACGCACTATAACCATTGAAGTAAAGCCCAAAGGAGCTACCGATACCACCATGTATGAAATTGGTATCATTTTACACACTACGAGTAGTTTTGGCAATGAAAAATTAAAAAGTAATGTAAGTGAACAAAAAGATATTTTCAAGTTAAAATTCCCCTATAACAAGGATTATTGGGAATCACAGAATGAACTATTGCTAACACAAGAAATGCAAGATTTTATTAAAAGAATGGGGAGTAGAAATAAAGAATTTAAAATTAGAAATAATCTAGACTAGGATTACCTCAATAAGATAATGACTAAAACAAGGTAATTAAGCTGCTCGTTTTTTAAGACCAAACGTCGCGATTAAAATGAGCAATGCCACTCCCAGAAGTACCATGAAACATAGTTTTAGAGAATAATTTTCTGCCAGGAACCCTAAAATAGGAGGAGCGCACAAAAACCCGGCATAACCAGTTCCAGCAATAAATGCAACGCCTTGCGAAGAATCCACTCCTTTAACGTTACCGCCTATTCTAAATATTTCGGGTACCATCACCGAAAAGCCTAGACCACACAGGGCAAAACCGGCTATGGCGAAACTCGTATTGGTAGTAAGCACAAGAACATAGCCAATAACGGCTAAAACTGTACCTAGGGCCACCATTTTCACAGAACCCATTACATTGCTTATTCCATCACCTAAAAAACGCCCTAAGGTCATGGTTATCTGAAATCCTAAAAAACCAACACCCCAAAGTGCCTCTGGCGCTATACTAACTTCCTTTAAATAAATTCCACTCCAATCTACTATGGCACCCTCACTTCCCATAGCAATAAAAGAAATGATACCGAGTAACATAAGCGGTTTAAACAAACCTAGACCAAATGGCTCTTTAACTATAGGTGCCGCCAGAACAGTTACGAACTTTCGATAGAAAATAAAATTCACTGCAAGGACGAGTAGTACAGCTAAGCCCATATGCAATACAGGATTTCCTAAAGGTCCGATGAGAAAACTACCTAAACCTGCCAATACACCGCCCAGACTAAAAAAACCGTGAGATGCGGACATAAATTTAACGCTATCCTTTTTCTCTATCTCCGTGACCAAGGTGTTCATCGAAATATCAGTGAAACCGTTTGTGGCTCCAAAAATAAATAGTGCTGCCATTAGCGTATAAAACGATGGTGACAATAAGGGTAACATGGCGGCCAATGAACTTAGTATTACACCATACCAAGTAGTTTTACCTACGCCAACTTTATTGATTATAGTTGATGCAAACGGAAATATGGAGAATACGCCAAGAGACAGAAAGAAAATTGCGATACCCAACTGTGAATTGTTTATCGCCAACGATTCTTTTACGGTAGGAATATAAATAGCCCATGTGCCAAACAGAATATTTAGACTAGCAAATACCCACGAAGGTCCAAAATAGCGCGCATTACCTAGTATGAGGAGTAGTGACTTCAATAGTATACGTTACTTATTTGTTTTAAAATATGCTGGGTTAAACGGTTTTCCATTTCTTTGCGACAAACCAATTTTTGAGTTTATTCAGAAAGAATTCCATTCTTTAAAATCTGTCCGAACCGGTACATATCCTCGAAGGAGGAATAGAAAGGTGCGGGGGCCAAGCGTATAACATTTGGTTCTCGCCAATCTATAATTACCCCGTTATCCATTAAATAATTGAATAGGGCTTTCCCTTCTCCGTGTAAAAAGACCGATAGTTGACATCCTCTTTCTTTTGGTGTTATGATTTCGAATGAGCTAGTTACCTCTTTATCAATTTCTCTGAGTATAAACTCTAAGTAGGCAACTATTTTATCTCTCTTCCTAATTAAGGCTTCCATCCCCACTTCTTCGAACAACTCCAAGGATGCCAAATAAGGAGCTATGGATAAAATAGGTGCGTTACTCACCTGCCATGCATCCGCATTTTCCATAGGCTCAAATTCAGGTTTCATGAGAAATCTGGTCTCTTTCTTGGTACCCCACCATCCTTCAAATCGTGGTATATCCTTCCTGTTCAAATAGCGCTCGTGTACATAAACCCCAGAAGCATTTCCTGGACCACTGTTCATGTATTTATAGCTGCACCATGCCGCAAAATCAACGTTCCAATCATGTAATTCTAAGGCAACATTACCAACACCATGAGCCAAATCCCATCCGACCATAGCACCGGCGGCCTTGCCAGCTTTGGTAATCGCTTCCATATCTAAAACCTGTCCGTTGTAATAATTTACGCCACCAATTAAAACCAATGCCAACTCATCACCGACCTCTTCAATTTTAGCTATAAAATCTTCTGTCTTCCACGCGTGTTCTCCTTCTCTTTTCTTGACCTCAACAATGGCTTCAGAAGGGTCAAATCCGTGAAACCTAATTTGACTTTGAAGCATGTATTGATCACTTGGAAATGCCTTTTCCTCACAAATTATCTTGAATCGTTTCTTATCTGGAGTATAAAAAGACACCATTAAAAGATGAAGATTTACCGTTAGGGTGTTCATTACGGATACCTCCTTAGGTTGTGCTCCTACCACCTTAGCTAAAGGCTCTGCTAAACGCTCATGGTAATCCCACCAAGGTTTGTCGGCGTAAAAATGACCCTCCACAGCCAATGAGGCCCAATCATTCATAACATCGTCTACATACTTCTTTGTACGCTTTGGCTGCAAGCCTAAAGAATTACCGGTAAAATAAATTACATCTTGCCCATTCACCTTAGGAAAAATGAACTCGTCCCTATAAGGTCTTAATACGTCTTCGCTATCTAGCCCCTTAGCAAAGGACAAAGTGTTCTTAAACTCCATAAACAAAATTTTATGTAAAAATAGGAATACCTAAGGAAAGCTGGAACCTCCGCACTAGTATTAAAATTATTCTTCTTTAGGTATTCTCATCGTTATCATATGGCTTTTGAAACCGGCCTTAACGTATGCCCGGATTGCGGTATCATTCTCGCTATATACCGTAAGTCTAATTTCAGACAGGTCTTGGGAATAAGCCCATTCTTTTAAACGTTCTATTATCAGCTTATTGATTCCCTGACCACGGTAATCGGGCAACGTAAACATAAATCCCAAGTAAGCGTAGGTGTCATGACTTAAATAAGGCCTTGCCACCTTTTCAAGCGCATAACCACAACTTACCACTTTTTCTTTGTGTAAAGCTACTAGCACCAATGCCTTAGGATTAACAATTAAATCTTTTAGGTCGTAATACTGTACTGGATTATCCTTGATGGTGGGGTCAAAAGGTCTTTCGGCAGTTATCACCCCTTGCTCCATGGTCAGTAGCACTTCTAAATCCGTACTAACAGCCTTTCTAATCACTATTTCTTTGACCATACTGAAAGATTATGATAGCCTAAGATACTGCATAAAATGGTATTTTTGCCCTAAAGTAAGTTATGCATTTCCTGTCTTCCTTATTAGAAAATTACATCACGGACAACTCGCAAGACGAGCCAGTTATTTTAAGGGAACTTACCAGAGAAACCCATTTAAAGGTTATACAACCAAGAATGCTTACGGGTCATTTTCAAGGAAGGGTCCTTAGTCTTCTTTCCAAAATTATAAACCCTGAACACATTTTAGAAATCGGAACCTACACCGGATACTCCGCAATATGTCTTGCAGAAGGACTTCAAAAAAAAGGCACTTTACATACTATTGATGTTAATGCAGAGCTGTTTGACATGCAACGTAAATACTTTGATAAAAGTGGATATGGGACTAATATTAAGCAACACGTAGGCAATGCCTTGAATATTATTCCACAATTAGATACCATCTTTGACCTCGTATTTATAGATGCGGAAAAAAAAGAATACCCCAATTATTTAGATGTAGTACTACCAAAAACTAAATCTGGAACTATAATAATGTCTGACAATGTGCTTTGGTCCGGTAAGGTAGTTGAACCCTTAGCACACAAGGATAAGACGACAAAAGTATTATTACAATACAACAAAAGATTAAAAGAGGATCCCAGACTAGAGACAGTACTACTTCCGGTAAGGGATGGACTTACACTAAGTAGGGTAAAATAATCCGTTGATACAGTCTATAAAACAACCAAGCGGAAAAAGCTCCTACCAAAGCTCCTACAATTAAATCTATAGGAAAATGTACACCTACATAAATCCTACTCATGGCAAACAATAGTGGCCATATAAAAAATATAGCCGCCCACTTCACATGTTTCCTTAAAAACAAAAAAACCAGTGTAGTGATCGAAAATGAAGATGATGCGTGACCGGAAAAGAAACTGTATCCCGTAGGACTTCGTAAAATTCGAATAAGCGTATTGATTTCGGTATCGTTATTTGGCCTTAATCTGGCAACGACTTCTTTGGTTAAATCCGTAAGAGTCACTACAAAGAAGACCATAACCAGTAGGGTTATAATAATAGATAGGGCTTGTTTTCTGGGATATTTTCTAAAAAATAAAAATCCAAAAAGAAGAAATAGAGGAGTCCAAGTAGGTATTTTAGTCACAGTAGACCAAAACATATCATACTGCTCAATACCCAGGCTATTTAAATAGACGAAAGTTTCACGATCCCATTGTAAAAGTTTGTCTAGCATAAGGCTATTTTCTTTTTACAGAACCTGCAGCATCGCTAATACGCTTACCAACGTCCCCAAAGCCTTTTTTAACGTCTTTGGCAATACCTGTATCTATGCTACTCTTAACATCATCTATATCCTTTTGGATATCGGTAATAACACTTGTGTCTATGCCTTGTTTATCCGCACTTCGCTGTATCTCCTGCTTTATATCCTCCGTAGCATCTTTTAATTGGCGCATTCCTTTACCAAGACCCTTGGCAATACCGGGAATTTTATCCGCACCAAAGACCATGACCACAATGAACATGATGAAGAAAATCTCACCACCGCTGATAAATAAAAAATGGGTCGCTATCATACTACAAATATAAACAAGTTTAGATGCTAACTAAAAAAGCCCCGTTAGAATTAACGAGGCTTTTACAATAAACGGAATTTATTTTCCTTTTATATTCTCTTTAAACTTATCAAAGTCGTTCTGTTCTTCTTTCTTTGGCCATGAATTATTCGTAGTATCTATATCCGCAGTTTCCAATTTAGGATCTACGACAATACCTTTTAATTCACTCATGGAAGAAATTACAAGTTTTACCTCTTTATCATTTTTTCTCCATATTTCCGCCGGGTATGTAATATTTTCTACCGTACCGTCTTCATAGGTGTACTCAACGATCAAAGGCATTGGAATACCACCTGGCTTGTCATAAGTAACCTCATAAAAATACTTGGGTTCCTTAACTGCTGCCCGTTCCGCCTCCGTCATATTATCCATCATAAACTCTTTCAAGGTCGTAGAGCTTTCAGAAGGTGATTTTCCTTTTAAATCTTCATCAAAACCTTCACTTTCTGCATCAGCTAGGTAAACCAAAGGTCTAAGATCTGCTTCGGTAAGGTTTCTTGCAGCCATATACTCCTGCATTTTTTTATTCGGTTTATCGCTCACATAGTATTTTTTAATACCCTTAACGCCAATATCTACATAATCCGTGGTGTAGAACCAACCTCTCCAGTACCAATCCAAATCTACGGCAGAAGCATCTTCCATAGTTCTAAAGAAATCTTCAGGAGTGGGGTGTTTAAACATCCATCGCTTGGAATATGTTTTAAATGCATGGTCAAAAAGTTCTCTACCCATTACGGTTTCACGAAGAATATTTAGAGCTGTAGCTGGTTTTCCATACGCATTTGGACCTAGTTGATAAACGTTCTCAGGATTGGACATTATCGGAGAAATTGTACTTTGATCTCCACTCATGTAAGGAACTATTTTTGCTGCAGCCCCTCTTCGCGATGGATATGCACTATTGGGAGCAACCGCTTCTGGGTATGCTTCACCAAATTCCTGTTCTGCCATGTATTGCATAAAAGTATCCAAACCTTCGTCCATCCATCCCCATTGACGTTCATCAGAATTCACGATCATAGGAAAAAAGTTATGACCAACCTCATGGATAATTACACTGATCATACCGTATTTTACCCTATCTGAATATGTTCCGTCCTCATTGGGTCTTCCATAATTCCAACAGATCATAGGATATTCCATTCCTTGATTCTTCGCATGTACGGATATTGCTTTTGAATACGGATAGTCAAACGTATGTGAGGAATAGGATTTTAAGGTATGGGCTACCGCTTTTGTGGAGTATTCTTCCCAAAGCGGATTACCTTCCTTGGGATACATAGAAACGGCCATTACATCTCTGTTACCTAATTTAACGGCCTGCATGTCCCAAATAAATTTCCTGGAGGTAGCGAATCCAAAATCCCTTACGTTTTTAGCTTTTAATTTCCAAGTCTTTGTTTTGTCCGAAAAAGATTTTTCTGCCGCTTCCGCCTCTGCTTGAGAAACTATAATTACCGGTTTATCATAAGATTTTTTTGCTTGCTCATAACGCTTCATCATCTCTTTAGAATAGACCTCTTTTCTGTTTTGCAACTCACCGGTACCATCTAATATATGATCCGCAGGTACAGTAATGTTCACCTCATAATCACCGAAAGGTAATGCAAACTCTCCACTACCCCAAAACTGATGATTCTGCCAGCCTTCCACATCGCTATAGACTGCCATTCTAGGAAAGAATTGTGCAATGACATACGCTCTATTGCCATCCTTTGGAAAATACTCAAAACCAGAACGCGCTCTATTTACCGTATGGTCAGGCACATTATAATTCCACTTGATGGAGAATGTATATTTTTCTCCGCTTTTTAACGGTGTTGGTATATTTATCCGCATCATCGTGAAGTTAATAGTGTACGGAAGGGCTTTACCATTGGAATCCTTCACATAATCAATATTGAAACCACCATCGAAAGGTTCGGTCAAATATTTTGCGGCAAAACCGCCAGGACCTTCCGCAATGGGAACACCTCCACCATTACGTAATGGCGCTTTAGAATCTTTAGCTCTTACATTTTGATCTAATTGTACCCATAAATATTCTAAATTATCTGGAGAATTATTAGTATAGGTTATGGTCTCCTCACCATATATTTTAGCATTTTTATCATCCAAGCGAATGTCCATTACATAATCTGCTTGTTGCTGATAGTAATCCGGACCAGGCGCACCTGAAGCCGACCGATATGTATTGGGAGTTGCAAACTCTTCATACAGTTGCTTAAATTTACTTTGATTGTAATGTCCTGGTTCCTTTTCCTGCTTTTCTGCTTCCTGTGCGAAAGAAACTGCTGCAAATAAAAATAAAACCGAGGCTAAAGTGTACTTGAATCTTCTCATATTTTTAATCAGTTTTTAGTCGGGGGAAAATAAAGTTTTTTATAGGATTTTACCGAGTATGTTATAAGTTTAACATTCCTTTAGCATCAGTTTTAAGTAGTACGAAGCTTTTCTTTTTGTCCATTAATTTGATATGAACTACATTTTGTTGCTCGTCGAACATATCGGTAAGCATTTCATTCACAATGGCGATAGAGGTGACTTTCGGTAAATTTATCTTTGGAACCTCTAAATAGCAGATAATCATATCGTCATCATATTTTTTACCGATTATTTCATACTGTACTGTTTTTTCATTTATTTCCACCAAGAATTTAGTGCGCAAATACTTTTCAAAATATTCATCATCTATTTTAGAGGCATCATCACTACCTAATTTGGAACTAATGCCATAGCGCTCACTTAGAACAGTATTGATATCGTCAATAAAAACTCTTGTAGTAATCTGTAAAGCATCCTCTTTTTCTGAATAACCTACATGCGTAACGCTGATGTAAAACTTATGCGCTACTGTAAACGCAAAAAGTGGTAACACTAAAATTAAAAACCCTTTCTTAAAATAGCCCATATTATATTTTTTTATAGTTAAGCAAACGATATGCCAAAAACCGAATTAGTCTATACTATTGTTTTGCAGATAAGTAACACTTTTCTTTTCTAAAAATTCCCATATTTTAAATAAATCATGCGTGTCTACAATAGACTGAAAAGAAGGGTCAATCTCACAATAATAAAAAAAGTCATCCGTATTCGTCTCAGGTATATGAAGCTTTGTTCTGTATAGTGAATCTGTATAAAACTCACGAACCCTTAAAGTCCTATTATACAATTTATTACGTGCTAAACGTTTTTTCAACATTTTAGTTCTACCGGAAATTGCATTTAAAATGGGTGTTACAGGGATAAGTCCACCTCCAGAAGTAGCCTCAAAAAGTTCGCGTTCTGCCTTGGTGGGCACACGCACATAGGCATTGGGTAAATTGAGTGTAGAGGCAGTTACTACGGGGTCTATTTCTAAAGTGAGTAAATCTTTGGTAATATCTCCGGAGAGATTATAAGGGGTGACTACAACTTCATCTAACTCCGTAAGTTCGTCATCCAATGGTACAAGTAACATTTTACTATCGTAGATAGATTGTGTTACTACGATTTGTTTTTTCTTAAACTGTACCGCAGAGAACACCAGTGTATCGTTTAACCGCACCGGTATGGAAAAAAAACCGTTTATGTCGGTAATAGACGCCCTTTTGGTAGTAGTATTTAAAACGTGGGTAGCGGCAACGTCTCCGTCCTTACTGGAAACCTTACCTTCTAAATCTTTAGTATCATCAATTTGAGCCAATAAAAGCATTGGCAATAAGTAAAAGAATATACATAATTTACTCCTCATCCAACGACGCCAGGAAAGTTTTACTGAGATTCACAAGGGAATCGATTAATTGGAACTCGTTCTCTTTTTTAAGTAAGGATCTCGCCGGCATTTTTGGATCGCAATACAATAAAAACGCATCTATTTTATCTTGTGGTATCTTCAAATCCATTACAAAGAACCGGTCATCATAAACCTGTCGCAACACCTCACTGGCTAGCATAGGCTTGGCTTCTTGTTCAATATCCTTCGATTTAAAAATTGCCCTAAAAATATTCACGAAATTAATACCGTCCGTCATTCCCCTTTCAGACTGGGACAATGCCACGTTCTCTACCTCCGTGCCGCGATCCACCTCATACTCATACTCCTTAAACTCTTCATTTTTGACCTGCAAGTAACGTTCCTGATCTTCTGGTGTAAGCACTACCTCATCTAGCTCGGTAACCTTCTCGTTTACAGAAACGACAAGCCTATTGTTAGCTAAAATTTCCGGGGTGATTTTCACTAGTTTATATTGAAAGTTTACGGCAGTGAACACTAATTCATCATCAACCTTCACCTTTATAGAAAATTCTCCCTTATCGTTGGTTATGGTTGCTTTCTCCGTAGTAGAATTTATCACATACTCATTGGCCACGTTTACGTTCTTATAAATTACCTGACCCATTAAAAGTCGGCGATCATCGTCCTGCGAAAAGGATATAAGCGTAAAGAGTAAAATATAAATGCCAAGTAAATTTTTAATCATAATGGTTAGTATAAAGACTTTCAATAATGAAAATTCCGTCAAATAGCTTATAAAGAAAACACTTGTAAAGGTTTAAAAAAAACCGCCACCAATAAACTTTTGTTAATTTCTAGTTTAAGTACCGTATTCCTGTTCAATTAAAGGGAAGGCGTAAGTCCATCAATTCCTTTTAACGAGTATTGCCTTCACTTTATCCTAAAGATCATATTTTTTGACCATTAAACTTAGGTTACTTTAGGGATAATCCTATTTTTGTTTCCCCCTTTATCTTAATAGCTTTAAAACACTAAGTATGAAATCAATAGTCCTCATCGCACTTCTTACGATATTCGGTATTTTTACCGTATCCGGACAAATAAAAATAGGGGATAATCCCCAAAATATAGACCCCTCTTCCGTATTGGAATTGGAAAGTACTTCTAGGGTATTGGTCATAACTAGAGTTAATACCGTACAAATGGAAGCGATTACACCACAGAGGGGTGGTGTTGTGTATAATACAGATACGGAGTGTTTGCATTATTTTGACGGAGTCCAGTGGGTTAATCTCTGTGACGCCGTAAGTTTTAATTTAACCAATGACCCCATTGAAAATATTACAAGTACCATAAGCATTGTTGATAACGGCACCGCTATAAACCTAGAGGTAGCTCCGAACAGTATTAGAAGTGAGAATATTGTAGATGGGGGCATCAATGGCGATGACATTCAGGATAACTCCATTGGAGAAAGTAAGTTGGGAGATGACTCTGTAAGCTCTAATGAACTTAGGGATAATTCCGTAGGTAGTTCAGAAATTAGGGATGGCAGTATTCAACCTACAGATATAGCAAGTACCGTTCCCGGTCAAGTATTGACTACGGACGAAAATGGAATAGTCCTATGGCAAGACGCATCTGGTTTACAGGGCGCTACTGGTGACGAAATTACCATTACAGGTGCAGGAACGGTAGCTGACCCCTTAACCTTGACCGATGCCGTACAGAATAGCATCAATGATAACACCGTGAGCATCGCAACTCATATTTTGGACGACGCCGATACCGATGACCAAAATGAGACTTTGACCGATGTCCGGTTAGAAGGAAACAATCTTATCTTAATCGAATCCGGAATTGAAACTACGCTAGACCTCGGTCCTTTGAATAATTCCGGTACAGATAATCAGAATTTGAATTTAACAGGAAATAATTTAGAAATTGAAAGAGGCAACACAGTAAATCTGAATGGTTTTTTAGACAATACGGATGAGCAGCAACTCAGTATTGCAGGAAATACAATTTCACTTACCAATGGAGGATCGGTAAACTTACCGCCTGGGACCATAGATACGGACGAGCAGCAACTGAGCATTGTCGGGAACACCATATCACTTACGAACGGAGGATCGGTAGATTTACCTGCAGGTACAGTAAATACAGACAATCAAGATTTGAGTCTTACAGGAAATACTATAAATATATCTGGAGGTGCGGGAGTTGATTTAACTCCGATTTTAGGGGGTGGCGCAACGGATGGTGTAGTCTCCAATGTAGTTCTTGCAGGAACCAATTTAAATTTCACTGGTATTGGTGGTGGTTTTAACGGGTCAGTAAATTTGGCAGGCTTAGGTGGTGGCACGGGAAGCACGGAAGAAGCAGATCAAACAACAATAACTGGTATTGGAACCAATGCCGACCCTTTTAAAATAGAACCGGGAGTTCCAGGGTCATTTTTAACGACCGATGCCGGGGGTATCGTTACTTGGACGAATGCAGGACCTGGTGGAGGATCTACAGAACTAGCGGATGGTACCACAATTTTAGGTTTGGGTACCGCTACCGATCAGTTCAGAGTAGGAAGTATTGGCTCCACACAAATAACGGATGCTTCCATTGGCGTAATCGATATTGCACCGGCCGCAGCCGCACCGGCAAACACACAAGTTCTTACGACAAGTACAACGGGTATAGTAACCTGGACGGACTTTCCAACAGGAGGAACAGATACACAACAATTAACATTAGAACCAGGTAATTTATTGACCCTTACCAACGACGCTACTCCCATTGATTTAACCTCGTTTTTGGATGATCAGGTTGCAAATGAAGTAACCGTCGCAGCTACTCCGGTAAACTATAACGCAGCCACAGCAGATGTAGAAGCACATTTGACAGGTATTGATATTGCTTTACTTAATGCGGCCACTCCAAATCTTGCTGATGTGTTAACAACAGGAAATAGTGCGGGTAATAGCCAAATTAATGATTTATTAGACCCTACCTTACCACAGGATGCTGCAACAAGAGCCTATGTTGAAACAAGAATAGCTACGATTTTAGCGGCAGGTGGAGTAGATGGAGTGGTAACAAATGCTTTTTTAACCGAAACCGAGATTAATTTTACAGGTGCTAACGGTGGATTCAATGGAACGTTTGATCTTAACCCGATTTTCGCCACCGATGTGGAACTGACAGACGCTATAGCAGCCTCCGATGCACTGGACCTTGATATTGACCCTAACAATGAAATAGAACTACCCGACGATGCGACCGCGACCGCGGGGCAAATTCTGGCGACCAATGTGGACGGAACCTATGCATGGGTAGACGACCAAACCGGAACAGCTACCATCGTAAGTACAGATGCCGACCAAATCCTGACCGTGGGTACGGATACCGGAGCCTTGCTAACCAATGCAGCTATCGACGCGACCTTCGCTACCGATGCCGATGTCACAACTGCTATAGCGGCCTCCGATGCACTGGACCTTGATATTGACCCTAACAATGAAATAGAACTACCCGACGACGCAACTGCAACCGCGGGGCAAATTCTGGCGACCAATGTGGACGGAACCTATGCATGGGTAGACGACCAAACCGGAACAGCTACCATCGTAAGTACAGATGCCGACCAAATCCTGACCGTGGGTACGGATACCGGAGCCTTGCTAACCAATGCAGCTATCGACGCGACCTTCGCTACCGATGCCGATGTCACAACTGCTATAGCGGCCTCCGATGCACTGGACCTTGATATTGACCCAAATAACGAAATAGAACTACCCGACGATGCGACGGCAACCGCAGGACAAATACTAGCCACCAATGTGGACGGAACCTATGCATGGGTAGACGACCAAACCGGAACAGCTACCATCGTAAGTACAGATGCCGACCAAATCCTGACCGTGGGTACGGATACCGGAGCCTTGCTAACCAATGCAGCTATCGACGCGACCTTCGCTACCGATGCCGATGTCACAACTGCTATAGCGGCCTCCGATGCACTGGACCTTGATATTGACCCTAACAATGAAATAGAACTACCCGACGACGCAACTGCAACCGCGGGGCAAATTCTGGCGACCAATGTGGACGGAACCTATGCATGGGTAGACGACCAAACCGGAACAGCTACCATCGTAAGTACAGATGCCGACCAAATCCTGACCGTGGGTACGGATACCGGAGCCTTGCTAACCAATGCAGCTATCGACGCGACCTTCGCTACCGATGCCGATGTCACAACTGCTATAGCGGCCTCCGATGCACTGGACCTTGATATTGACCCAAATAACGAAATAGAACTACCCGACGATGCGACGGCAACCGCAGGACAAATACTAGCCACCAATGTGGACGGAACCTATGCATGGGTAGACGACCAAACAACAGCTGGAACCATAGTAAGCACTGACGCCAACAATGCAATTACGCCAGGCACGGTGGATGGAGGCGCCTTCTACGATGATTCGGCACTGACCACCGTTACAGCTGCAAACGCGGCTGCAATAATAGCGAATACCACTGCCATTGGAGTTAAAGAAGATGCAGCTAACAAGTCTAGTGATGGTACGCTTTTCGATAATTCCGATGTAGATTTCCCAACCGAACAAGCGGTAAAAACTTATGTGGATACACAGATAGGAAACATAACCGCTGGTGATAATTTATCAAATGCGGACTTAACGCAAACAGGAGGAGATAGAACGTATGATTTGGATGAAAACAATTTAACTTTTGATATTACAAATAGTACCGTCGCATTCATAGGAACAACGAGCAATTTTGGTATTGGTATTCCAAACCCTGAAGACAAACTAGATGTAGACGGGCAGATAAGAGCTAGAAACGGTTTTGCTTCAACAGAGGGTAGCGCAAATAATCCAGGTTATGGGTTTTATACCAACGGTGACACGAATATGGGAATGTATCGTATTGCCGCAGATCAATTAGGCTTTTCTACGGATGCGACGGAGGCTTTACGAATTGATGCCTCACAAAACGTAGGTATCGGTCCCAGCTTTACAACCAATGCAATTGCAGCAAGACTTCACGTAGATGGCAATATTAGAGCGGAAGGTACAATTCAAGCTTCTGGTACTATAACTGAGAATATACCCGATTACGTCTTCCAAAAGTACTTTACTGGGACATCAGTTTTAAACGACGCGTATACTTTCAAAAGTTTAGAGGAGATTGAACAATTTGTTAAAAACAATAATAATCTACCTGGAATACAATCAGCCGCAGCAATAAAAAAACAAGGTTTTTGGGACTTGGGTGAGGCTTCTAGAATTAACCTAGAAAAAATAGAAGAACTCTTTTTACATACCATAGCGCAAGAAAAAAAGATAGAACAACTAAATACTGAAAAAGAGGCCTTGTCACAAAAGCTAGAACGATTAGAAAAGGACATGAACATGATCAAGCAACTGTTACAAACTAAAAAAGAACAAGAGTAGTGAAGCGTTTACTATACATACCGCTATTTTTCCTGAGCATCTGGGCTTATGGGCAAACGGCGCTCTTCAATGATGGAAACCTACGCATTCATGAGGAAGGCGCTATCGGTTTTCATACCAACTTGATAAACGATGCCCCTCTTGACAATAATCTAGGAATCGCAGGGTTTTACAGCACTTCCAACCTTAGTGTTCAAGGCAACGTTGTTCCCCAGTTTTTTGATATTGAAATCGCTGCGGAACTGGGCCTATTTTTGGAACTGGGCATAGACAATAGCAACAATACCAATTTTATATTGGGAGATATACAAACCCCAAGAAGCGAAGCGAATAGCAACTTTAATTTTCTACAGGACGCTTTTTACAATGGTGAAGGAAACGCTACAAAGATAGATGGCTATGCGGCCATCACCAACAAACAGAACTTTACTTTTCCCGTTGGGGATACAGAATTTCTGCGACCGCTGATACTTAGTTCAGAAACTGAAAATCCCTTTTCCAGATGCGCCTATTTCTTTGAAAACCCGAGTACCCCTAGCGCGCTTAACGGCAGCTTTGATACGGCAGAATTAGCTTTGGACCTGGCCTTTGTGAGCGACTTGGAATTTTGGCATTTAGAGGGTAACATACCATCAGCCGTAAGTTTAAGCTGGAATGTGAGAAGTGGCATAGACAACCTAACCGAAGAGGCTACCAAAGTTGTTGTGGCCGGTTGGAGTAAAGTGGGAAACCGTTGGGAAAACCTGGGTGCAAATCCTGTGGCAGGAACCTTGGAAGAAGGTTTTGTAACCTCGGATTCCTTTATCCCAGATGAGTATGAGGTAATTACACTCGGTATCTCAAAAGTACCTTTCGAACCGCTTTCTATGGAGGTATTGAGTTTAGATAATTATTTTGTTTCCGTAAACGGCGATGGAATCAATGATGCTTTCTTTATTCCCGAACTGGAAGATTCCCCTAATAATCTTGTGCAAATTTATGACCGTTACGGTTTAAAGGTTTTTGAAAAAACCAATTACACCAATGAATTTGTAGGTATTGCAAACGTTGGAGATTTTATTTTCAATAAGGAGGACGGTTTGCCCGTCGGTGTTTATTTCTATACCGTTTACATGGCGGATTTGGATTTAAACTATCAAGGTTTTCTTTACTTGGCGAGGTAATTGTACTATAATTTCTTCGTTCTCACCCTAACGTCTTTCCATCCGGACAACCCATTTCTATCAGCTTCTATCAGCAGCTCAATTTCATATTTTTTACGGTCCAGACGTCTTTTAAAATTAAGCTTAAGGCCCTGATAAGCAATTCACAACAACTTTCCCTACGTTGACAACAATTATCTGGAAGCCCATTATTTGTGGGTTATTTTTACTCGCGAAGATGAATCCCCTAAAACATCCCTTCAATGCGCAAAAAACAGTTTTGGTTAATTGTAGTTCTCTTTAGTGTTCAATTTATAGCAGCACAAGTTAAAATAGGCAGTAATCCTAATCTTATTGACGCTGGCTCTATCGTAGAATTAGAAAGTAGCAACAAGGCTTTAGTCTTAACAAGACTAAGTAGTTCGGAAATGTTAAGCCTCACGCCCTTACGTGGTGCTATTGTCTATAATATTGATGCACAATGTGTTCACTTTTACAATGGCTCGGAGTGGGAAAATCTTTGCGAGGAAACGGGGACAAGCGGATTTTCTTTTACGGACAATGGTGATGGTACAATTACCCTTAGTGATGGTTCCGGAGGAGAATTAACGTTTAATGGAGCTCCAGAAACACCTTCAACCTTGATCGATAATTTAGACGGAACTTACACCTATACCAATGAATCTGGTGAAGAGACTGTTATTAACGCTGGTGGAAGTGTTCAGAACTTAAACACAGATGGTACCGCAGGGAATATTGCCATAACCGATGGAAATACGCTTACCTTGAATGTGAATGATGCCGATGCAGATGCTGGGAATGAAATTCAGGATTTACAATTTTCAAGTAACACAATTACTTTATCTGGAGATCCTGATGGTACCAGTATAGATCTTTCTAGTTATGACGATTCCGCGGCCATCGCAGCGGTTCAGGCGGACGTAGATTTGAACGAAAGTGATGCGGATGCAGCTATTGCAGCGGTTCAGGCCGATGTTGATTTGAACGAGAGTGATGCCAATGCGGCTATCGCCCTAAAAGAAGATAGTGCCAACAAGTCCACCGACGTTACCTTGGCAGACGGGACCAACACCCTTTTCCCAACCGAACTCGCGGTGAAGACCTATGTGGATACGCAAGTAGGAACGATCACTACGGACGATGATATCTCCGCGGTCGACTTCGACGGAACCAACCTGAACGTTACCGAAAGTGGTACGACATTGTCCGCCGATATCTCGGCACTTGACGATTCCGCAGCTATCGCAGCAGTTCAGGCGGACGTAGATTTGAACGAGAGTGATGCGGTTGCGGCCATTGCAGCCGTACAGGCCGATGTTGATTCGAACGAAAGCGATGCCGATGCGGCAATTTCAGCCGTACAGGCAGATGTTGATTTGAACGAATCCGATGCAGATGCGGCTATCGCTTTAAAGGAAGACAGTGCCAACAAGTCCACCGATGTTACACTGGCCGACGGAACCAACACCCTGTTCCCTACCGAACTTGCGGTGAAGACCTATGTGGATACACAAGTAGGAACGATCACCACGGACGATGATATCTCCGCGGTCGACTTCGACGGAACCAACCTGAACGTTACCGAAAGTGGAACCACATTATCCGCCGATATCTCCGCACTTGACGATTCCGCAGCCATCGCAGCCGTTCAAGCGGATGTGGACCTAAATGAATCAGACGCTGATACAGCAATAGCAACTTTACAAGCCGATGTGGATTTGAACGAAGCCGATGCGGATGCGGCCATTGCAGCCGTACAGGCGGACGTGGATTTAAACGAATCCGATGCCGATGCAGCAATCGCAGCGGTTCAAGCGGACGTAGATTTGAACGAAAGCGATGCCGATACGGCTATCGCCCTAAAAGAAGACAGTGCCAACAAGTCCACCGACGTTACCTTGGCAGACGGGACCAACACCCTCTTCCCAACCGAACTCGCGGTAAAGACCTATGTGGATACACAGATCGGAACGATTACCACGGACGATGATATCTCCGCAGTCGACTTCGACGGAACCAACCTGAACGTTACCGAAAGCGGAACCACATTATCCGCCGATATCTCGGCTCTTGACGATTCCGCGGCCATCGCAGCGGTGCAAGCGGACGTGGATTCGAACGAAGCCGATGCCGATGCGGCCATTGCAGCGGTGCAAACCGATGTGGATTTGAACGAAGCCGATGCCGATGCGGCCATTGCTTTAAAGGAAGACAGTGCCAACAAGTCCACCGACGTTACCTTGGCCGACGGCACCAACACACTCTTCCCTACCGAACTTGCGGTGAAGACCTATGTGGATACGCAAGTAGGAACGATCACCACGGACGATGATATCTCCGCGGTCGACTTCGACGGAACCAACCTGAACGTTACAGAAAGTGGTACGACATTATCCGCCGATATCTCGGCACTTGACGATTCCGCGGCCATCGCAGCGGTGCAAGCGGACGTGGATTTGAATGAGAGTGATGCCGATGCAGCAATCGCAGCGGTTCAAGCAGATGTGGATACGAACGAAAGTGATGCGGATGCGGCCATTGCAGCGGTGCAAACCGATGTTGATTTGAACGAATCCGATGCAGATGCAGCTATCGCAGCGGTTCAGGCGGACGTAGATTTGAACGAATCCGATGCCGATGCGGCCATCGCCCTAAAAGAAGACAGTGCCAACAAGTCCACCGACGTTACCTTGGCCGACGGCACCAACACCCTTTTCCCTACCGAACTCGCGGTGAAGACCTATGTGGATACCCAAATTGGGACCATTACCACGGACGATGATATCTCCGCAGTCGATTTCGACGGAACCAACCTTAGCGTTACCGAAAGTGGTACGACATTATCCGCAGATATCTCGGCACTTGACGATTCCGCGGCCATCGCAGCGGTGCAAGCGGACGTGGATTTGAATGAGAGTGATGCCGATGCAGCAATCGCAGCGGTTCAAGCAGATGTGGATACGAACGAAAGTGATGCGGATGCGGCCATTGCAGCGGTGCAAACCGATATTGATTTGAACGAATCCGATGCAGATGCAGCTATCGCAGCCGTTCAAGCGGACGTAGATTTGAACGAATCCGATGCCGATGCGGCCATCGCTTTAAAGGAAGACAGTGCCAACAAGTCCACCGACGTTACCTTGGCCGACGGCACCAACACCCTTTTCCCTACCGAACTCGCGGTGAAGACCTATGTGGATACCCAAATTGGGACCATTACCACGGACGATGATATCTCCGCAGTCGATTTCGACGGAACCAACCTTAGCGTTACCGAAAGTGGTACGACATTATCCGCAGATATCTCTGCTCTTGACGATTCCGCGGCCATCGCAGCGGTGCAAGCGGATGTGGATTCGAACGAAAGTGATGCGGATACGGCCATTGCAGCGGTTCAGGCGGACGTAGATTTGAACGAATCCGATGCCGATACGGCTATCGCTTTAAAAGAAGACAGTGCCAACAAGTCCACCGACGTTACCTTGGCCGACGGAACCAATACCCTCTTTCCTACCGAACTTGCGGTGAAGACCTATGTGGATACTCAAGTGGGAACGATTACTACGGACGATGATATCTCCGCGGTCGACTTCGACGGAACCAACCTGAACGTTACCGAAAGCGGTACGACATTGTCCGCCGATATCTCGGCACTTGACGATTCCGCGGCCATCGCAGCGGTTCAGGCGGATGTGGATTCGAACGAATCCGATGCCGATGCGGCTATCGCCCTAAAAGAAGATAGTGCCAACAAGTCCACCGACGTTACCTTGGCCGACGGCACCAACACACTCTTCCCTACCGAACTTGCGGTGAAGACCTATGTGGATACGCAAGTAGGAACGATCACCACGGACGATGATATCTCCGCTGTAGCATTCGACGGAACCAACCTGAACGTTACCGAAAGCGGTACGACATTGTCCGCCGATATCTCGGCTCTTGACGATTCCGCAGCTATCGCAGCAGTTCAGGCAAACGTAGATTTGAACGAAGCCGATGCAGATGCGGCCATTGCAGCCGTTCAAGCAGATGTGGATACGAATGAATCCGACGCCGATGCGGCTATCGCAGCGGTGCAAACCGATGTTGATTTGAACGAATCCGATGCAGATGCAGCTATCGCAGCCGTTCAAGCGGACGTAGATTTGAACGAATCCGATGCCGATGCGGCCATCGCTTTAAAGGAAGACAGTGCCAACAAGTCCACCGACGTTACCTTGGCCGACGGCACCAACACCCTGTTCCCTACCGAACTCGCGGTGAAGACCTATGTGGATACCCAAATTGGGACCATTACCACGGACGATGATATCTCCGCAGTCGATTTCGACGGAACCAATCTTAGCGTTACCGAAAGTGGTACGACATTGTCCGCCGATATCTCGGCTCTTGACGATTCTGCGGCCATCGCAGCGGTGCAAGCGGATGTGAATACGAACGAAGCAGATGCCGATGCGGCCATTGCAGTCGTACAGGCAGATGTTGATTCGAACGAAAGCGATGCCGATGCAGCTATCGCAGCGGTTCAAGTAGATGTGGATACGAATGAATCCGATGCCGATGCGGCCATCGCAGCGGTTCAGGCGGACGTAGATTTGAACGAATCCGATACCGATGCGGCCATCGCCCTAAAAGAAGACAGTGCCAACAAGTCCACCGACGTTACCTTGGCCGACGGCACCAACACCCTCTTCCCTACCGAACTTGCGGTGAAGACCTATGTGGATACTCAAGTGGGAACGATTACCACCGACGATGATATCTCCGCAGTCGACTTCGACGGAACCAATCTAAGCGTTACCGAAAGTGGTACGACATTGTCCGCCGATATCTCCGCACTTGACGATTCTGCCGCTATTGCAGCGGTTCAGGCGGACGTAGATTTGAACGAAAGTGATGCGGATGCAGCTATTGCAGCGGTTCAGGCCGATGTTGATTTGAACGAGAGTGATGCCAATGCGGCTATCGCCCTAAAAGAAGATAGTGCCAACAAGTCCACCGACGTTACCTTGGCAGACGGGACCAACACCCTCTTCCCTACCGAACTTGCGGTGAAGACCTATGTGGATACTCAAGTGGGAACGATTACCACCGACGATGATATCTCCGCAGTCGACTTCGACGGAACCAATCTAAGCGTTACCGAAAGTGGTACGACATTGTCCGCCGATATCTCCGCACTTGACGATTCTGCCGCTATTGCAGCGGTTCAGGCGGATGTGGATTCGAACGAATCCGATGCGAATGCGGCCATCGCAGCCGTTCAAGCGGACGTAGATTCGAACGAATCCGATGCCGATACGGCCATCGCCCTAAAAGAAGACAGTGCCAACAAGTCCACCGACGTTACCCTGGCGGACGGCACCAACACCCTGTTCCCTACCGAACTTGCGGTGAAGACCTATGTGGATACTCAAGTGGGAACGATCACCACTGACGATGATATCTCCGCGGTCGACTTCGACGGAACCAATCTTAGCGTTACAGAAAGTGGTACGACATTATCCGCAGATATCTCCGCACTTGACGATTCTGCCGCTATCGCAGCCGTTCAGGCGGATGTGGATTCGAACGAAAGTGATGCGGATGCGGCCATT
The DNA here is from genome assembly GCF_044594925.1 of Maribacter sp. R77961. GTDB lineage: Bacteria > Bacteroidota > Bacteroidia > Flavobacteriales > Flavobacteriaceae > Maribacter. The sequence goes on along the minus strand of NZ_CP138991.1, from coordinate 218,449 downwards.
GCAGCCGTACAGGCAGATGTGGATTTGAACGAAGCCGATGCGGATGCGGCCATTGCAGCGGTGCAAACCGATGTTGATTTGAACGAAGCCGATGCCGATGCGGCCATCGCCCTAAAAGAAGACAGTGCCAACAAGTCCACCGACGTTACCTTGGCCGACGGAACCAACACCCTTTTCCCAACCGAACTTGCGGTGAAGACCTATGTGGATACGCAAGTAGGAACGATTACCACCGACGATGATATCTCCGCGGTCGACTTCGACGGAACCAATCTTAGCGTTACCGAAAGTGGTACGACATTGTCCGCCGATATCTCGGCTCTTGACGATTCCGCAGCCATCGCAGCGGTACAAGCGGACGTGGATTCGAACGAAGCAGATGCGGATACAGCCATCGCAGCGGTACAGGCAGATGTAGATTCGAACGAAAGCGATGCCGATACAGCTATCGCAGCGGTACAGGCCGATGTGGATACTAATGAATCCGACGCCGATGCGGCAATTTCAGCCGTACAGGCAGATGTGGATTTGAACGAATCCGATGCCGATGCGGCCATCGCCCTAAAAGAAGATAGTGCCAACAAGTCGACCGACGTTACACTGGCCGACGGCACCAACACCCTGTTCCCTACCGAACTCGCAGTGAAGACCTATGTGGATACACAAGTAGGAACGATTACCACTGACGATGATATCTCCGCGGTCGACTTCGACGGAACCAACCTGAACGTTACCGAAAGTGGAACCACATTATCCGCCGATATCTCGGCTCTTGACGATTCTGCCGCTATCGCAGCAGTTCAGGTCGATGTGGATTCGAACGAAAGCGATGCCGATGCGGCCATTGCTGCAGTACAGGCAGATGTAGATTTGAACGAGAGTGATGCGGATGCGTCCATCGCCCTAAAAGAAGACAGTGCCAACAAGTCGACCGACGTTACACTGGCCGACGGCACCAACACCCTGTTCCCTACCGAACTCGCAGTGAAGACCTATGTGGATACACAAGTAGGAACGATCACCACGGACGATGATATCTCCGCGGTCGACTTCGACGGAACCAACCTGAACGTTACCGAAAGTGGTACGACATTATCCGCAGATATCTCCGCTCTTGACGATTCCGCAGCCATCGCAGCGGTTCAAGCGGACGTAGATTTGAACGAAAGTGATGCCGATGCGGCTATCGCTTTAAAGGAAGACAGTGCCAACAAGTCCACCGACGTTACCTTGGCCGACGGAACCAACACCCTCTTCCCTACCGAACTCGCGGTGAAGACCTATGTGGATACTCAAGTGGGAACGATTACCACCGACGATGATATCTCCGCAGTCGACTTCGACGGAACCAACCTTAGCGTTACCGAAAGTGGAACCACATTGTCCGCCGATATCTCGGCTCTTGACGATTCCGCAGCCATCGCTGCAGTTCAAGCGGACGTGGATTTGAACGAAAGTGATGCGGATGCAGCTATCGCAGCCGTACAGGCAGATGTTGATTTGAACGAATCCGATGCGGATGCGGCCATTGCTGCAGTACAAGCAGATGTGGACCTAAATGAATCAGACGCTGATACAGCAATTGCAGCCGTACAGGCCGATGTTGATTCGAACGAATCCGATGCCGATGCTGCTATCGCTTTAAAGGAAGACAGTGCCAACAAGTCCACCGACGTTACCTTGGCCGACGGAACCAACACCCTTTTCCCTACCGAACTCGCGGTGAAGACCTATGTGGATACGCAAGTAGGAACGATCACTACGGACGATGATATCTCCGCGGTCGACTTCGACGGAACCAACCTGAACGTTACCGAAAGTGGTACGACATTGTCCGCCGATATCTCGGCACTTGACGATTCCGCAGCTATCGCAGCAGTTCAGGCGGACGTAGATTTGAACGAGAGTGATGCGGTTGCGGCCATTGCAGCCGTACAGGCCGATGTTGATTCGAACGAAAGCGATGCCGATGCGGCAATTTCAGCCGTACAGGCAGATGTTGATTTGAACGAATCCGATGCAGATGCGGCTATCGCTTTAAAGGAAGACAGTGCCAACAAGTCCACCGATGTTACACTGGCCGACGGAACCAACACCCTGTTCCCTACCGAACTCGCGGTGAAGACCTATGTGGATACGCAAGTAGGAACGATCACTACGGACGATGATATCTCCGCGGTCGACTTCGACGGAACCAACCTGAACGTTACCGAAAGTGGTACGACATTGTCCGCCGATATCTCGGCACTTGACGATTCCGCAGCAATAGCAGCCGTTCAAGCGGATGTGGATTTGAACGAATCCGATGCGGATGCGGCCATTGCTGCAGTACAAGCAGATGTGGACCTAAATGAATCAGACGCTGATACAGCAATTGCAGCCGTACAGGCCGATGTGGATTTGAACGAAAGCGATGCCGATGCGGCCATCGCCCTAAAAGAAGATAGTGCCAACAAGTCCACCGACGTTACCTTGGCCGACGGCACCAACACCCTGTTCCCAACCGAACTCGCGGTGAAGACCTATGTGGATACGCAAGTAGGAACGATTACCACCGACGATGATATCTCCGCAGTCGACTTCGACGGAACCAACCTGAACGTTACCGAAAGCGGAACCACATTATCCGCCGATATCTCGGCTCTTGACGATTCCGCGGCTATTGCAGCGGTTCAGGCCGATGTGGATACGAATGAATCCGATGCGGATGCGGCCATTGCAGCCGTACAAGCAGATGTGGACCTAAATGAATCAGACGCTGATACAGCAATTGCAGCCGTACAGGCCGATGTGGATTTGAACGAAAGCGATGCCGATGCGGCCATCGCCCTAAAAGAAGATAGTGCCAACAAGTCCACCGACGTTACCTTGGCCGACGGCACCAACACCCTGTTCCCAACCGAACTCGCGGTGAAGACCTATGTGGATACACAAGTAGGAACGATTACCACGGACGATGATATCTCCGCAGTCGACTTCGACGGAACCAACCTGAACGTTACAGAAAGTGGTACAACATTATCCGCCGATATCTCGGCTCTTGACGATTCCGCAGCTATTGCAGCGGTTCAGGCCGATGTGGATACGAATGAATCCGATGCGGATGCGGCCATTGCAGCCGTACAAGCAGATGTGGACCTAAATGAATCAGACGCTGATACAGCAATTGCAGCCAATATAGCAGCCATTGCTGCACATAACTCTGCCGATGGAGATTTAAGTGATGTCAATGAAATACAAAATTTATCCATCTCCGGTAATGACCTAAGTATTGATGGCACTGGAGGTAATACTGTTACCTTGCCATCTATTTCAGGCACACAAGGCTCTATATTTTTCGCTGATACCGACGGAACTCCTACAGAGGATAATGCACAATTATTTTTTGACGATGTCAACAATCGTTTAGGTATCGGCACCGCTACACCTTCAAACAAATTGGAGGTTTCTGGAGCTATTAGATCGCAAGGAATACTGAATTCGAATGGAACAGCTGGCGAACCTTCCTACCGATTTTCAGGCGATACAAATACGGGAATGTTTAGACCTGCGGCAGATGAAATAGGTCTTACAGTAGGCGGTATAGAGGCTATTAATATTGATGAAACATCTGGAAATACTACAGTAACCATTAACGAATCTTTAGAATTAAATGGCCAAGTGCTAGACGAAAATGATTCTGTAGGTACCGCTGGACAAATATTAACCGCAACAAATACTGGAACGGAGTGGACAGATAATATTAGCCCTATTAAAGCTTTTGGGAAAATTAATTCAGGTGGCGGTGTTACCCGCGCCACAACAGGTGTTGCAGCTACAAGAATAAGCACAGGAAGATATAGAGTAACCTTACCTGCCGGTGTTGTATCTGATGCAGACTATATCATTCAATTAACACAGCCCGGTAGAGGTGGTTCAGGTAATGATGATCCTGGTATTTCCTATAGTAATCAGACAGCTACAACTTTTGAAGTAATTATTGGTGATAATGATAATGGCGGTACCGATAGATCACGGTTTGATTCAGAATTTATGTTTACGATTTTAGACTTATAGATGAATACGAAAATTAGAATCCATATTTTTTCATTCTTATTTACCGTAATAGTGTATGGTCAAAATGCCGTTCATAACTATGGTAATATCCAAATACATGATACTGGTTTGGTCGGTTTCCACATGAATGTAATTAATGATGGCGCTTTTAATCAAAATCTAGGTCTCGTCGGTTTCTATAATACGGACAATACCATCACACTATCCGGAACTTCTAATCCAGTATTCTATGATGCTGAAATTGCAGTGGATAATGGCTTTTATTTGGAAAATACCATGGGTGTTCTGAATAATTTAAATTTTATTGCCGGTACAATTTTTACTCCAAGAACAGCATCCGAAACTAACCTAAGTTTTTTGTCTAACTCCTTTTATATCGGTGAATCGGACAATACCAAAATAGATGGCTATGCTTCCATTCAGGGTAAGCAGTCATTTACTTTTCCATTAGGAATGGACGATAGGCTTAGACCATTAGTCCTTGAATCTAATGCAATCAATGACTACGCCAAGAGTGCCTATTTTTACGAAGACCCTAACAGTCCGGTTTATTTTGGAACGTCGTTTGACACCAATGCTGTAGAAGACGAATTTTTATCTGTAAGCAATTACGAATTTTGGCATCTGGACGGTGAGATTCCATCCAGAATTACCTTATCATGGGATGATGAAAGCTTTGTAAGTTTACTTGCTGAATTCACTTCCGACCTCAAAGTAGTCGGATGGAGTTTTGCAGAAAGAAGATGGGTGAATTTAGGAAATACCAATGTAGAAGGTAACTTGGATAATGGAACCGTTACTTCGGAAGAATTTATTCCAAATGAATATGCCGTATTGACAATAGGCGGAAACAACGATTTACTTGAGACTCTGGAAAATATAGAACTAGACAATTATTACATGACTCCGAACGGGGATGGAATTAATGATTTTCTAGTCATTGAAGGCATTGAAAACTCACCGAACAATACGCTTCAAATTTTTAATAGATATGGAATACTGGTTTATTCCAAACAAGGATATGACAATTCTTTTGATGGTATTGCTAATGTAACAAGCGTATTATCAAGAAATAAAGGATTAGCTTCAGGAATTTATTTTTATATCGTAACATTAAACGATATCAAGAAAAAACATCAGGGATATCTATATTTAACGAGTTATACGCAAAACTAAATTGCTGTAATAAATAGCATTGGTTGATACGGCCGATATTAATTGTTTAATTTTAGATTAGTTGTAACCTTTACACGGACAGATTTTAAAAAATAATACTATGCAAAGAAGGTCATTCATCAAAAAAAGTGGAACAGCAGGCATTGCGTTATCAATTATGCCAAATTTAGTCCTATCACAAGAAAGCACTTACTCCATACTTGAACTCATGGGAAAAGTAGATATTGACTTATTCGGAGAAGGAATCAATCTAAGAGAAGAGGCTCATGATGCTTTCGTAAAGATGAAAAAAGCAGCCTACATGGATGGTATAGATTTAAAGATAGTTTCTAGCTATCGTAATTTCTATAGACAAGAAGCAATTTTTGAACGAAAGTACCTTAATTATACGGAGGAAAAAGGCATGGAGCCGCTTGCTGCCATCGACAAAATAATTGAGTATTCTACCATTCCTGGTACAAGTCGCCATCATTGGGGCACGGACATTGATATTATAGATGGTTACAGAAAAACAAAGGGAGACGTGCTGGTACCCGAGAAATTTGAAACAGGAGGACCTTTTGAAGATTTCAAAAAATGGATGGATGAAAATGCAAACGATTATGGCTACTATCTTGTTTATACGGATAGTCCAAAACGAAGAGGCTTTAAATATGAGCCATGGCACTACAGCTATGCACCTATATCCAAACCTATGCTAGAATCTTTCAGAGGCAAAAATATAGTTCAATTACTACAAAAAGAAGAATTCCTTGGAGCCGAACACTTTACAATAGGCTTTTTGAAAAATTACATACAAAACAATATTTTAGATATTAATAGAGCGCTTCTATAACTCTTTTGTATATTGGGGTTTACATCAAGAACACTAAGTATACATCATGAGAAGAGGAAGTTGGAAAATCCGCATATTCATAGGATTAGCAATTGTCGCTTTTGCATTTATTCAAAAATGCAATAATAAAGAGGAAAACCCGTACACTGGCAGGACTCAGACTATAAATATGTCTGCGGAACAAGAAATTGCCATTGGACTCCAAAGTGCTCCAGAAATGGCCCAACAACATGGTGGACTTTATCCTGATGAACGGCTACAAGCCTTTGTGGATAATGTAGGGGCAAAACTTGTAAACAATAGTATTGCAAGGGAAACGCCCTATCAATATGATTTTCACCTGCTTGCAGATGATCAAACCATTAATGCCTTTGCCTTACCTGGCGGACAGTGTTTTATAACCTATGCCCTATTCTCTCAATTGACCGAAGCCCAACTAGCGGGAGTCTTGGGACACGAAATAGGCCACGTTATTGGACGGCATTCGGCAGAACGTATTGCGGAGAGCAGCTTTTGGCAAACTGTGACCATGGGGGCAACCGTAGGTGCCGATATGGGAGGTCTTGTCGGGAACATTGGCCAGAACACTTTATTGACCAATGGAAGAGGCGATGAGCTGGAAAGTGATGAGCTTGGTGTGCTTTTCATGATACAATCCGGTTATGATCCGTATGAGATGATAAGGGTTATGGAGATTTTAAAAGCAGCAGGCGGTCCTAACAGAGTGCCAGAATTCCAAAGCACACATCCTGACCCAGAAAATAGAATACAAAAGATAAAAGAGGCTATTGAGAAATACCAAGGCGAGCGTTAAACGTTAATTTGTGCTAATCAACGTTAAAACACAACACGAGGAGGTCGATTTTAACTATATTTGAATTTCCCGAATCATATTACCGTTTGCGATTAACCCTTATAGCTTTGGATTAGAACACTTGTACTGAATTAGTTTTGGTACGTAAACAGAACTATAATGGGAACACTATCACACTTTAAAAGTCTTTATAATGGCGCATTTGAAAACTGTAAGCCAGAGTTTTTGGTTGTACTACTAAAAGTATATTCAGTTTTTTGTGCGTTAATGTTGTTTATGGCCGTCTATGCTTTTATGGACAGAGCACTCAATGGATTTGAATTTTAACGCTAATACTCTTTTACCTGAACACTATAAGAGTTATTATTTTAATTAAAAAGCCCCGTTACTCATTGTAACGGGGCTTTTCGTTTTTTGATTGATTTGGCTGATTGTCTTTTCAGGACCCAAAAGCGGTTTCCAATACGGCTAGCGCATCAACAGCGTTGGATAGTTCTGCATATTTTTTTACAGAAAAACCCTGATTGCTCTTAATTTTTAAATTGGCCCCTTTGTCAATGAGCAATTGTAATACTTCTGCCTTATTATAACGTGCAGCGAACATTACAGGAGTCATCCCCAAAGATTTTTGATTAACGTCTTCCCCAAGTTCTAGCATGCGCTTTACCATATCAATATCTCCTTGCATAACTGCTTTGCAAAAAGAATTGATTTCAACTCCTTTAACGTAGGTTGTTGAAACTAATTGAACATTAGAATTTGTTTCGTTGGCCAATAGACCGGTTCCCAAGAACATTGCTGTCAGGGACATTGTTAGGATTGTTTTTTTCATGATGAATGAATTAAATACCGAAAATTCGGCAAGATTGATGAATAGATTTAACTTATATAAATATAGACGACTCTTATGATGTTTTGTTTCACCATTAACAGTTAAATAACTAAAGTTTAACAAATGTCCTTATCAAGGGTTAAAAGAATTAACAACCTAGGCCTTAGTAATTTGCTAAAAAGGTTAAAGATAATATAGCTTAACTAGCCAAATGGTACTATTTTTGGAATTCAATATTGTAGTAGACAAATGAATAAAAAAGTTATTTTAATGATTTTAGACGGTTGGGGAACCTCTCCAGACCCTAAAGTTTCAGCTATTGATAATGCCAATACGCCTTACATAGATTCACTTTATACCACTTATCCCAACGCAGCATTGCGGACAGACGGCTTAAATGTTGGCCTACCTGAAGGACAAATGGGCAATAGTGAAGTTGGTCATATGAATCTTGGTGCTGGCAGAATTGTATATCAAGAACTGACACGCATAAACCTAGCGGTCCAAAATAACACCTTGAAAGATGAGCAAGTATTGGTAAATGCCTTTGATTATGCTAAAACTAAGGGCAAAAAAGTTCATTTTCTAGGCTTATTAAGTGATGGCGGAGTGCATTCCCACATCACCCACCTTAAAGGTTTATTAACCGCTGCTAATGATAAAGGTCTTAAAGATGTTTATGTTCACGCCTTTACTGACGGTAGAGACGTTGACCCCAAAGCTGGCACCTCTTACGTTAAGGATTTACAGGAGCACATGAGTAAAACTACAGGGAAAATAGCTACAGTAACCGGTCGTTACTATGCCATGGACAGAGATAATAGGTGGGAGCGGGTTAAACTTGCCTATGACGTTATAACTAACGGAATTGGAGAAACTACGGATAATATTATTGAAAGCCTGGAAGTAAATTACGCTAATGACATAACCGATGAATTTATAAAACCCTTAGTTGCGGATAAAAATGGTACGGTTTCAGAAGATGATGTAGTTATCTTTTTCAACTTTAGGACAGATAGAGGCAGGGAATTGACTAATATGCTATCTCAAAATGATTTTCCTGAATACAACACCAAAAAACTTAAGTTGTACTACGTTACCATGACCAATTATGATGATAGCTTCAATGCGATTCATGTCATTTTCAATAAGGATAATATCACCGAAACCATTGGTGAAATTTTAGCAAAGGCTGGTAAAAAACAAATACGAATAGCCGAAACCGAGAAATACCCACACGTGACTTTCTTTTTCTCTGGCGGACAAGAGGAACCTTTTGAAGGTGAAAGTAGAATTCTTCGTAATTCTCCAAAAGTGGCAACTTATGATTTAAAACCAGAAATGAGTGCTTATGAACTAACCGAAGCACTTGTAGCTGATTTAGAGAAACAAGAAGTGGATTTTGTTTGCCTTAATTTTGCCAATGGAGATATGGTAGGTCATACCGGTATTATGGATGCAGCTATCAAAGCTTGTGAGGCTGTAGATGTCTGCGCTAAAAAGGTAATAGAAACTGGTTTGGATAATGGCTATTCGACCATACTTATTGCGGATCATGGAAACTGTGAAACCATGGTAAATCCTGATGGTTCGCCACATACTGCACACACTACCAACCCCGTTCCAGTAATTTTAATAGATAAGGATTTAAAAGAAATTAAGGACGGTGTACTTGGTGACGTAGCCCCCACTATTTTAAAAATGATAGGAGTACCACAACCTGAACAAATGACATGTACATCGCTTATATAAACTAGTAATTTTGCGGCTATTAGAATCAAAAAAAGTATTGCTTTACCTTTGTAAACTATGATTAAGATAAAAACTGCCGAAGAAATAGAATTAATGCGCGAAAGCGCCCTCATTGTATCTAAGACTTTAGGTATGTTGGCTACAGAGGTGAAACCTGGCGTAAGTACATTACAGTTAGATGCATTAGCCGAAACATTTATTAGAGACCATGGTGGGGTTCCTGGCTTTCTTGGTTTATATGATTTTCCCAATTCTTTATGTATGAGCCCAAACGCTCAAGTTGTTCATGGTATTCCAAACCAAACACCCTTAGTTGAAGGCGATATTATTTCAATAGATTGTGGTGTGTTGAAGAACGACTTTTATGGAGATCATGCCTATACCTTTGAAGTAGGTGAAATAGCAAAGGAAACAAAAAAACTATTGGATATTACCAAACAATCCCTTTATGTTGGTATTAGAGAATTCAAAATTGGTAATAGAGTTGGAGATGTAGGTTATGCCATACAAAAATTCACGGAAGACCATGGCTATGGTGTTGTACGAGAATTAGTTGGGCACGGGTTAGGAAGAAAAATGCATGAAGATCCGGAAATGCCAAATTACGGAAGACGAGGACGTGGCAAGAAATTTGTAGAAGGGATGACCGTCGCAATAGAGCCAATGACAAATATGGGCACTAAAAATATAAAACAGCTTAAAGATGGCTGGACAATTCTCACCGCCGACGGAAAACCCAGTGCCCATTTTGAGCATAATGTAGCTATCGTAAACGGGAGACCAGAATTGCTCTCCACGTTTAAATATATTTATGACGCATTAGGGATTGAGAGCAACGAAGAGGATGAATTTAGACAGACCCCCCTCCAATCATAGCAATTAATGCATGAAGAAAATCTTCAAATATTTTTTAAATGCAGTTCCTAGGCCGCTCCTAATAAAGCTAAGTTATCTTATTAGACCCCTATTCGCTATATATTATAGCGGTAGTACCTATGAAGATCCTATAGACGGGAAAAAATTTAGGAGTTTTTTACCCTATGGCTATGAAAATCCTAGAGAGAATGTACTCTCTCCCTCCACCCTATCGTTGGAGCGACATCGCCTTTTATGGCTCTATTTGAAGAACGAAACGAACTTTTTCAAGGATAAGCTAAAGGTCCTTCATTTTGCACCAGAACAGTCTTTTTATACCAGATTTAAAAAACTTACCAATATTGAATATACTACTACAGATTTAAATTCTCCACTAGCCGATGTAAAAGCCGATATCTGCGATTTACCTTTTGACAACAACTCTTTTGATGTAATTCTATGCAATCATGTATTAGAACATATTCCAGATGACATGAAGGCCATGCACGAGCTATTTAGGATTTTAAGACCTGGCGGATGGGGAATTTTACAAATCCCACAAGACTTAAAAAGAGATAAGACTTTTGAAGATGATTCCATAACCGATAAAAAAGAGCGTGCGAAAATCTTTGGGCAATACGATCATGTACGCATTTACGGCTTGGATTACTTTGACAAGTTGAGGACCGTAGGATTTAACGTTGAAGAAGTTAATTACTCGAAAAACCTAACAGGAAAAGAAATTGATAAATACCGTCTTGCTCAAGAAGAGATTATACCTGTGGTTAGAAAATAAAAACGTTTACTCCGCTACGATTCGTTTGAATCCAGCTGTTAAAAACTCCTTAGTTTCACCTTTATTGTCAAAATAAACAATGTAAGCTTCCAACTTTTCGTTGGAAGAAATTAGCTTAAAAGCTTCATCTAGGTCCATAGCCATAAAGGCTGTCGCATAAGCGTCTGCAAGCGCACAATTTTCTGCAATTATAGTTACCCCAAGAGTATTAGAATCTTTTGTATAGCCCGTAATTGGATCTATAGTATGCACATACCTTTTTCCCGTTATGCTATCTATCCTATACTTCCTATAATTTCCAGAAGAAGCTAAAGCTTTATTTTCTAAATTAATCAGCAGCTTCAGTTCTCTTCCGCCAACAGCTTCCGGGTCATCTATACCCACCACCCATGGTTTATTCTTAACTACATTAGTACCCTTAGCCACAATCTCGCCCCCAACTTCTACCAGAAAATTCTGTAGACCCTTATCATTAAGCATGGCTGCAACCCTGTCAATAGCATACCCTTTGGCTATTGCATTAAAATCAAAATAAATATTTGCATCTTCCTTTACGATAATATTTTCACTTGAAATCTGCACCTTGTCAAAACCTACATAGTTCAATAAACTATCTACCTTAACACTATCCATTACCATTTGTTCCTCTGGGCCAAAACCCCATGCATTTACCAAGTTACCAACAGTAGGGTCAAAATAACCATTCGTTGCTTCGTATATTTCTTTTGAAAGGACAAAAACCTCCTTGAACATATGGTCTATCTGAATAGTTGTGTCTCCACTATTGATTCTAGAGATATCAGAAGTCGGAATATAAGTGGATAAAGATTGGTTGACCACGCTGAAAACAGAGTCTATTTCACTCTTATAATCAATTTGTCTATCCGCTAAATAAATAATATTATAAGAGGTTCCTAAGGCCTCACCTATCACCTGATTTTTAACTATTTCTTTATTGGTACAGGAAAAAAATAGAACAATTAAAACCACTGTAATACAACTTCTCATTCCTCTATTTCTATTAAACCATCATAGTCCACAATATATTCCTCATTCAAATAAACCGGAAGATTATAGTCGTTAGCATTAACCAAACCAACAGCGGCATAATAAGTCTTCGCTTCAAACTTCAAGGCATGATCTCGCATCTTGTTCAGATCACTTCTATAAAACTCCAAATCTTTTGGGTCACCAGGATATTCAATACTTTTAACAACTATAAAATGTAATTGCTTTTCCTTTGTGCAGACAAATTGAGGGTTTTTCTTTAATTCACTATTGACTGCCAAGAATTCAAAACCACCTGCCTCTAGCTCCTTACCAACAATATTCATTGCTAAATTATGTAATTCTTGTTCGTTTAATGGTTGCATCTGCTACGTGCTAATCAAAAAAACCGATATAAAATATCGGTTTTTTCTATGTTTATGTTCCTACTGAGACTATCCTCCGAAATCATCAAAACGAATATGCTCGTCCGGAATTCCAAAATCCTCGCCCATTTTCTGAACGGCTTTGTTCATTAACGGTGGCCCGCAGAAGTATAACTCTATATCCTCTGGAGATTCATGATGGTTCAGATAATTATCAATTACACAGTTATGTATAAATCCTACGAAACCATCGCCCGGTGCGTCTATATTCTCTTTTACTTTCCAATTATCTTCTTCCATAGGCTCTGATAATGCTAAGTAAAACTTGAAATTAGGAAACTCTTTCTCTAAACGATAGAAATGGTCTAGATAAAACAACTCGCGTTTAGAACGACCTCCATACCAATAGGAAACCTTCCTATCTGTTTTTAATGTCTTGAACAAGTGATACAGGTGAGAGCGCATAGGAGCCATTCCTGCACCACCACCTACATATAACATTTCTGAATCGGATTCATTGATAAAGAATTCTCCGTAAGGTCCGGATATCGTTACATCATCTCCTGGTTTTAATCCAAAGATATAAGATGAGGCAACACCAGGATTTACATCCATCCATCCATTCTTAGAGCGGTCCCAAGGCGGAGTAGCAATACGAACGTTCAACATAATTTCTCTTCCTTCTGCAGGGAAAGAGGCCATTGAATAAGCTCTTTCAACTGTTTCAGGATTCTTCATAACCAAAGGCCATAGATTAAACTTATCCCATTCTGCCTGAAATTTATCTGGTGTATCGTGCTCCTCTGGGTGGGCAGTAATATCCATATCTGCGAATTTAACTTCACATTCTGGAATCTCAATCTGAATATAACCTCCAGCTTTATAGCCCATGTCTTCAGGAATTTCAACAACAAATTCCTTAATAAAAGATGCGACGTTATAATTACGCACTACTTTAGCAGGCCACTTTTTAATACCGAAAACCTCTTCAGGAATGGTAATTTCCATGTCCTGCTTCACTTTTACCTGACATGCTAAACGTGCCCCATGGTTTAATTCTCTTTTGGAGAAATGAGGGGTCTCCGTAGGCAATGCCTCTCCACCACCTGCTAGTACGTGACATTCGCATTGTATACATGTACCACCACCGCCACAGGCAGATGGAAGAAAAACTTTTTGGTTACCTAAAGTGGTCAACAGAGAACTACCAGATGCAACCTCAACCTTCTTTTCTCCATTTATGGTAATGGTTACTGGTCCCGATGGGGACAATTTTTCTTTGGTAAACAATAGCAAGGCCACTAATACCATTAATAGTATTAAGAAAGCAACTACTGTAATTAATATTGTACCTCCTGTACTTGTAGCTAAAATCATTCTTATTTTTTTACGTCGTTATATGAAATTTCTTTTTCGTCGATTTCCTTATTTACTTTATTGGTATCCTCTGCAGGAAGCGCTTCCTTTACCTCTACTGTTGAATTTTCGGCTTCTACAGGTGCCTCTTCGCCTCCTCCCGTAAGCATTCCTCCAAAACTTTGAAAACCTATACCCATCAATCCAGTAATAATGAAAGTGATTCCCAAACCTCTTAAAGGTGCAGGCACATTTGAATATCTAATCTTTTCTCGAATTGCAGCAATCGCCAATATGGCTAAAAACCATCCGATACCGGAACTTACACCGTAATTAAAAGCTAATCCTAAGGTTTCTATTTCCCTTGCCTGCATAAAAAGAGAACCTCCCAAAATTGCACAGTTTACTGCAATAAGTGGCAAAAATATACCTAAAGAATTATAAAGTGAGGGGGAAAACTTCTCTACAACTATTTCAACCAATTGTACCATGGTCGCAATCGTTGCAATAAACAAGATAAAAGATAAAAAGCTGAGGTTATAATCTGCATATTCTTCTCCTAACCATACCAAGGCGCCATCTTGTAAAAGATATTTATCCAATAACCAGTTCAATGGAACCGTTACTGCCAAGACAAATATAACCGCAGCTCCTAATCCTACTGCAGTCGCCACTTTCTTGGATACGGCCAAGTAGGAACACATTCCCAAAAACACAGCAAAAACCATGTTGTCAATGAAAATGGATTTAAAAAATAATTCTATATGTTCTAACATAATGTTTTTTTAAATATCTAATTAGTTTTCTTCTACTAAAGCTGGGTTTCTAGAACGTTGCACCCAAATAATAATACCTACCACTATCAAAGCAGCCGGTGGAATAATCATAAACCCGTTATTCTCATAACCAGTAGCGTATAATCCCGTTTTTGTAATCGGGTCTCCTAAAACAGGATAACCTAATAGTGTCCCTGAACCTAAAAGCTCTCTAAAGAAGCCAACAATTATCAATATGACACCATAACCCAGTGCATTACCTATACCGTCCAGAAAGGATCTCCAAGGTCCATTGGCTAAAGCAAAAGCTTCAAAACGTCCCATGATAATACAATTCGTAATAATTAATCCAATAAAAGCCCCTAGCGTTTTGCTCAGTTCATAGGCAAATGCTTTTAAAACCTGATCTACTATAATTACTAGTGTAGCCACAACTATCAACTGAACGATAATTCTAATTTTTGAAGGTATAATATCTCTCATTAAGGATATCACTACATTTCCTATTCCCATAACGAAAATTACCGAAATAGACATCACTATAGAAGCCTCCAACTCAGCCGTAATTGCCAGTGCGGAACAAATACCTAATACCTGAATGGTAATTGGGTTATTATCTGCTAAGGGGTCTAGAATTAAACCAGTATCCTTTTTTGTTAGTAATGCCATATTAATTAACTCTTATCGTTTCTAAATAATCTTTATATAAATCAATACTTTCCTTTATCATTGCTGCAACACCATTTCCAGTAATTGTAGCTCCAGCAAGTGCATCAACCTCATTATCATCTTTGGTCTTGTTCAAAGGATCATTATTTCCTTTTGCTACAGCAATACCTTCATATTTTGTGCCATCCAATATACTTTCACCGGTAAAATCGTCCATGAAATAACGCATTTTGATATTAGCACCCAATCCTGCAGTTTCCCCCTTATGGTCAAAATAAACACCTTGAACAGTCATTGTATCATCAACAGCAATATAACCCCAAATAGCGTCCCAAAGACCCTTTCCATACATTGGTATGATATAGAAATTCTTTTTATCTTTTTCTCCAATGAAAAGTGGTAATTTATATGGCTGTCCTTTTTTCTTCGCAGCCAATTGCTTTTTCAAATCGATAAGGAAAGCATCATTATTTTTAGTAATCTTATCACCTTCAATAACCAATTGCTCTTTAATGTAGCTTTTAAATTCTCCCTCTACTTTGTCCGTAGGAATAAAATTTACACTACCAGCATCGTCACCGTTCTCGTTTATACCCATGGCATAAAGAATATTCTGCTGTTTTGCAAAACGTTCGTTCTCTTGAATATTAGGTCTTAAACCTGATGCTAGGAATGCAAGTATAGAACCTACTACTACAACCATGATGGCTGCAAAAATTACGGTATAACTATTCTTATTCGTATCTAGTGCCATAATTAAACTGTTTCTGCTTTAAGTTCTTTTGCTTCAGCATCTGAATCCAATGGAAGGATAACAGCGTTCTTGAGCCTTTTCATTCTTCTTTTTACGTTTCCTTGAATAACATAATGGTCTATTGTAGGAGCAAATACGTTCATCAATAAAATTGCAAGAAAAACTCCTTCGGGATAAGCTGGGTTAAATACGCGGATCATCACGGAGATGAATCCTATTAAGAAACCATAAATCCATTTTCCTTTATTGGTCTGCGACCCCGTAACAGGATCAGTAGCCATATAAACAATTCCAAAGGCCAGACCACCAACAATTAAATGTTTCCAAAAGTCAAAGCTCATTAGTCCGTAGAACTTACTTGTCTCTCCTACCCAACCGAAATCTACAACTTGGTTAAAAATAAGACCCATTACCAGCGAACCGATTACGGCACTGACCATAATACGCCAACTAGCGATTTTACTGAATATCAAAAACAGACCTCCTAAAAGACATAGAAAAGCGGATGTTTCCCCCACGGAACCTGGTATAAAACCAAAAAACATATCTGAAATGCTGTATTTTGCTTCCATCGCAGCTCCATTATTCTGCGCTAAGTAACCTAGAATTGTTTCACCCGAGATGGCATCAACATTTGTTGCGCCTGCTAAAATTTGCTCTGAACGCTCGCGTGCCTCATGTACCCATACCTTATCACCACTCATCCATGTAGGATAGGCGAAAAACAAGAATGCTCTTATGGTCAAGGCGGGATTTAAAATATTCATCCCAGTACCTCCGAAAACCTCTTTTCCGATAACAACACCAAAGACAACGGCTACCGCTAACATCCATAATGGCGTATCTACAGGAACAATCAATGGAACAAGCATTCCCGTAACCAAGTAGCCTTCCTCTACTTCGTGGCCTTTAATTACCGCAAAGATAAATTCAACTATAAGTCCAATTCCATAAGAAATTACTACTAATGGAAGTACTTTTATGATTCCTATCCAGAAATTATCCCAAGTAATAAAGTGTTCCATAACCGAAAAGTTAGATGGAAAACCATTTATTGCCGAATAATGTTGATATCCGGCATTGAACATGGAAAACAATAAAATCGGGATTAAAGCCGTAATTACCGTATTCATGGTTCGCTTTAAATCATCTGCTGCTTTTACGTGCGTTCCACCTGCATGGGTGGTTTCGTCTGGAGTAAACAAAAAAGTATGAAAGGCATTGAAGGCTGGAGCCATCTTCTTGCCCTGATACTTTAATTTCAACTCATGCATTTTACTTTTTATGCTCATCTTTTATCCTATTTCTTTTTGTAACAAATCCAATCCTTCACGAATTATTTTCTGATGCGGTTGTTTCGATATACATATAAATTCGGTTAAAGAAAAATCTTCTGGTGCAACCTCGTAAAGTCCCAATTGCTCCATCTCATCCAAATCCTTGACCATACAGGCCTTTAATAGCTGCATCGGATAAATATCCAATGGAAAAACCTCCTCGTAATGACCCGTAACCACGAAGGCCCTATGCTCGCCATTCGTATTCGTATTTAAATCATATTTCTTTTTAGGCTGTAACCAAGAGAATGTCAATGCTCTCGTATTGGAAACTTTGTTGAAAATGGGTTTATTCCATCCGAAGAAATCATAATCATCACCTTCAGGAATTGCCGTTACCGTATTGTTATAAAAACCTAAACTTCCGTCAGGACTACTTTTAGAACCCGTAAGCACATCCCCGTTGATTACCCTGAAATTTTCTTCGTTAACACCGCTAGCATATAAAAAGGTAGATATCTCCGCTCCTATTTTAGTGGTGTAGTATTTAGGAGCTTTCACAGAAGAACCTGCTAAAGCTACGGTACGCTCCGCATTAAATTTACCGGTAAGAAGAAATTCACCGATAACGATTAAATCCTGGGGAGAAACCGTCCATACCAGCTCCCCTTTGTTAATGGGATCCAGTTTATTAATCTGAGTTCCTACCAAACCTGTTGGGTGTGGACCAGAAACTTTGTGCAGTTCAACACCGTTCATAGTGGCAAGAGGAGAATTTCCATTTTTCCCAACTGAAACGTGAATTTTACCCGGCGTGAGTTTTGCCAAAGCGCTTAAGGCTGCTTGTAGCTCTGCCTCTTTACCTTTTAAAACGTAGTCCAAATCTGCTGTCAATGGCCCTGAATTATACCCCGAGACGAATATGGATTTAGGAGTAGCATCGGGATTAGCGATAACATCGTAGGGCCGCTGTTTTATAAATGGCCAACATCCTCCCTTTAACAAAAATGCCTTTACATCTTGCTTTGTAGCATTCTCTAAAGAAATGGTTTTGTGACTTAGCGTCTCCTGAGTCTTATCAGCCAAAATTTTGACGCTAAGAATTTTTCTTCTCGCACCTCTTTCTATTTCAACCAACTCGCCGCTTACTGGAGATACAAAAAGCATATCCTCCACGTTTTTGTTGTAAAATATAGGCTCACCAGCTTTTATTTCCGCTCCTTGTTTAACAAGCATTTTTGGGGTTACGCCGTGAAAATCCTCTAAATTTAAAGTGTACACATTGCTTGATACAGCTTTCGATGTTGTAAGCTCTGCGGCACCTACTAAATTGAGGTTGAGACCTTTTTTAATTCGGATGTCTTTAGACATATATTGTAGACCTTAGGTTAACAAAATTAGTTGCGAATTTACTACTAAATGAAAAAAATACATAATAATTACCTTATAATTTCGGCATTATATCGATGTTAATTTGTTCGGCATCCTTTTTGTTTACCTTTACCTAAAAATTGGCTAAATAATGCGCTTTTTCCTTAAACAAATCCTTTTACTTTTTTTTCTGCAAAATATAGTGGCCCAAGTGCAAGAAGAAGTAACTGAACCGGAGAACATTAAATCAATCGTATTCAAAGGTCCTACAGAGGACCAATTCCCCATCATACAAATAGGTGAACCAATGTATTTGGAGTTTGACGATCTCTTGGCCAACGAGCAGGATTACTACTATAAAATAGTACACTGCGACTATGACTGGACACCATCAGACTTGCTAAAATCGCAATATTTAAGCGGTGTGGACAATCAGCGTATCATTAATTACGAAAATAGCTATACCACCTTAGAGACCTATTCCAATTATCAATTAACCATTCCAAATGAGAATGTGAAATTAAAGGTTAGCGGTAACTACGTGTTGGAAATTTACAATAGTAGTTATGAGCTTCAATTTTCGAGAAGATTCGTGGTCTATAAAGATATCGTTAAAGTTGGCGGCACGGTGAAACGATCTAGAGATTTTGATTTTTTAAACGAAAAGCAAGTGGTACAGTTCGTTATCAATGCAGGGAATTTTAGGCTTGTAAACCCCAAAAAAGAAGTGAAAGTGGCGATTTTACAGAACTATTATTGGCCAAACGCCCTGTACAATATCAAACCGCAATTTACACTTGGTCAAGAATTAGTATACAAATATGACCAAGAGACCGCATTCAATGGAGGTAATGAGTATTTACTCTTTGACACCAGCGACTTAAGGGCTCCAAGTTCTCAGATATCAAAAATTGAATTAGGTGAATTATACCATCACTACCTCTTTTCTGACGACTATAGAAACGATGAACCATACACATTTTTCCCTGACATTAATGGTGATTTTACGATTAGGACACTGCAAGGCGAGAATGCTTCCAGAGAGGCAGAATACACTTACGTTCATTTTAGTCTGCCCTATACCGAGGCATTAGCATTAGATGATGTCCACATCTTCGGAAAATACAATAATTACGCGCTTACCGATGAGAATAAAATGGTCTACAACGAAGAAAATGGAATGATGGAAGCCATCATAAAATTTAAACAGGGCTTTTACAACTACAAATACGTTACAAAGGATTCAGAAAATACCATACGTTTAAATCCTGTTGGAGGTAATTTCCATTTTACTGAAAATAATTACTTGATTTTGGTATATTACAGAGATTTTGGAGACATGTACGACAGTATTATTGGCGTAGGCTCGGCAAACTCCAGAAACATCACCAATTAACGTAATTTACTTTTTGACCATACATGGAAACCAAACCAAAGGTTAATACTTCTGGGCGCTATAAATTGAAATACCGAGGCGTTGAGTGCTTAAATTGCAAACATCCTTTGGACATGAGCGATAAGTATTGTCCGAACTGTGCCCAAGCCAATAGCACCAAAAAGCTTTCGTTGAAAGATTTTTTTGATGAATTCTTTTCCAACGTCCTTTCATATGATTCCAAATTACTTAAGACCTTAGGAGCTCTTTTATTAAGACCTGGAAAAATCACCAGAGACTATATAGAAGGTAAGCGGGTTTCTTACACCAATCCATTTAGGTTTCTTTTAAGCTTATCCATCGTGTATTTTCTTTTAATGGGTCTATCTGGAGATTTTGGACAGATAGATAAACTTGCGGAAACCGCTCCAAGTAAAATTTTGAATTTTGAGCCCGAAGATGTGGTACAAAACTTGGATTCGTTGGAACAGAAAGAAGCTCGTAACTTTTTAAACGAAGTAGATGCCTTAAAAATTGGAGCATTGATTAAAGACGAGTCTCGAAAAAAAGATTCCATGATGCTGGCCAATCCTAAAAAAGAACTTGAAAAAGTAGCTGAAAAAAGCTTTCTGGGCAGACATTTTGCAAAACAAAACATCTTTAGACTTCTAATTGAACAGGACACCATTTACGTTTTTGAAGATCTTGTAAAAAAACATAATGTAGCGGATACTAGAGACAATAGAATGTCTTTCAGCAGCGCAAAGAGTATTATCAAGGTACAGAAACAACCTGGAGATTACCTAAGTTCCCTAATATCGAAATTACCGTTCACTACATTTTTCTTTCTACCGGTCTTCGCTATTTTCATTTGGTTGATATATATCAGAAAAAAATACACTTATACCGATCATTTAATCTTTAGCTTCCACAATCAATCATTGTTATTTATCTTGCTCATTATTAGCTATTTGATTGATAATGTTTTTGGTATCAACAGCGGAGGATTGTTTTTTCTAATTTTCGGAATATACCTCTACAAAGCAATGAGAAATTATTACCGGCAAGGAAGATTTAAAACTATTGTTAAATATCTTTTTCTCAATACTATTTTCATTATTTTGGCTATTCTAGGTGTAGCAATATTGTTCACCACCAGTATTTTTACATATTAAGCTATGATAACACAGGTTACAAAAGGTATTAAGATTTCGGTGAATACTAATTTTGAAGGCACTTTCTTTAAAAATTACAAAATGCACTATGCTTTTGGGTACACCATCACTATTGAAAATCAAAGTAAAGACCCTGTGCAACTAACATCTCGCCATTGGAGAATTTATGACTCCTTAAATGATGTAGAAACCTTAGATGGGGAAGGTGTTATCGGCAAAAAACCAATGATACAACCCGGCGAATCGCACACCTACAACTCTGGATGCCTTTTAACCTCTCCGATAGGAGCCATGAAAGGGCACTACAATATGGTTAATTTTGATTCTTCAGAGAAATTTAGAGTGTATATCCCAACATTTAAATTTAGCGCACCGTTTGCCTTAAATTGATTCGTTTTGTAAGCCATTTAGTTTCTAATGGCAAACCCTTTTAGTACCTTTGTTCAACTTTTTTAATCTATAAAATTTTGACCATGGGTAAAGGTTTTTTTCAAGTACCAACTGCATTTAACGAGCCAATAAAAAGCTATGCTCCAGGAACTCCGGAGCGGGAGGAAGTATTAAATCAATATAAAGAATATTACAATAGCCAAATCGATGTGCCAATGTACATTGGCGGCGAGAAAGTACGCACTGGTAATACAAAACCCATGTCTCCTCCCCATGATCATAAGCATATTGTTGGGAGCTATCATACCGCGGAAAAAAGCCATGTGGAAAATGCCATTTCCAATTGTTTAGCGTCTAGGGATGCCTGGGCAAACCTAACATGGGAACAACGTGCCGCTATATTCCTAAAAGCGGCAGAGCTCATTGCAGGCCCTTATAGAGCAAAAATCAACGCTGCTACTATGATAGCGCAGTCTAAAACCATCCATCAAGCAGAAATAGATGCAGCCTGTGAGTTTATAGATTTCTTAAGGTTCAATGTTGAATTCATGTCTCAAATCTATGAGGAGCAACCAGATTCAGCAGAGGGTATTTGGAACCGGGTAGAGTATAGACCATTAGAAGGATTCATCTATGCTGTTACTCCGTTTAACTTTACGGCCATAGCGGGAAATCTTCCAGCAAGTGCAGCAATGATGGGTAATGTTGTGGTATGGAAACCAAGTGACAGTCAAGTATTTTCTGCCAAAGTAATTGTAGATATATTTAAGGAAGCAGGTCTTCCTGATGGTGTTATCAACGTAATCTACGGGGATCCCGTTATGATTACGGAAACGGTTCTTGCTAGTCCAGATTTTGCAGGAATACATTTTACAGGTTCAACATTTGTTTTTAAGGAACTTTGGAAACAAATAGGAAACAATATCCATACCTACAAAACCTACCCAAAAATTGTTGGAGAAACAGGCGGAAAAGATTTTATCGTAGCACACCCTTCAGCAAAACCGAAACAAGTTGCAACCGCTATTGTTCGCGGTGCCTTTGAATTCCAAGGTCAAAAGTGCAGTGCGGCTTCTAGGGTTTATCTACCAAAATCTACTTCTAAAGAAATACTAGAATCCGTAAAAGAAGATATCGCTTCTTTTAACAAACCAGGTTCTCCTGAGGACATGTCTAATTTTGTTACGGCAGTAATACACGAAGGATCTTTTGACAAACTTGCTAAGTACATTGACCAAGCAAAGAGCGATACTAATGCCGAAATCATAGCAGGTGGAAATTATGACAAATCAAAGGGGTATTTCATTGAACCAACAGTAATCGTCACTACAGATCCAAAATATACAACTATGGAAACCGAACTTTTTGGCCCTGTAGTAACTATATATGTTTATGAGGATAAAGATTGGAGCAAAACATTAGAACTTGTCGATGCCACCTCTGAATATGCACTTACCGGAGCTGTGCTATCTACGGACAGATATGCCATTGAAGAAGCAACACAAGCATTGCAGAATTGTGCAGGAAACTTTTATATTAATGACAAACCTACCGGAGCAGTTGTTGGACAACAACCTTTCGGTGGCGCAAGGGCATCCGGCACAAATGACAAGGCAGGCTCTGCGCAAAATCTATTAAGATGGGTTTCCCCTAGATTAATAAAAGAAACCTTTGTAACACCAGAGAATTATAGATATCCATTCTTAGGATAAGCTACTGATGTTAAATTGTTTACAAAAACAATCGTTAGATTAAAATTTGATTAAATTTAGAAGTGCTGTTAGAAAATCTAGCAGCGCCTTTTTAACAACTATAACCTATTAAAATGAAAAAAGTAATAACAATCTGTGCCTTTTTAGTCGTGGGGCTGACACATGCACAAGAGAATTTAGCACAAAACACCATTAAAGGTGTTTTAATGGGCAATCAAGCTCAAGTCGTTCAATTGGCCGAAGCGTTTTCTGAAGAACAGTACAGTTGGAGACCTGCCGAAGGTGTAAACTCTGTAGCAGAAGCGCTGCTCCATGTTGCTGGAGCTAATTATTATTTGGCATCTAAAATGGGGTTTCCACCTCCTGAAGATGTAGATATGATGGGTTTAAGTAAAATCGCAGGTAAAGACAATATTATAGCTGCCTTAAAAAAATCCAATGAATTTGTACTAGACAAAATAACGATGGTAGAAACGGGCCAATTAAATGAAGAAGTTGATTTCGGTTTCGCCAAAATGAACAAAATGGGCGGTTTATTGGCCATGATGGAACATAATGGAGAACATAAAGGTCAGTTGATTGCCTATGCCCGTTCAAACGGCGTGGTACCACCTTGGAGTAAATAAGTATACCCCCTCTTCAAACAAATTAAAGGTGCCTGTCGGCACCTTTTTTAGTCCATTAATTTAAAGTTAAGAAACACAGAAGCTAGCAACCATTTGATAAGAAGCACATCTATTAAAAAATAGAATTGTGAAAAAACTTGTTTTCCTTGTTGGCTTTCTTGGCTTACTATCATGTAGCACCGATGATTTAGGCCTTCCAATAATTGCTGCGTGCGACACTTCTAACCCAATCGAAGATTTAGATTGGTTAAGAGCACAAAGTGATGACATAAAAAATAACCAAAGCGATATCGCTCAATATTTTTTCATTGAAATTGCCGAATATCAAGACCAAACCGTATTCATATCAAATAACTGCTGCCCCATTTGTAACACCGTGGTTCCTGTATACAATTGTGAGGGGGAGTTTTTAGATTTTTTAGGAGGAGGAATACCTATCGGTGAACTCTCTAAAAGGGCCACCATTTTTAAGCGTGATGATTTTTCATGTCAAATCAATTAATGCTATTTCAGTTATAGCCGGTACATGTCTCCAATAAAAAAACATTACATTCTAAAAGATGGATATTCCCATGCTTTTACGCACTATTGGTCGCTTAGAAACGATGATAACTTTTTCCGCTATCCTTTAAATTTCAAAGGCAAATAAACTACTTTCTTCGTTTCAAAAAAATCATAGTCAAAATAGTTGGTCAAGTCAAAAATCTGTGCCGTTCTATACGCTTTAAGCTCTTCACTTAAATCACCTCCTTTCAGGTAAAGAATACCATTTTTTCTTTGATGAAGTGATTCCTTTTTAATTTTACCCTTTATCCAATGAACAAAAGTTGGCATTGCCGCTACAGCTCTACTAACAATAAAATCAAATTGGCCAGAAATTTCTTCTACTCTGGAATTCACTGAAGTGACATTTAAGAGACCAAGGCCTTCTGCCACTTCATTCACCACTTTAATTTTCTTACCTATCGAGTCTACAAGCGTAAAATGAACATTTGGATAAAGTATCGCCAAGGGAATACCAGGAAAACCACCACCAGTACCCACATCCAAAATTTTGGAACCATCCCTAAACTCTTGAATCTTGGCTATTCCCAAGGAATGCAAAACATGACGCAGGTATAGCTCTTCAATATCCTTTCTAGAAACAACATTAATTTTTTGGTTCCAATCTTTATAAAGCTCTTCCAAAAGCACAAACTGTTTCTTCTGGATATCGGATAAATTAGGAAAATATTCAAATATGGTTTCAGCAGTCATCCTTATCTTTGTAAATTAATTTTATGAGTATATTCACTTTTGCAAAGATTTCGTTTTTTAACTAAGCTATCAAACAATAACGACTTCATTTGCGTTATATTTATCAAAAAGATTTCTTAACATGGAACAGCATACAATTCGTTTTTCAAGAAAAGACTCGGCCCAATTTTTTAAGACCTTAAATGGTAGGGTTAACGAGTATTTCAAAAACAATAAAATAAAGAAAACCGGGAACTGGAGGTTACACTTAAAAACCATCATAATGTTCACGCTATTTTTAGCACCTTATTTTCTCATACTCACATTAGGACTTCCTACTTGGGCCAACTTACTATTGACAATCGTGATGGGGATAGGAATGGCCGGAGTAGGAATGAACGTGATGCATGATGGAAATCACGGCTCTTACTCCAACAAAAAGTGGGTGAACAAGCTTATGGGAAGTAGTATTTATATACTTGCAGGAAATGTTTACAATTGGCAGGTACAACACAATGTATTGCACCATACCTATACAAATATCCATGAGCACGACGAAGACATGGAAGCGGGTAGAATCCTGCGTTTTTCAAAACACGCTGAATGGAAAAAACATCATAAATTCCAACATTTTTACTCTGTATTCCTATATGGTCTTTTGACCTTTAACTGGGCTATTACAACGGATTTTCAGCAAATGTACCGTTACATGAAGCGTAAGCTATCTTACGGAAAATTACCAAGCGCGGCCATGAACTGGAGCACCCTATTAGTGACCAAGGCACTCTACATTACTATTTGGATTGTTTTACCGATGTTATTTTTAGACATAGCTTGGTGGAAAATTCTAATTGGTTTCTTTATCATGCATTACGTGGCCGGAGTTATTTTAAGTGTAGTTTTTCAACTGGCGCATATTGTAGATGACGCGGATACTCCATTGCCGGACGAAAGTGGTACTATGAAAAATACCTGGGCTATCCACCAATTGTTTACCACGGTTAATTTTGGTACAAAAAATAGGATTGTAAACTGGTTTACGGGAGGTTTAAACCACCAAGTAGAGCACCATATTTTCCCTAACATTAGTCATGTACATTACACAAAAATTTCCAAAATTGTGAAACAGACTGCAAAGGAGTTTAATTTGCCGTACAATGAGTATAAAACTACTAGGAAAGCCATAATTTCGCACTTTAAACATTTAAAAGAATTAGGGAAACAACCTTCTCTTCAGTACTAGAAATTTTATAAGCGACATGAGCAAGCAACTATCGGACAGGATTAATAGTGTTACTCCTTCCGCAACCTTAGAAATGGCCGCAAAGGCCCGTGAACTTAGAACTCAAGGCAAAGACATCATAGGATTAAGTTTGGGTGAGCCCGACTTTAAAGTCCCGGATTATATCCAAAAAGCTGCGATACAAGCTGTTAATGATGGTTATAACTCCTACACTCCCGTTGACGGTTATGTAGAGCTTAAACAAGCTATAATTACCAAGTTTAAGCGTGATAATGACTTGAGCTATGAGGCCCCTCAAATTGTGGTTTCCACAGGAGCTAAGCAAGCACTTTATAACGTTGCCCAAGTAGTATTGAACAAAGGAGATGAAGTCATATTACCATGTCCTTATTGGGTTAGCTATTCTGATATTGTAAAACTTGCCGATGGTGTTCCAGTGGAAGTACCGACCGCTTTGGAAGATGATTTTAAAATGACCGCGGCCCAGTTAGAAGCAGCTATTACTCCAAAAACAAAAATGCTTTGGTACAGTTCTCCTTGCAACCCTAGCGGGTCCATTTATAGCAAAGAAGAATTACGTGCGCTAGCCGATGTACTTCAAAAACATCCTCAAATAATTGTAGTGAGCGACGAAATTTACGAGCATATTAATTACGGTGTTACTGCACACGCTTCTATGGCAGCGTTTACGGATATGTACGACCGTACCGTAACCGTTAACGGTGTGGCAAAGGCTTTTGCGATGACGGGATGGCGTATAGGGTTTATCGGTGCGCCAGCTTATATAGCGCGTGCCTGTAATAAACTACAAGGTCAGGTTACCAGTGGCGCCAACTGCATTGCACAAAGAGCTGTAATTACGGCATTGGAGGAATCGCCGAACCGTATATCGTATATGGTAGACGAGTTTAAAGAAAGAAGAAAGCTTATTCTTGGTCTTTTGAATAGCATAGACGGATTTAAATGTAATGAACCTGAAGGTGCCTTTTATGTTTACCCAGATGTAACCGCTTATTTCGGAAAGACTTTAAATGGTACTAAAATAAATAATGCATCCGATTTTGCCATGTACCTTTTGGAGCATGCGAATGTAGCAACGGTTACCGGTGATGCCTTTGGCAATGGTAATTGCATACGCATATCCTACGCGGCTTCTGTGGCACATATAAAGGACGCTATTGCTAGGATAAAATCCGCTTTAGGTTAACATATACCTATATTACTAAAAAAACACCCTTAAGAAATACATTTCTTAAGGGTGTTTTCATTTAAAATATTTCTTGCCCTACTAACGATGCTGTTTTTTAGGAAAAAATTACAATTACAAGGAATCATATAGTATATTCAAATAACGAAACCCTTTCCAAATGAAAAAACGAATCACCCATCTGCTACTACTTCATTTTTATAGTATAAGTAGTATTGCTTTCGCTCAAACAAAACCCAATGTAGTACTCATCTTTCCAGATAATTTAGGTGTTGGCGAAGTTGCTGCATTTGGAGGCGCTAGAGGTGTCCCCACACCTAATATTGACCGAATAGGAAAGGAAGGCATTCGTTTAACAAACTTCAATGTGGAATATTCATGCACCCCATCCCGTATTGCAATAATGACAGGAAGATATGCTGTTCGTGCGGGTGAAGATTATTATTCCGGTACTACACTATGGGAGGAAATGCTACCGGAACGCTTAAAATCAGAGGGATATGCAACGGCACTCTTTGGAAAATGGGACCTAGGTGCCAAAGATTGGCTCGGTAACCGAGAACCCACCGACCAAGGTTTTGATAAATGGTATGGTATACCAGGAACGACCACAGTTTCTCAGTATCCTTCTATGGACGGTTTTGACCCTAGTTTACAACCGGAGCCCTATATATGGGAAGGCATTGCAGGTAGCGATTCTAAAAAAGTAAAACCATTTAACCCGGATACCAGGCGAACAATTGACCGTGAAGCAGCCGAAAAAAGCGTGGCCTTTATCAAAGAGAATGTCAAAAAAGAAAAACCATTTTTTCTGTATTACGCCATGACCCAGTTGCACTTCCCCGCACTGCCGCATCCCGATAAGGCGGGAACTACAGGAGCTGGTGATATGGGTGATTCTATGGCTGATGTTGATTTTAACGTAGGCCTTATCTTGAACCAGTTAAAGGAACTAGGAATTGAAGACAACACTTTAGTTATCTGGTGTACGGACAATGGTGCAGAAATGAGGCGACCATGGAGAGGTTCGCCCGGGCCATTTCGAGGATATTATAATTCCGCTATGGAAGGTGGTGTGCGCACACCCGCGGTTATCAGATGGCCAAATAAAATTAAACCCGGTCAAGTTTCCAATGAAATGATACATGAAGTAGATTTATTCACCACTATAATCAACGCTACAGGCTCGGACAAGGCAGTTCCAAAAGACCGATTTATCGATGGCGTAAACCAACTTCCGTTTTTAGAGGGCAAGCAAGAACACGCCAATCGCGAAAGTGCCATTTTTACACAACGATTTGGTCAGATAATGGCTGTAAAATGGCGTAATTGGAAATTGTGGTATGTATACAAAACCGAAATTCTGGACGCGGAACCAGATAATCTGGTGCGTCTTTTTGACCTGCGTGTAGACCCAAGAGAGGAAATCGATGTTAAGGATTACTATCCGGGTATCATAGGTGTTATGGACAGTATTGTTCATAACTATGAAAAAACATTCATTGAATATCCAAGAGTAACTGCCAGCGCAAATAGGAAAGAACCTTATTTACCGGCCCCAAAAGGTTCTGGAAGCACAGTACAGACATACACAAGAAGTGATAGAACAACGCTTAAACCTAGGAGCGTTGCCATGCAAAACCCAGATTTCTCGGGTACATGGTCAACTACTGTACTTCACAGAGTGTCAGTTATAAATCGGACCGATGAGCCTGCCATACCCACACTAGGAAGTGGTTGGGGGAATAAAATCTCCATTAAGCATACGCCTGATGAATTGGATGTGGAACGGGTTGTATTTATTCCTAGGGATTTTCAGCAACTGGTTCGATATCAATTTGATTTAAACGACTCTAAATCTGAAAACAACGTATTGACCGGTCGTGAGGGAAAACCCATTATTTCAACTACCCGCTGGGAAGAAAATAGATTAGTAATCACCTCAACCTATCCTTTTAAAGATACGAAATCAGGAAAATGGTTAACAAGTAAAATGACACAGACACTTTGGCTGGAACCTCCAACCAAAACACCTTGGGAACCTACTTTAGTTGTAGAGACCACAAGAGAAGGACTCATGGGTGGCTCAACCTCAACCAATAGAACAATTTACACTAAAGGTTATCGATAAACTATTTTGAAAATTAACGAAATCAATACAAAACAAAAACCTCTATCTCAAATGGCCTAATTGATAGCTAAAATGATTAGACAAAACAACTTTCTAACTTTTCTCTTCATTACATGCTGTAGTTATTTTACAAATGCACAAGTGTTTGGTCTGGTGGTAGATAAAAACAACGAACCGCTGCCGTTTGTAAATATCTATATTGAGGAAACCTTAAACGGAACGACCACTAACGCAAATGGTGAATATGAGCTCATCATACCTGCCATGGGGAAACAAGTGGTTGTTTTCAAATATCTAGGCTATAAAACCGTGAAAAAATCTATTGATATCCTAGGAGGAAATTATGAATTGAACATAACTATGACGGAGGAAGGACTAAACCTGGATGAAGTTCAAATTGTGGCAAATAATAATCCCGCAAATACCATCATGAGAAAGGTAATTGCCAGAAGAAAAGAACTACGAGCTAGAATAACAAACTACCGGGTAAACTTTTATTCTAAGGGACTTATAAAAATTAAAAATGCACCTGAACGCCTTCTAGGTCAGGAATTTGGAGATTTCGGCGGCGGTTTAGATTCTACCCGAACAGGAATCCTTTATCTATCTGAAACAATATCCGAAGTAGCACGGAGCAATGGAAAGCTAAAGGAAAAAATCTTAGCCTCTAAAGTAAGTGGTGAAGATAACGGCTTTAGTTTTAACGCTGCCTTGGATGTTGATTTTTCATTTTATGAAAATAGGGTCGAGCTAGGTAGCCAATTGGTTTCTCCGCTTGCGGAGAATGCATTCGCTTACTACAACTATAAATTAAAAGGAACCTTTTACGATGAGGCTAATCGATTAATAAATCAAATTGAAGTGAAGTCAAAGCGGGCGGAAGACAAAGCCTTCAATGGAACTATTTATATTGTAGAAGACGAATGGGCATTGTATGCAGTGGATTTAAAGCTAACAGGTAAACAGGCTCAAATCGTTCCCGTGGATACCTTTAACATAAAACAAAGTTTTAATTATTCCAAGCAATATAACATTTGGTTAAAAGTACTACAACGTTTCGATTTTGAATATAGCATCTTAGGGTTTGAAGGCGCCGGCAGATTTACATCAGCTTATAAAGACTACGATTTGAAACCCAACTTTGCTAAGGGCGATTTCACTTCTGAAATTTTATCTTTTGAAAAAAATGCGAATAAAAAGGATAGTTTATTTTGGAAAGAAAAAAGACCAGTACCACTAACTACTGAGGAATCTGTGGATTACAAATTAAAAGATAGCATACAGATTATCAGAAAAACACAGAAATACTTGGATTCTGTAGATGCTAAAAAGAATAAATTTAAACTTTCGTCTCTACTATTCGGCTACACGTACGATAATACTTATAAAGAAAAGTATTATACCATTAATACTCCGATAGAAAACCTTTTATTCAATACAGTTCAAGGATGGCATGGTTCGCTTGCATTCAATTATCTAAAATTGAATAAAGAAAAAGGCAATGCTTTTCGGTTAAATACAAAGCTTAACTATGGGTTATCTGATAAAAGACTACGCCCTACGGCAACTTTATATTATCGATTTAACAAATTCTCTTGGCCTATACTCCAATTAAAAGTGGGTAATGAGGTAAGGCAATTTAACAACGAAGAACCCATTACGCCAATAGGAAATACCATCACTTCTTTATTTTTTGAACGTAATTTTGCTAAATTCTACGACTTAACCTTTGTAAATTTATCATACTCCAAAGAAATCGTAAACGGTATACGAACAAATTTCAATTTAGGTTACGAAGATAGAAAACCCCTCTTCAATACTACCGACTTCACCTATGTTGATATTAATGATAGAAGATTTACTTCCAACAATCCCTTGGCACCGTTCGATTTTACTACTGCACCAATAAACGACCACACTATCGTAAAATTTGCAATAGATGTTCGATTTCGCTTTGGACAACAATATCTTAATTATCCTGACGAAAAGTTTAATGTACCCAGTGAAAAATACCCTACATTATACATAGGTTATGAAAAAGGATTTGCCTCTAGCTCGGTCGCCAATCACTTCGACCAGATTAAGTTACGGCTAAATCAATCTATAAATGTAGCTACTAAAGGAACATTTTCTTACAACTTCAGAGCAGGTGCATTTCTAAATCAGGGAGACATTTCTTTTGTAGACTATCAACATTTTAATGGTAATGAATCCTATATTACACGAAAGGACTATATGGAATCCTTTCTACTACTACCCTATTATTCCTTAAGTACCAACCAAGAATATATAGAAGGGCACGCAGAACATAACTTTAAGGGTTTTATACTAAATAGAATTCCACTCATTAAAAAATTAAATGCCCACTTAATTGTATCTGGAAATTTTTTAACCACAACAAACAATAAACCATATTCTGAGTTCGGGATTGCCTTAGGGAATTTGGGTGTAAAAAAAATCAGGTTCCTTCGTGTAGGTTATGCCCAAAGTTATTTTAACAATACCGTTGAAAAAGGTATAAATATAGGCTTAATGTTTTAAAGTATTTCCTAATTACATTCTACTACGTAATTCTCTAAGTCCGCTTCCAAAAATAAGGAGTAAGAAGAATTAATACGGTAAATAATTCTAGCCTACCCGCTAGCATTAAGAATCCACACCACCACTTGGCTAAATCCGGTAATCCATTGAAATTACTCACTGGATTTAGACTTCCCAGAGCAGGGCCCACATTACCCAAGGAAGATGCCGCACCGCCTATAGCCGATTCAAAATCAAGTCCTAAAAAGCCTAAAACTAGCGCACCGATGATAAAAAGAAGCATGTAGAGCACAAAAAAGCCAATAATATTATAAACAATATGTTCCTTGACCGTTTTATTATTATAGCGTACCGGTATAATGGCATTCGTGTGTAAGGTCCGTTTGAATTCTAATAGACCATTTTTTATAATCAATAAATGGCGCATTACTTTAATACCTCCTGCAGTAGAACCAGCCGAACCGCCCAAAAAGAATAGTCCAAAAAAGAATATGGTCAAAAAAGGCGTCCATGCGGTAAAATCAGCACTAACAAAACCAGTAGTTGTTACTACGGCTATCACTTGAAAGAGCGCATGTCTAAACGAACTTTCCGCCTTGCCCAGAACCATGGGATATCCTGGAGTAAGTTCGGTAATGTTAGCTCTAAAATAAATGACCAAACCCGCCATAACCGTCGCTAAAAGAATAAAGAGACAATAAAACTTAAGCTCTTCATCTTTCAAAACTTTTTGAACTTTCCCTTTGAACGCAAAATAGCTCATCACAAAATTAGTCCCTGCCAAGAACATAAATAAAATAATGATATACTGTATTAAAGGCTGGTCGTTCCAGTGGGCCAAACTAGCATTCTTAGTGGAAAAACCTCCAGTGGACAGCGTTGCCAAGGCATGGTTAATGGCATCGAAAAAAGACATTCCGGCCAATTTTAAAAGTATAGTCTCTGCAACGGTATAGCCCACATAAATCAACCAAAGTCTTTTGGCCGTATCCGTAATTCGTGGATGCAGCTTATCTGCGCTTGGTCCTGGGGCTTCTGCTGCGAATAACTGCATACCGCCAATCCCTAATAACGGCAATATGGCAATTGCTAAAACTATAATCCCCATACCGCCTATCCAATGTGTGAGACTACGCCAAAACAATATTCCCTCTGGCATGGACTCTATATCGTCCATAATAGAAGCACCAGTCGTGGTATAACCGGATATAGTTTCAAAAAAAGCATTGGTAATATCAGGGATAGCACCTGAAAAAATATAGGGTAACATCCCTGAAATGGACATGACGATCCAACCGAACGTAACAATGATATAACCCTCTTTCTGCTTTACCTCTTTTCGGTGTCCACGTGTATAGTACATTGCAAAAACACCGGCGAACATTGTTGAAATCGAAGCAAGTGTTATACTTAAAGTAGCACCATCCTTATAAATACCACTAACCACTGCCGCCAAAAGCATAAAGCCTCCATTGCAAAGCAATAAAAGACCCATGAGATGAAATATAATTCTAGAATTCAGGCGCATTTTAAAGGAACATTCGTTCTATTTTTGAAATTTCTTCAGGAAGACAGCAGACCACCACCCTATCACCGGCCTCAATTTTAAATCCACCCAGAGCAATTATACCCTCTCCGTCCCTAACAACACCACCAATTGTGGCAGCCTTTGGAAAATTCAATTCCCTAATAGTAGTTCCTGTGACCCGAGAATCTTTTTTTACGATAAACTCTAAAATTTCAGCATTTAAGTTGTTCAGTCTCATAAGGGCTACTACCTCTCCACGTCGAATGTGGCGAAAAATATTATTGGCGGCCAAAAGCTTTTTGTTTATCAACGTATCGATACCAATAGAATGTGATAACTGAAAATAGTCCATGTTCTCTACCAAGGCAATGGTCTTTTTGATATATTTTGATTTTGCAACCAAACAAGACATGATATTGGTTTCGGAGTTTCCGGTAACGGCAATAAAGGCATCCATAGACTCTAAACTCTCTTCCTCCAACAGCTCCACGTTTCTTCCATCGCCATTAATAACCAATGCGTTTGGCAAATCATCCGCAAGATCAAATGCTTTTTCCTTATTTTTTTCTATAAGTTTTACATTAAACTTGTTGGCACAAAGGTCTCTAGCCGTCTTAAAACCAACCTTACTACCACCAAGAATCATTACGTTTTTTATATCTTCTTTCTTTTTTCCTGTAAGCTTGTACAATTCATCAACTCCTTCTTTAACCGTAATGAAATAAACTTGGTCTCCTTCCTTGAAAATAGTATCACCTCTTGGAATAACGGTATATTGTGTACCCATCCTTTTCAGGGCTATAGGCATAAAATGAAGTTCTGGGAATATCGTGGCTGCCTCCTTTACCATCTTACCAACAAATGGTGCAGATTTTGGTAAGGAAACCCCTACCATAATCAACTTTCCATCCTCAAACTCATAGGTATCGTTAAAGGCTGATTTATTTAGAAGTAATTGAATTTCGGTAGCCGCAAGTTCTTCAGGAGAAATTAGCTCATCGATACCTAACTCCGAGAACTGCAATATTTCCTTATTGTCTATAAATTCGGTGTTGGATATACGCGCAATGGTACGTTTGCAACCCAACTGCTTAGCTAACATACACAGGGTAATGTTCGTAGTTTCCGAAGAGGTTACTCCGATTACGAGGTCAGAGTCCTGTACTTGCGCATCCTGTAAAACAGCAATAGAGGTGGCATCACCTTTTAAAACACGGATATCCAAATGGTTGTCCGCATAAGCCAAACTCTCTTTACGTGTATCTATTAAGGTAATATCTTGAGATTCGTAGGAAAGCAATTTAGCAAGATGAAATCCTACTTCACCTGCACCTGCAATAATAATCTTCATTTAAGTACTTAATTGCGCTTTTGCAAACTATAATCAACTAGTTTCTAATAGCATATTAAAAATCAGATAATATATAGTTAACGCCTATTTCGATGCAAAATTACACAATTAAATAAAGGCCACTACTAATTTTAGTGCTTTTAACCTTGTCCATTAGCAATCACAATTAATCCACTTACAAGCAAGCCCTAAGTCGTATATTTGCAAAAAAAAGACGATGCCCAATAAAGTAACTCCCTATAAGGACTCCAAACTTGGCAAGAAAGAGCAGGTCACTAAAATGTTCGATACGATTTCTAAAGATTATGACGGGCTGAACAGAGTCATCTCTTTTGGCATTGATATAAAATGGAGAAAAAGAGTTGTAGCGCTACTTAAAAAAGAACAGCCTCAAACTATTTTGGATATTGCTACAGGCACGGGTGATTTGGCCATAGCACTTGTAAAAACCGGTGCTGAAAAAATTATAGGTTTAGACATTTCTCCTGGCATGTTACAAGTAGGAAAGGAAAAGATAAAAGAGAAGAAATTAGACCCTAAAATTGACATGGTTGTTGGCGATAGCGAAAATTTAAGTTATCCGGACCATAGTTTTGACGCGGTTACAGTATCTTTTGGTGTTCGTAATTTTGAAACTTTGGAAACAGGTCTAGCCGAGATACTTAGGGTATTGAAACCCGGTGGTAGCCTAGTGGTCTTAGAAACCTCCGTACCTACCAGGACACCGTTTAAACAAGGTTACCATTTTTACACAAAACATGTTTTACCGTTGATAGGTAAAATATTCTCAAAGGACAATTCTGCGTATGGCTATTTAAGCGAATCTGCCGCCGTTTTTCCACATGGAGAAAACTTCAACAATATTTTACTTAAAATTGGGTTTATAGATGTAGTGAACAAGCCTCAAACATTTGGGGTTGCATCTATCTACGTTGCCAGAAAACGCAGCTAGATTTAAAGATAAATCCGATGGATTAATATCTACGGAGTAATTGTTGATAAATGAGGAAATGGTTTTTTATAAGTGTGGGGCTACTCTTTTTAATGCCCTCGCTCCATGCACAATTTAACGAACGCCCTATTCTTAATAAAGAAAATGAGGATAAAAAATTTCTTAATTGGGGATACTTTTTAGGGTTCAACCAATATGATTTTAAGTTTGATTATGAAGAGAATGCAAGAGACGTCTTAGTCGATAAAACGCTAGGATTTAATGTGGGCCTTATTGGTGAACTGCGGATAAACAATTTCTTGGACCTACGCTTTGAGCCAGGTCTTCACTATACATCTAGAAATTTAGGTTTTCCAGGTTTCGATGAGGAACGAGATGCAATCCGCGAAGTAAAATCAACCTATATCAATTTTCCGCTACTGTTAAAGGTAAGCGCCAAACGATTTGGGAATTGGAAACCTTTTTTAATAGGTGGTGGGTCTACAAGCCTAAACCTTGGTAGTAATGAGGATAGTTTAGATGATAATAGCTCGGGGACATTTAGAATGAAAAAATGGGTTTATAACTATGAACTGGGTTTTGGAATAGATTTTTACTTAGAGTATTTTAAGTTTACCCCATCCATAAGAGGTGTTTTCGCACTTACAGATGAGTTGGTTCGTGATGCCGACCCAAATAGCCCATGGACCGGAAATATAGATGGTATGCGCACTAGGGGACTTTTTGTCAACTTTACTTTTGAATAAGCGTAAAAAATTCCTTACTCCCTTCTCAGTTCATTCATTAAAATACCTGTTGCCGTTGCCACGTTCAAGCTCTCGGTTTTAGATTTCCCGTGTCTCGGTATGGTAATCTTGTAATCACATAACTTCTTTATCTTATTCGAAATCCCCTTTCCTTCATTACCCATAATCAGCACCCCAGTCTTGGGAAGTTCTTCTGAATATACACTGTTCCCCTCCATAAAAGAACCGTAAACCGGGACCGACACCTCCGACAAGAATATATCCAGATTTAAATAAGAAATAGTTACGCGGGCAATAGAACCCATAGTAGCCTGTAACACCTTCGGATTATAACAATCTACTGTATTCTTAGAACAGACCAAGGAGGGTATCCCGAACCAATCACAAAGCCGAATTATAGTTCCTAAATTTCCAGGGTCTTGAACATCATCTAGTGCTAGGACCCAATCACTAAAATCTACAGGAGCAGCATTAGGAATATAAAAAACGCCAACAACTCCGTTTGGGTTCTTTAAACTGCTGATCTGATTCATTTCCTTAGGTAGCAGCACCTCTTGATTTTTAATGTTTTTTATCGGAAGAACATCCTTCGTAACATAAATCTTGAATACCTTGAAACTGGAACACAATAACTCTTCCACG
This sequence comes from Maribacter sp. R77961, assembly GCF_044594925.1. Classification (GTDB taxonomy): domain Bacteria; phylum Bacteroidota; class Bacteroidia; order Flavobacteriales; family Flavobacteriaceae; genus Maribacter. The sequence continues at coordinate 180,902 of NZ_CP138991.1, read as the reverse complement.
GCCTTTTTTCCCTCTATCACAAACAGACCATGTTCATTTCGGTACTTTTTTTGCTGTAAGCTTTTGATAAGTTTCAATTCACTTTTTACAACCATACAAATAATGTATTTTTGATTAATATGAGGAGGTTTTCAAACCCTAAAAATAGCATCGCTAAAATAAGCTTATTCTTACTACTGACCATAGTTACGCTCTCATGTAATTCACTTAAAAAAATTGAAAACGACGAATACTTAGTAGCAAGGAATACCATTCTGGTAGACTCCCTTAAAATTAACGATGAAGATGTAGCCAGCCTAATCTATCAAAAACCCAACACTGCGCTACTAGGTTATCCACTCAGGTTAAATCTATATAACCTTGCAAAGGAAAATCCGGATTCCCTATTTCAAGATTGGTTAAACCGTAAACCCCGCAGAAAGGAAAGGCTCACTAAATTTTTATCGGAAAAACAGGTCAACAGACTCGGAGAATCGTTTTTGGTAAAAGGTTTAAGCGAATGGTTAAAAGAAATCGGTGAAGTTCCAACAGTTTTAGATACTTCAAGGACCAGAAGAAGCTTAGAGCGTTTAAGCGCTTATTACGATTCAAAAGGTTATTTCTTAAATACAACTACTTATAAGGTCGATACTACCAAACGAAAGCAGCGCGCATACATAGATTATAAAATAAATCTTGGAAAACCGTTTATGGTAGATTCCGTAGCCAATGAAATTTCTTCCAAAGCCATTGATTCTATTTATTTCCTTCATATGGACAGGTCATTGGTTAAACAAGGAAAACAATTTAATCTAGCCGATTTTAACAACGAAAGGGAGCGCCTGACAGAGATTTTCAGGAACAACGGTATCCGAAATTTTCAGGGGAGCTCTATTACTTTTGATATTGTGAGGGATACGGTAAGGTCAGAAGATGACCAGAAAATGAATATTACCCTTAATATTGGAGACCTTAAGAAAAGAGGAGAAAATGTAGTAACGACTTCGGAATACAAAGTAGAAAAAATCAATACTATAGATGTTTATACAGATTACCTATCCTCCTACAAAACCACCCCACAGCGCAGCATAACATACGGCGATTTCACTTTTCACTATTCAGATAATTTTCAAATTAAACCAAAGACACTTGCAGACGCCATTCTATTTGAAAAAGGTGCTATTTACCGGGATATAGACAAAATTAGGACCTCTAGACAGTTGAACAACCTTAATATTTTTAAATATCCAAATGTCATATTTAAAGAGGATAGTACCGGAACCAAGGTAAATACCAGCATTTACTTAGCTCCTAAGCCAAAGTATTCCCTAGGAACTAATTTTGAAATTAGCCGTTCTAATCTTAGAAGACTTGGTATTGGTGCTGGAGCCTCTCTACTGATACGTAACATCTTTAAAGGAGCAGAAAATCTTAGTCTTTCGGTAGATGGTGCTTTCGGTCTTTTAAGTAGAGAAATCTTCCAGGAGGACTATTTTTCTGAAATCGGAGGAGAAATTACGTTAGATTTTCCAAGAATATGGTTTCCTTTCCTAAACACATCCAAGCTTATTCCTAACTACACCTTACCAAAAACCAGGATAGCACTAGGTACTAGTTTCCAAAAAAACATAGGACTGGACAAACAAACCTTTAACACCACACTTGGTTACAATTGGACACCGAATGAATTTAAGAAGAATTCCATAGAGCTTCTGAATGTTCAATATGTAAGAAATGTGAACAGTAACAGATTCTTTGATGTATATAGAACTACGTACAACCAGTTGAACGATATCGCCAGCGACCAAGCTGTTAGTCCCCTAGTAGACCCAACTTATTTTAATGAAGATGGAAACATTACCACACCAAGTGAGGCACAGACCGGGACGATACCGGGCACTACCGGATTCATAAGCGACGTACGCAGTGGAGTAATCCCAACTTCGAACAGTGGTTTTACCCAAGAGGATTTTAACAATGTAAACAGTATTGCGGAACGGGAAGAACGTCTTACAGAGAACAATCTCATCTTTGCAACAAATTACACGTTCAATAAAAATAACAGGAACGGTATCACGGATAACAATTTTTATCAATTTCGTTTTAAATTGGAAAGCGCAGGAAACTTGTTGTCTGGCCTTTCTAACTTAATAGCATTTAACGAAAACGATAGGGACCAACTACTCGTCTTTGGCGTCCCTTTCTCCCAATATGTAAAAACAGAGTTTGATGTTGTAAAATACTGGGCCCTTTCTCGTTCCAATGTACTGGCGGCAAGAACGTTCATTGGTATAGCAATACCTTACGGTAACTCTGAAAATATTCCGTTTGTACGAAGTTATTTTGCCGGAGGCTCCAATGACAATAGAGCTTGGTTTCCCTATTCCCTAGGACCTGGAAGTACTTCAGCAATTAATGATTTTAATGAAGCTAACCTAAAAATAGCCTTGAACTTAGAATATCGTTTTCCTATTGTAGGGGATATCAATGGAGCCCTTTTTGCCGATGCAGGTAACATATGGAACGTGTTTGACGATGTAGAAAATCCTGATGCCATATTTACCGGTTTTGACTCCTTAAGGGATATTGCACTCGGTACGGGTTTTGGACTTAGATACGATTTCACCTACTTCCTTTTCAGGTTAGATTTGGGTTTCAAAACCTACAACCCAGCTGAGATTCCTTCTAAAAGATGGTTTAGAGACTACAATTTTGCCAACTCCGTATTACAAATTGGTATTAACTATCCATTTTAAATCTAATTGTTTTATTACTTTTGCCCTACATTTTTGTAGAAACTAACAGACCAAAACATCAATATGGCTCACAATATTAAACCGGGCGTTGCAACCGGAGACGAAGTTCAGGAAATTTTTAAATATGCTAAAGAAAAAGCTTTTGCATTACCCGCTGTTAACGTAATAGGATCAAACACTATTAATGGAGTGCTTGAGACCGCAGCAAGTCTTAATGCGCCTGTCATCATTCAATTCTCTAATGGTGGCGCACAGTTCAATGCAGGTAAAGGACTTTCTAACGAAGGGCAAAATGCAGCCATACAAGGAGCTGTAGCAGGAGCAAAACACGTTCACCAGTTAGCGGAAGCTTATGGAGCTACGGTTATTTTACATACCGATCACTGTGCAAAAAAATTATTGCCTTGGATAGATGGTTTGCTAGATGCTAGTGAAAAACATTTTGCAGAAACCGGCAAATCATTATTCAGTTCTCATATGATCGACCTTTCTGAAGAACCTTTGGAGGAGAATATTGAAATCTGCAAAGGGTATTTAGAGCGTATGAGCAAAATGGAGATGACCTTGGAAATTGAGCTTGGAATCACTGGTGGAGAAGAGGATGGGGTTGACAATTCCGATGTAGACGATTCTAAGTTATATACACAGCCAGAAGAAGTAGCCTATGCCTACGAAGAGCTTTCTAAAGTGAGTCCAAGATTTACAATTGCGGCTGCCTTTGGTAACGTTCATGGTGTTTACAAACCAGGAAACGTAAAGCTTACACCAAAAATTCTGAAGAACTCACAAGAGTTTATTTCTGAGAAATACGGTGTTGAACACAACCATATTGATTTTGTTTTTCATGGTGGCTCAGGTTCTACCGTTGAAGAAATCAGAGAAGGAATTAGCTATGGTGTTATAAAAATGAATATTGATACTGATTTACAGTACGCCTTCCTTTCTGGAGTGCGAGATTATGTTCAAGACAACAAAGATTACTTACAGGCACAAATAGGAAACCCAAAAGGTGCCGATGAGCCAAACAAGAAATTCTACGACCCAAGAGTTTGGTTGAGAAAAGGCGAAACGGCGTTCATAGACAGGCTAAAGAAAGCTTTTGAAGATCTGAACAACATAAACACATTATAAATTCCTAAATTCACTAATCTAAACTATGGACAATATGACGGCTTGGTTTAAAAGAAAGGAAAAAGGAATTCAGACCACTACGGAGGAAAAGAAAGACACACCAAAAGGTTTATGGTATAAGTCGCCAACAGGTAAAATTGTAGAATCTGAAGATTTGGCAAAGAATTTCTATGTTAGTCCAGAAGATGACTATCACGTAAGAATTGGCAGCAAAGAGTATTTTGAAATCCTTTTTGATGACAATAAGTTTACGGAGTTAGATGTAAAGCTAAATTCCAAAGACCCATTAAAATTTGAGGACACCAAAAAATATGGAGACCGTTTAAAAGCTGCTCAGAAAAAAACCGGCCTTAAAGATGCCGTAAGAACTGGTTTTGGAAAATCTTTGGGTAAAAATGTTGTGATTTGCTGTATGGACTTTAGTTTTATTGGTGGATCTATGGGTAGTGTTGTTGGTGAAAAAATTGCTCGTGGTATTGACCATGCCATTAAAAAGAAAGTTCCTTTTATTATGATTTCCAAATCAGGTGGAGCACGTATGATGGAAGCTGCACTATCTTTAATGCAACTAGCTAAAACATCTGTTAAGTTAGCGCAACTGGCAGAAGCAGGCTTACCCTATATTTCACTTTGTACAGATCCAACAACAGGGGGTACAACAGCATCCTACGCTATGTTGGGCGATATTAATATTGCTGAACCAGGAGCACTTATAGGATTTGCAGGACCCCGTATTGTAAAGGACACCACAGGAAAAGATTTGCCAGAAGGGTTTCAATCTTCTGAATTCCTGCTAGAACATGGGTTCTTGGATTTTATAACGCATAGACGAGATTTAAAAACAAAAATAAATCTGTATATCGATTTAATTCAAAATAATCCCGTGAGATCTTAAAATATTCTAATAAAATGAAAACGGCCATAAAATCAGGTATATTATTATCTACTTTATGGCTTTTTTGTTGCGCCTCGGAAAACATGTCTTCCCTATCCGAAACCGAAGAAGAACCTACGGAAATAAGCAACTCAAAAGCTGCCCAAGTTACAGCTATCGAAGTAACGGGAGAAGAAAATGTTTATACCTTTAGTGTAACTATTCTAAGCACAGATGCCGGTTGCGAACAGTACGCGGATTGGTGGGAGGTTATTGATTTGGAGGGAAATCTTTTATATCGCAGAATTCTAGGACACAGCCATGTAAACGAACAGCCCTTTACACGCTCTGGAGGAACCATAGCCATATCCAAAGAACAAGAAGTCTATATCAGGGCACACATGAATAACTTAGGATACGGAGATGGGGTTTTAAAAGGAAGCGTACTTATGGGCTTTACGAAAGCGGAGTTGGATACGAAATTTGCATCAAATCTAGAAACCCAAGCACCCTTGCCAACTAACTGTGCCTTCTAATATTAAAATATCCAAAAACATTAGGCTTTGAAAATAAAAATTATGGTATCTTTGCAGCCTGATTGAAAACCAGTCAGATACATAAAAATCATTTAAAATAATATTGGAATGTATTTAACAAAAGAAGTTAAAGCCGAAATTTTTAAGAAACACGGCGGAAAAGCAGAGAACACAGGTTCTACTGAGGGACAGATTGCCTTGTTTACACATCGCATTAACCACTTAACCGGTCACTTAAAAAAGAACCACAAAGATTACAACACGGAACGTTCATTAGTAAAACTGGTAGGTAAAAGAAGAAGTCTACTGGATTACATGATAAAGAAAGACATCGTAAAGTACAGAGAGCTTATTAAAGAACTCGGTATTAGAAAATAATTTAAAAAGGGGATGGTTAGCCATCCCCTTTTTTTAAAGTACTTCAAGTCTAAGAAGTTAAAAACGACAAAAACAAAAAGCTACACATAGTTTTTCATTGGTCCACACAACAACACAACAACAGTCCGACCATCAAAAATGTCGGAATGACCATTGTTTAACAAAATCCCGAGAAATAATCTTGGGTAAAAATCAATTTTATGATTCCAAAAGTATTTAGAGAGGTCATAGACCTTGGTGACGGTAGGGAAATTTCTATCGAAACCGGAAAATTAGCGAAACAGGCGCACGGTTCTGTCGTAGTTCAATCCGGAAAATGTATGTTATTATGTACAGTTGTTTCCAACTACAAGCAATCTGATGTGGATTTTCTTCCACTAACAGTAGATTACCGTGAAAAATTTGCTGCCGCAGGGCGTTACCCAGGTGGTTTCTTCAAAAGAGAAGCCAGACCTAGTGATGGCGAAGTACTAACCATGCGTTTAGTAGATCGTGTATTAAGACCGCTTTTTCCGAAAGATTATCACTCAGAAACACAGGTGATGATTCAATTAATGTCTCATGATGAAGACGTTATGCCAGATGCAATGGCAGGTTTAGCAGCTTCAGCTGCGATTCAATTATCCGATTTCCCATTCGAATGCGCTATTTCTGAAGCAAGAGTAGCTCGTGTAAATGGCGAATTCGTTATCAACCCTACTAGAGCGCAATTAGCAGAATCTGATATAGACATGATGATTGGTGCCTCAGCTGATTCAGTAATGATGGTTGAAGGTGAAATGGATGAAATTTCCGAAGAGGAAATGACAGAAGCTATCAAATTTGCTCATGAAGCCATTAAGATACAATGTGCCGCTCAGGTTAAACTAGCTGAAGCTTTCGGCAAGAAAGAGGTACGTGAATATGAAGGTGAGCGCGAGGATGAAGCACTAGAAAAAAAGGTGTACGAACTTACTTATGACAAGGTATACGCAATAGCAAAAGCTGGTTCTGCAAAGCACGAGAGAAGTGCTGCTTTCGGAGAAATCAAAGAAGACGTTAAAGCTTCTTTTTCTGATGAAGAGCAAGAAGAATTTGGCGGCTTAATTTCCAAGTATTTCTATAAAGCTGAAAAAGCTGCGGTTCGTGACCTTACCTTAAATGAAGGTTTGCGTTTAGATGGTCGTAAGACCGACGAGATTCGTCCTATCTGGTGTGAAATAGATTACTTACCATCAACGCATGGTTCCGCTATATTTACCCGTGGTGAAACACAAGCATTAGCAACCGTAACCTTAGGTACCTCTAGAGATGCCAATAAAATAGATATGCCATCTCATGAAGGCGAGGAGAATTTCTATTTACACTATAACTTCCCTCCTTTCTCCACAGGTGAAGCAAGACCAATCCGTGGAACATCCCGTAGAGAAGTTGGTCACGGTAACCTAGCGCAACGCGCCTTAAAAGGAATGGTTCCTGATGATTGTCCTTACACAGTTCGTGTAGTTTCTGAAGTATTAGAATCTAACGGTTCTTCTTCTATGGCAACTGTTTGTTCTGGTACAATGGCCATGATGGATGCCGGTGTGCAATTGAAAAAGCCCGTTTCTGGGATTGCCATGGGACTAATTTCTGATGGAGATTCAGGTAAATACGCTGTACTTTCAGATATCTTGGGTGATGAGGATCACTTAGGCGATATGGACTTTAAAGTAACAGGTACTGCTGATGGAATCACTGCTTGCCAAATGGATATTAAGGTAAAAGGTCTGTCCTATGAAATTCTTGTAAATGCATTGCAACAAGCTAGAGCAGGTCGTTTACATATCTTAGAGAAATTAACGGATACGATTGCTACTCCTGCAGCGGATGTGAAACCACATTCTCCAAAAATGGTAACACGTACCATTCCTAATGAATTCATAGGTGCACTTATTGGACCTGGTGGAAAAGTGATTCAGGAACTTCAAAAAGAAACAGGAACAACTATTGTTATCAATGAAGACCCTGTAACCGAAGAAGGTATTGTTGAGATATTAGGAACAGACCAAGATGGTATTGATGCTGTACTTAGTAAAATAGATTCTTTGATGTTTAAACCTCAAATGAACGAATCTTACAAGGTAAAAGTTATTAAGATGTTAGATTTTGGTGCTGTTGTAGAATATCTTGATGCTCCCGGCAACGAGACTTTATTACACGTATCCGAATTAGCATGGGAACGTACAGAAAATGTTTCTGATGTTGTTAATATGGGAGATGAGTTTGAAGTGAAGTACTTAGGTACAGACCCTAGAACACGTAAAGAGAAAGTTTCTCGTAAAGCGCTTTTACCAAAACCAGAAGGTTACGTAGAAAGACCACCAAGAAACAACGATAGAAATCGTGGTGGAAGAGATGACAGGCGTGGCGGGCGCGATAATCGTGACCGCAAACCAAGAAGAGACTAAGCGCTTTTCCTTGTAAAATACAGAAAGCCCCAACATTTACGTTGGGGCTTTTTTTATGCTGTTCAACGGAAAAAAGAGTTTTTTTACACTTATTTGTAACATTTGAGACTTTTTTACGTATAAGTATATGCAGTCTATGCAATTGAACTTAATTTACAGTAATGAGACAGCTTAAGATTACAAAACAGGTCACCAATAGGGAGACCGCATCTTTGGACAAGTACTTACAAGAAATTGGAAAAGTGGACTTGATTACCGCTGATGAAGAAGTAGAGTTGGCACAACGCATCAAGGCAGGCGACCAGATCGCTCTTGAAAAACTTACAAAGGCCAACCTCAGATTCGTGGTTTCAGTTGCCAAGCAGTACCAAAACCAAGGACTTACTTTACCGGATTTAATCAACGAGGGAAACCTTGGTCTGATTAAAGCTGCACAGCGTTTTGACGAGACGCGGGGATTTAAATTTATATCCTACGCCGTATGGTGGATCCGTCAATCTATATTACAGGCATTAGCAGAACAGTCTAGGATTGTTCGTTTGCCATTAAACAAAATTGGTTCTATCAATAAAATCAACAAGACATTTGCATTTCTAGAGCAAGCGCACGAAAGAATGCCTTCTCCTGAAGAAATTGCAAAGGAGTTAGATATGACTGTTGATGATGTAAAACAATCTTTAAAAAACTCAGGAAGGCACGTATCCATGGATGCGCCACTGATTGATGGTGAAGATTCTAACCTTTATGATGTATTACGTAGTGGTGAGTCTCCAAACCCGGATAGGGAATTATTACATGAATCCTTAAGAACGGAAATAGAGCGAGCATTAGAAACATTAACGCCAAGAGAGGCAGATGTAATTCGCTTATACTTTGGTCTTGCAGGTCAGCATTCAATGACATTGGAAGAAATTGGCGAAACCTTTGACCTTACAAGGGAAAGGGTACGTCAAATAAAAGAAAAGGCTATTCGTAGGCTAAAGCATACTTCTAGAAGTAAAATCTTGAAAACTTATCTAGGATAAGCGCAAAAAGTAAAAATTTGCACTGATTTGCCTGTTAAACAATTCTTAAATTGGAAATTTGGCATATAAGTTGTAATTTTAACGGTAACAACAGTTTATCATGACTGTTCGTTTTTTGATTGATGAATAAACTCCGGCTGATTACCGGAGTTTTTTCATTATATACCTTAACAGAAAAAAATTGTTAGGTAATTTGTTTATCTAATTCATAAAAAAATGCAACAGCCCAATAATCCATTACACGGTGTAAAACTGTCAGCTATTATGGAACATCTTACACAAAAGTATACATGGGAAGATTTGGCGGGTCAAATAAATATTAATTGCTTTAAAAGTAATCCTTCTATAAAGTCGAGTTTAAAATTTCTTAGAAGGACACCTTGGGCAAGAAAGAAAGTAGAAGAATTATATTTAAAATCCATCAAATAGATAATGCCATTAAATATCGTTTTAATTGAGCCCGAGATTCCAAATAATACTGGAAATATAGGAAGGTTGGCCTTAGCTTCAGGTTCAAAATTACATTTAGTAAAGCCATTCGGATTTGAATTAACGGACAAGAAACTAAAAAGAGCTGGGCTGGATTATTGGAAACACATTTCCGTATCCATATATGAAAACCAAGAGGAATTCTTTAAAATGCATGGCCATAAAGAAATGGTTTTTTTCTCTTCACATGGTAAAAAGACCCATTGGGAAATTGAGTATTCGGAAAATTTATTTTTAATCTTTGGAAAGGAATCCGTAGGGCTCCCAAAGTCACTTTTATCTGCAAAGAATACAGTTGTAGCCAAAATTCCGCTAAAAGCTTCACAGATAAGAAGCCTAAATTTAGCGAACGCTGTGGCTATTGCCGTTTATGAAGGTTTACGCCAACTTTCCATCTAAATATGGATTACTTATTACAATAAGGCACATATAAAGCCCTTAAAATAGAATAACGAATATGGTTTCCCCTAATGTCACAAAACTTTTCCTATGCTATATTATAGTATAAAAAAATCAAGGATTAAGATGCTAAGAAATGGGTAAATTATGTTAATTTAATAACTCCTAAAATGGACTATTATAATAGCATCTTTTAAAAATAATAAAATGAAAAAGAACCTTCTACTTATAACTATTTTATTTTGCGCGCTCTTACAAGCTCAAAAAGGCCAGTCTTTATCCGAAAAAATGGATAAAGCCATTCCTCCCTCATTCTACGAAGGTCTTGAATGGAGGAATATTGGCCCCAACCGCGGCGGCCGTTCTTTAGGTTCAGCTGGCAGCCCAAGCAGACCCAATGAGTATTATTTCGGTGCCACAGGTGGTGGGCTATGGAAAACTGTTGATGGAGGTACCGAATGGAAGCCTGTAACCGATGGTCAAGTAACAAGTTCCTCTGTTGGTGCGGTTGCGGTTGCAGAGACCAATCCGGATATTGTTTATATAGGTATGGGCGAGGTACAATTACGGGGAAGTATAACCCAAGGAGATGGTGTTTACAAAACAGAAGATGGCGGCGAAACCTGGAAACATTTAGGGCTCGAACAAACACAGGCCGTAGCACGCATCAGAATTCACCCTACAAATCCTGATATCGTTTATGTCGCAGCTTTAGGTCATCCCTACGGAGACAATGAGCAACGTGGCGTATTCAAAAGTACGGATGGGGGCGCCAACTGGGAAAAAGTATTATACGTGAGTGCAAAAGCGGGTGCTGTAGATTTAATTATAGATCGTACCAATCCAGAAGTAATTTATGCAAGCACTTGGGAAGTACAACGAAAAGCTTGGAAAATGTGGGGCGGCGGAGGCGACTCTAAATTATGGAAATCTAGTGATGGCGGGACTAACTGGACAGATTTAACTTCAAATACAGGAATGCCGGCAGGACCAATCGGAAAAATAGGTGTCACTGTTTCTCCTGTAGATTCTAATCGTGTTTGGGCCATCGTAGAAGCAAATGAAGGAGGCGTATTTAGATCTGATGATGCAGGTAAAACCTGGACAAGAACTAATGAGGAGCGCAAATTACGTCAACGCGCGTTCTATTACTCACGAATTTATGCAGACCCACTAGATAAGGAAACGGTATACTGCTTAAATACAGGTTTTTACAAATCTACCGATGGCGGTAAAACATTTGACACTACCATAAAAGTACCCCACGGAGACAACCACGACCTTTGGATAGACCCTAATAATCCCGACCGTATGATTAACTCCAATGACGGTGGCGGAAACGTTAGTATCAACGGTGGAAAGAGCTGGACGGAGCAAGATTATCCAACGTCGCAATTTTACCATGTGATGACGACTAGTGATGTACCTTACCATGTAGCCGGAGCACAGCAAGACAATAGTACGCTTGCCATGCCAAGCGATGGCTGGGACCATATGCTTGCCCGCGGCCCGAACAAGGGATGGTATTATGCAGTAGGTGGTGGTGAAAGCGGCTGGATTACACAACATCCCGTTGACAAAGATATTTTTTATGCCGGGAGCCAAGGAGCACTTTTAACGCGATACGACCGAAGTAATGGACAAACAAGGGATATACAAGTATATCCTAGATTCTTCTCCGGTGAGCCAGCTAGTGCATTACCAGAAAGATGGCAATGGACCTTCCCAATCATGTTTGCACCACAAGACCCAAAAATTATGTATACTTGCTCTCAACATGTTTGGAAAACGACCAATGACGGACAATCTTGGGAGAAAATTAGCCCAGACCTTACTTATGCCGACCCTGAAACTCTGGGGAAAACTGGAGGTATTATAACAATGGACATGAATGGTCCTGAAATTTACGCCACGGTTTTTGCATTAGCGCCATCAACTCACGACATCAATACTATTTGGGCCGGTTCTGACGATGGAAAAATTCACATAACACGTAATGGAGGCACTAGTTGGGAGGATATTACCCCAAAAGACCTTCCAAAATTTTCACGTGTCAGTATTATCGATGAATCCAAACACCGTCCCGGAACCTTATTCGTAGCAGCAAATAGATATCAGGTAGATGACCGTCAACCCTACGTTTTCAAAACACATGACTACGGTAAAACATGGACAAAAATTGTTAGCGGAATCCAGGACGGCCATTTCGCTAGGGCAATACGAGAAGATCACATAAGAGAAGGCCTACTGTTTTTAGCTACTGAACATGGCGTTTATTTTTCCTTAAACGATGGTGAACTATGGCAAAGTATACAATTAGAACTACCAGACACTCCAATTCGCGACCTAGTAATAAAAGATAATGATGTTGTTCTGGGATCTCACGGCAGAGGCTTTTGGATTTTAGACGATATTCAACCTATAAGGCAATACCGGCCAGAAATGAGGAATCAATCTGCTGTCCTTTTTAAGCCCACTGATGCAATTAGAGGAATTTCAGAAGCTTCCGTTCAATATTATTTAAAAGAGCAATTAGACACGATAACCTTTGAAGTCCTAGATGCCAACGATAATCTCATAGACACTTTTACTGGTAGTAAGACCGAATATAAGGAAGATCCCGATATTCCCTGGTGGAAAAAAGGAGGTTCTACAAAACCTACCACGGCAAAAGGCCTTAATACCTTTAGTTGGGACCTGAGATATCCCGGCGCTACTGAATTTGAAGGAATGATTATTTGGAGTGCAAGACCAACAAGAGGACCCAAAGCACCTATTGGCGACTACAAAATTCGTATGAAAACAAAAGACTATGAAAAAACCTATCCTTTTAAGGTCACTATAAATCCCAACCTAAAGGGGATTACAAAGGAAGATTTAGACGAACAGTTTGAGCTTGCGAACAAAATCATGCAAAAGACTTCTATGGCAAACGAATCAGTGATTCGGATAAGAGCGATAAAAAAGCATCTATCAGCACACAAAGCCAAACTTTCAACCAACACTTATAAAAAGACCATAACTCCCTTTTTAAATGAATTATCGGCTATAGAAGAAGCTTTGTACCAAGTGAAAAATCAATCAGGACAAGATCCTTTGAACTTTCCTATTAGGTTAAACAATAGATTGGCATCTTTACGGAGAAGTATGGAAAACGGAGAGGCAAAACCAACGGATGGCGCTTATAAAGTATTTAAAGAATTGTCTAAGGAGCTCAATACGCATATGACAGATCTTAAAAGCATTATGACTAAAAACCTTTCTAAAATAAACAAGGAACTGCAAAAAGCAGGTGTAAAATCAATTGAAGGCTAACTCTCCAAAATTACAGCCTTCAATTCCCTATTTTTGTAGGAAATAGTCTTAAATAATGAGTAAAATAAAAATTGCACCGTCTCTATTGGCGGCAGATTTTGGCAATTTACAACGCGATGTTGAAATGGTCAATAAAAGCGATGCGGATTGGCACCATATCGATGTTATGGATGGCGTATTCGTACCCAATATCTCGTATGGTATGCCCGTTGTAAAAGCGATAGCAAAGCATGCCACCAAACCGTTGGATGTGCACTTAATGATTGTAGACCCAGACCGCTATATTGAAACTTTTGCAGATTTGGGAGCTTCCATCCTCACAGTGCATTATGAGGCTTGCACCCATTTACATAGAACATTACAAGCTATAAAAGCTGCTCAAATGAAAGCGGGAGTAGCCCTTAATCCTCATACTCCTGTTCATCTTTTAGAAGATAGTATTCAAGATATCGACGTTGTTTGTATTATGAGTGTAAATCCTGGTTTTGGTGGTCAATCTTTCATAGAAAACACCTATCAGAAGGTACAAGCGTTAAAAGCGTTAATTAAAAAGAAAGGTACTGCCACTTTAATTGAGATTGATGGTGGTGTCACCTCTTCTAACGCTAAGGCCTTGACCAATGCAGGTGCCGATATACTTGTAGCAGGAAGCTTTGTATTTAAAAGCGATAATCCCACACAAACCATCAAAGAACTTAAGGAAATAACTGAACAATGAAACTTTTGGACTTAATTATAGTTGGTGGTGGGCCAATAGGTATTGCCTGCGGACTTGAAGCACAAAAAAAAGGACTCTCCTACGTAATTCTAGAAAAGGGACCTATTGTTAACTCACTATTTAATTACCCAAATAACATGCAATTTTTCTCTTCTTCGGAAAAATTAGAAATAGATAACATTCCGTTTATAAGCAAAGAAGCAAAACCAAAAAGAGACGAAGCCTTAGAATACTATAGAAGAATCGTTACCAATAACAAATTGAACATTAATTTATTCGAAAAGGTTACCACACTTAGTAAAGACGGTGACCATTTTGAGACAATCACCAATAAAAGTAATTACAGTAGTAAGAATGTTGTTCTTGCCACGGGTTTTTATGACATCCCCAACCTACTCAACATTCCTGGTGAAGACTTGCCCAAAGTAAGTCACTATTACAAGGACCCCCATTTCTACGCCGGACAAAAAGTTGCGGTTATCGGCGCAAGCAACTCGGCCATAGATGCTGCCTTGGAGTGCTGGAGAAAAGGAGCAGAGGTAAGTCTCATTATCCGTGGACCAGAAGTTGGTCAACGCGTTAAGTATTGGGTTCGCCCAGATATTATCAATAGAATTAAAGAAGGTAGTATCAAGGCTTATTACAATAGCACCGTAACCGAAATAACGCAGGATGAAATTTATTTAAATACGAGCGAGGGTAAGGTAGCACTACCCAACGACTTTGTACTTGCACTTACCGGGTATATGCCCAATTTTGAGTTTTTAGAACAGCTAGGTATTGAACTTTCTGAAGATGAAAGACGATTACCGAACTACAATCCTGAAACTATGGAAAGTAACATAGCAGGACTTTACCTAGCGGGTGTTATCTGTGGAGGTATGGAAACCCACAAGTGGTTTATAGAAAATTCTAGAATTCACGCAGGAATGATTGTACAGCATATTATCAATAAGCATTAAAAGATGTTAACGGCAATTAGCTTCTATCAGTTTAGCAAAGTTGTACGCAGCAGCAACCAAATTTTCTTTGCTTTTAGCTATAACCTGATCTAAATTAGACACATCCCTTAAGATAGCACACACGTAAGTCAAACCCATTTTTTCCTGATGCTCAGGCGATAATGCAACAGCACCACATAAAGCCGCTACGGGAATATGCCGTTTTTTAGCGGATTCAAGAACTCCGGCGATAGTCTTTCCAGAGAGTGTTTGGCTATCCAATCTACCCTCCCCGGTTATTATCCAATCTGCGTTTACTATTGCCGCATCAAAACCTGCAATCTCTTTAATTAAATCAATTCCGGAGTGGAGCGTCGCATTTAGAAAGACAATTGTACCACCACCTACACCACCAGCAGCACCAGAGCCAGAGATTTTTTGTATATCCATACCAAATTGCTGCTTTATAATCGTTGCGAAATGTTGGAGTCCTTTATCTAGGAATTCAACTTCTTCCCTACTTGCTCCTTTTTGAGGTCCATAAATGTATGCTGCCCCATTCGTGCCAAAGAAAGGGTTACGAACATCACAGGCCACTTTGATGTTTACTTCTGAAAGTCTAGGGTGAAGGTTGCTCTTTCGTATTTCATTAACCTTTATAAGCTGATCTCCAACGGGGCTCAGAATATTTTTATTGCTATCTAAAAACTCATACCCTAAAGCAACAGCAATACCCATACCGCCATCATTAGTAGCGCTACCCCCAATACCTAATATAATTTCCTTAGCGCCCCTATTTAAGGCATCTACTACAAGTTCACCCGTGCCTAAAGTAGTGGTGGACATACAATTGAGCTCATCCTTACGTAGTAATTTATATCCTGAAGCTTCTGACAGTTCTATAAAAGCCGTTCGTTTGTCCTTTGACAATAAATATTCTACTTCTCTTTTTCGGAATAACGGGTCGTTTACAAGGACTTTTATGGTATCCGCTTCTAAGTAATGTCGTACAACAGCCAAAGTGCCATCACCTCCATCGGCCAATGGTTTATACATAATTAAAGCTTCTGGAAAAACAGCCTGCATGCCTTCGCATACTGCTTCGCAGAATTCTAGCCCAGTCAAAGAGCCCTTATATTTATCGGGTGCAATTACAAACTTCATAAGCCCTTAAATTAGCTAAAAAGTTAGACTTTCGGAGTGTACCATATGATATACTAACTTTATTATATCCTTATAAAGATAAGCTCATAGGCTCTAGTCTTCCTGAAAATCAAAAAAGAAGTAGTTCTACGCCCTTCCTGACCTCGGAGGGATTGGCTGCGCCCCTCCCTTAAAGCTCCCCTTTGCAAATGGAAAACTACAGGCTATCGCCTTAGTTCTTTGTTTTGCTAAAAGATTTCAAATCTATCGCTTTCCATCTTTCCGCAAAACAAAGAACCACGTCTAAAAAGACGTGGTTTTCCGCTTGTAGTGACCCCGGAGGGATTCAAACCCCCAACCCTCAGAGCCGAAATCTGATGCGCTATTCAGTTGCGCCACGAGGCCATTATTTTAAAGTAAGTACTGGCTTACGAAGATAATTTATTCTTTACAATTGTGGATATTGTTTTCCCATCTGCTTGCCCTGCAAGTTCCTTGGAAACCATTCCCATAACCCTACCCATGTCTTTCATGCCGGAAGCGCCAGTAGCATCTATTGTTTGCACTACTACTTTTTCTATTTCTTCTTCCGTAAGTTGTTCGGGTAAGAACTGCTCTATAACAGCCACCTGAGCCAATTCCGGTTCTGCCAAATCATTTCTTCCCTGCTCTGTAAAAATAGCAGCACTATCCTTTCTTTGCTTTACCAGTTTCTGAACCAACTTTACTTCATCGTCTTCCGACAAATCACCATCACCACTTGTCTGTGCCAATAATAGCGCTGATTTAATTGCCCTTAATGATTCTAAAGCCACGGTATCCTTAGCTTTCATGGCTGTTTTCATTTGCTCCATTACTTTTTGTTGTAGTCCCATGGTATTTTTTTTAGCGGCACGAAGATAAAAAAATAAACCCGAAAACATCTTTTGTTTTCGGGTTTAAACTTGTTCAATAAGGGATTGCTTAATCTACATTGTCATGCAAAAAAGAATTATTAGACCTTAACTGAATTTCGTCATTACTGTCATCGCTTAAACTTGTTCTAGAAATTTTATTCTCCCTAGGGTTATCATTTAAATTTACACCCTGTCTTTTGTAGGCAGGCTCCTTCTCAATTTCATCGATATTGCTAAGACTGTTCTTAAACTTGTAATTAAAATCTTTTAATTTTCTCCTACGCTCGTCCGCTCTTTCTTTTAAAAGCTCCTCAATGGGTGTTTCCATTGGGTCTACTTCTCTATTCGTCGTGTCTATGCTAGCACTATTATCTGCGACGGTTTTCTTTTCAAAAACCAACTCGTCTTCAATAATTTTTGGTTCAAACTCCTCTGCTTTAGACTTAGCGCCTGTCAGTTGATTCTCCAATTGCATATAATCATCAAGACTATAGCGTGTTTCTCCAGTCTTGTTGTATTCCAAAACTGGTATAATTTCAACACTATCCTTTACGTCCATGTCCTTTACATCGTCATCTAAGCTGAACGTGATAACGTTTTCCTTCTCCTCTTCATCCTTTAAAGGCAAATCAAAACTCATCGCGAACTGATCATCCTCCTCTTCAACTTTTAATATTTCAGGTTCTACTACTTCTATATTCCGAAGTGCATCGGAAGATTCAATGATAATAAAGTCGTCCTCGGAAACATTCTCTGCAACCACTTCTTCATAAAAAACATTGAAATTCTTTATGTAGCTTGTTGTAGGTATTAAATCGAAATCCCCATCGTCCAAAAGCTCATATCGCGTTTCCGGAGCTGGTGCCGCTTTTTCCTCTTCATCCTCAACTACCAAGGTATGTACCGTAGTATTATTAGACAATAATTCTTTCTCCGCACGCTGACTATCTTCAAGCGTGTGGATAATTTTTTTTGTCTCCGTATTTACGATATCATCCTGTTGCTCAATATTGAAACCCGTAGCAATAACGGTTACAGCAATTGCTTCTCCCAAAGTTTCGTCCTCACCTACACCCATAATGATATTGGCCCCGTAACCAGCTTCTACTTGAATATGGTCATTTATTTCCCCTATCTCGTCTATGGTAATTTCCTGAGCACCGGAAACGATAAGTAACAGTACATTTTTGGCGCCTTGGATTTTATTATCATTCAATAATGGAGAATCCAAAGCCTTCATAATAGCTTCGTTGGCCCTTGATGAACCCGAAGCTATCGCAGAGCCCATTATGGCCGTACCACTGTTCGATAGCACCGTTTTAGCATCACGTAAATCTATATTCTGTGTATAGTGATGCGTAATCACCTCTGCAATACCACGAGCTGCCGTAGCCAATACTTCATCAGCTTTTGAAAACCCTGCCTTAAAGCCCAAGTTTCCATAAACTTCCCTTAATTTGTTATTATTGATAACGATCAACGAATCTACATTTCTCCTCAGCTTCTCAATACCCAATTGGGCTTGATCACATCTCATTTTTCCCTCAAACTGAAATGGCATGGTAACGATACCCACAGTTAAGACATCCATTTCCTTAGCAAATTTGGCTATTACGGGAGCAGCACCAGTTCCTGTTCCCCCACCCATACCAGCGGTAATGAATATCATCTTTGTAGTGTTATCAAGCATCTGCTTAATATCATCCATACTTTCCATAGCAGCTTCCTCTCCTACTTCAGGGTTGGCACCAGCTCCCAATCCTTCTGTTAAAGAAACTCCCAACTGAATTTTATTAGGAACAGGACTATTGTCCAATGCCTGTGAATCTGTATTGCAGATTACAAAATCAACGCCATTAATCCCGGCTTGGAACATGTGGTTTATAGCATTGCTACCACCACCACCTACACCAATGACCTTTATAACGTTGCTTTGATTCTTTGGAAGATCAAAAGAGATATTATCAAATTCGCTGTTCTTACTCATATTAATTTTATTACTGGTTATTGTATTCGTTGTATGCTTTATTATTCTGCGTTGTCCAAAAACTCCTTTAATTTTTCGGACCACTTGTCAAAAACTGACTTTCTTTCTCTTTTTCCACCATTATTGGAAATGTTAGCGTCTTCATTTTCTGCATAGACCAATTCTCCTTCTTCCGTTTCTATGTTATCACCGTTCATGGCGCCTTGCGCTGGCACTTTCGAATCGTTCTTTATCGCATTCATCAATAATCCTACAGCAGTTGCATATAATGGGCTGGCAACTTCCTCATCAGAATCGCCCGCCAAATGCTCATTAGGATATCCTATTCTGGTATCCATACCTGTGATATATTCCACCAACTGCTTTAAGTGCTTTAATTGACTTCCTCCACCGGTTAAAACGATTCCCGCAATCAGTTTTTTCTTTTGTTCGTCGTGACCATAATTCTTTATCTCCACATACACCTGCTCTACAATCTCCACTACTCTTGCATGGATGATTTTAGATAAATTTTTCAATGTTATTTCCTTTGGTTCCCTACCTCTTAGTCCCGGGATAGAAACAATTTCATTATCCTTGTTTTCACCAGGCCAGGCGGAACCAAATTTCATCTTCAACAGTTCTGCTTGCTTCTCTATAATAGAGCATCCTTCTTTTATATCTTCGGTGATAACACCGCCACCAAAAGGAATTACAGCCGTATGCCTGATAATACCATCTTTAAAAATGGCTAAATCTGTAGTACCACCTCCTATATCTATTAACGCAACACCGGCTTCTTTCTCTTCTTGACTTAACACAGCATCAGAAGATGCTAAAGGTTCTAGGGTAATATTTCCTAAATCCAAGCCGGCACTCTTAATACAGCGCCCTACGTTTTTAATGGAAGTCACTTGCCCCACAACTACATGGAAGTTGGCCTCTAAACGACCTCCATACATACCAATCGGTTGCTTAATCTCCGCCTGCCCATCTACTTTATATTCTTGTGGCAAAACATGGATAATCTCTTCTCCCGGAAGCATAATCAACTTATAGACCTGATTACAAAGGGTATCTAAATCTTCATCATTAATAACCTCTTCAGAATTCCTTCTTGTTATATAATCGCTATGCTGTAAACTTCGTATGTGCTGTCCTGCAATACCCACCACTACGGAACCGATTTTAAGACCAGAATTACTCTCTGCCTCTTCAACTGCCTGCTGTATTGATTGGATGGTCTGCGTAATATTATTTACAACCCCTCTGTGAACACCTAAACTTTTGGATTTTCCAATACCCAAAATTTCAATCTTCCCGTACTCGTTTTCCTTACCAATTATGGCCACGATTTTCGTTGTTCCTATGTCTAGACCTACTGAATACTTAGTTTGTTCCATTTCTGTTATATTTTAGTGCACACCACTTGGTTATTGAATTCTAAACTGACGACCGCAAAATTTTTCAACGTTTTATCCTTGTTCGCTTTTGTATAAAAAGCTTTGAAATTGCTGAACTTTTCCTCTAGATTATCAATACCCCCTAAATTCACCACAAAGCGGTTCAGCCTAAATTTTAATTGATAGTCATCCTCTGCTGCTACATGAATACCAATTATATTTTTCCGTAAAAAATCGTCCTTATTTATAAATTCCAAAATCTCGTACACATCTTTAAGGCTTTCCCCCGTTACATTACCTGTAATTATGGGCACCCTAGCTGAATAATTATTAGAAAACGGCATGCGTTTTCCTTCGTCATCCAAATAGAATTTTGAATTCCCTTCTATGCGTCCGATTGGTTTACGTTGAACAATTTTAGACGTAAGCTCACCATCTATAGTAAGATAGACTTGGGCACTTTTCACCATTTCATTGGTCGCAATGACCTTCTCTACAGTATTCAAAACTAATTTTTCTTTGGGCACATTTTCGAGCCGTCCGTATTTTTGTATTAACAATTTATTAACCGTCCCTTCTGTGAGGTATAAATTTTGGTCCCCAACGAATTCTACCTTTATTTTCGCAATATTCTTCTTATTGCTTCTTTGGTTGGAAAATGCGTAAAGCCCCATTACCACAAGTACGAGGACAACAAACTTTAAAATATTCCAATTAATACGCATAAGACAGTTCCTTTTTAATTTTATTTACTTCTAACCCTATATCTCCTGCTCCCATGGTCACCAGGACATCAGGTTTTTGAGCTTTTATTTCTGATATAATTTGTTCTTTTTGAATTATTTTTTTAGAGGGATTTAATATCTTGCCCAACAACCAATCTGAAGTTATTCCAGGGATAGCTTTTTCTCTCGCCGGATAAATTTCTAGCAAGCAAATACTATCAAATCTGGAAAGACTTAGCGCAAAATCATTTCCAAAATCCTTGGTTCTTGAAAATAGATGTGGCTGAAAGATTGCTAATACTTTTTTCTCGGGATGCATCTCTGCAATAGCCTCAAAAACAGCATTTATCTCTGTGGGATGATGCGCATAATCATCAATAAATACAAATTCCTCGTTTTTAATTTTGTACGAAAATCTTCTTTCCACTCCCTTGAAAGTAGCTAAAGCCCCGGCTAGTCGATGCGGTGGGGAACCTGCCTCTATCGCCATAGCAAAAGCAACTAAACCATTAAGCAAATTATGCCTTCCCGGTTTATTGAACTTCACCCCCTTTAAAACTGAAAACGGAGTGCCCAAATCAAATACGTAGGTACCTTGTTCTATTTTTATATTTCGGATGCAATAATCCGAATCATCTTCAATACCGTAGGTTATCCCTTCTAGAGGCAAACCACTCTTTACAAACAACTTTCCATTGGGTTTTAGTCGCTTCGTAAAATCCAAAAACGATTTTTCTAATTCACCCGAATCTCCGTAAATATCCAAATGGTCAGCATCCATGGAGGTTACACAAGCAACATTTGGCGTTAACCTTAAGAAGGAACGATCAAACTCATCTGCTTCTACTACCGAATACTCGGTGCCCTCTAATAAAAAGTTACTATTAAAATCCTCCGAAATACCACCTAAAAAGGCGGTCAACGAAGTTCCTGTTTCTTTTAACAAATGCGCAAGAATACTGGAAGTGGTTGTTTTACCATGTGTACCAGCAACCGCAAAGCAAAAAGAGTCCTTGGTAATTAAGCCTAAAACTTCGGACCGCTTTTTTACTTGAAAATTATGGTTTATGAAATATTGATATTCCGAGTTGGTTTCACCAACGGCGGGAGTGTAAACGACTAAAGTATTTTCTACATTCTTAAATACCGATGGAATAAACGACTCATTATCTTGGTAATGTATCGCAATAGTATTTTCAGAAAGTGCTCTTGTTAAAGGGGTTTCTGTTTTATCGTATCCTGCAACATTCTTATTGATAAATTTAAAATATCGCGCAAGCGCAGACATACCAATACCACCTATTCCGATGAAGTACACGTTATGTATGTCTTTTAAATTCATTTTATCAGTTCAATAATTTTTCTATTTCATCACATATTTCAATCGTAGCATTTGGTAACGCCAAGGCTTTACTATTCTTAGCTAGTTCTTTCTGCTTGTCCTCCGAATTAAAAACTAAACCGAACTCCTTTTCAAAATCCCGGTCCAAATCCTCTTCCTTAATCATAATGGCGGCATTTTCTTTCACCAAAGCCAAAGCATTTTTAGTTTGATGATCTTCCGCCACCGTTGGTGAAGGAATGAAAATTGTTGGCTTACCTACTAAACACAGTTCCGAAACCGCGCCGGCTCCTGATCTAGAAATAATAAAATCAGCAGCAGCATATGCCTTGTCCATCTGATTTAAAAAGGTGTACACCTTAACATCTTCAGAACTATACTTTTTATATTCGTCTATATATCCCTTTCCACATTGCCATAATACCTGAATTCCTAGTTTCTTAAAATAACCAAGCTTTTCTTCTATTAAAGCATTCACTCGTCTAGCGCCCAGACTTCCCCCTAAAACCAGTACCGTTTTTTTGCTATTATCCATTTCATAAAAGGCAATGGCGTCTTCTTTAGTAACATTTAGCGTTACCAAATCCTCTCGTACGGGGTTACCAGTTTTAATTATTTTATCTTTTGGAAAGAACCTTTCCATGCCGTCATAAGCAACACAAATCTTGGCAACTTTATCCTTTAATAATTTATTAGTTATCCCGGCATAGGAATTCTGTTCTTGTAATACGCATGGTATTCCTCTTCCCGATGCAACTTTTAACAGAGGTCCGCTAGCAAATCCGCCAGTACCCACTACCACATCTGGCTTAAACCTTGTTACTATGTTGCCTGCTTTGATCAAACTACTTATCAATTTTATCGGAAACATCAAATTCTTTAGGGTTAGTTTCCTTTGCAACCCCGTAATCCATAATCCCTCAATCTCGTACCCCGCTTGAGGCACTTTTTCCATCTCCATCCTGTCCTTAGCTCCTACGAACAAGAAATCCGCCTTTGGATATCTTTTCTTTAGCTCATTGGCGATTGCAATTGCGGGATATATATGTCCGCCTGTTCCCCCTCCGGAAATGATGAATCTATAATTGGCCACTTAAAACTTCTAAGGGGTTACTCTCATCAATGTCCGGTTGTCTCTTCGTATCCTGAACTATACTCTTATTACTTGCACTAAGTATTATTCCTATAGCCAAACAGGTCATCCAGCTAGAGGTACCGCCACTACTTATCAATGGTAAATTCTGCCCCGTAACCGGAAATAATTCTACTGCAACAGCCATATTTATCAAAGCCTGAAAAACGATAGGCAAACCAACTCCTAAAACCAAGAGTTTGCTAAATATGGTACCCGCTCCATTCGCAACGACCACAATTCTAAATAGTAAGAACAAGTAAAAGAACATTAAGGCAAATCCACCCACCAAACCGTACTCTTCTATAATAATTGCATATATAAAATCCGAAGAGCTTTGGGGTAAAAAGTTCTTTTGTACGCTTTTTCCAGCGCCTTTACCTACGATACCACCTGTGGCTATTGCTATTTTTGCTTTTTCAATTTGATAGTTGGCTTGTACATCATCCGGATTGGAGAAACTATCTATTCTGCTCATCCAAGTGTCCACTCTATTCGGAAATAAATCTGGTGCAGCTTTAGCCGTAAGAATGAATAACGTTAAACAGAGAAGACCAGTGCCCACTATTCCCAATAGATACTTTATAGGGTATCCGCCTAAAAAGCACAACATTAAAACCATGGAGAATATAATCCCGGCCGTTGAAAAATTGGCTGGTAAAATTAATAGCACGACCAAGAACACCGGAACCCATAACGGCAGAATACTTTCCGTAAAGCTTATCTTAATATCCCTGATTTTGGACAGATAGCGTGCAACGTAAATCATTACCACGACCGCTGCCAAATTGGAAGGCTGAAAGCCAAAACCAACAAAAGGAATTCTGATCCAGCGACTGGCATTAGCACCACCGATAGAGGTACCTTGGGCCAAAACAAACACCAAAAGCACCAATACAATGGGCAGCGCGATCAAAGATAAACCCTTAAAAAAATGCGTAGGAACTTTATGTATACCGTAAATAATTCCAAAACCCAAAAACAGCAATAGGGCGTGTTTTACCAAATGACCTACTGTGGTACCATTACCGACCACATATACCAAATTACTACTAGCGCTATAAACGGGTAGAAACGAGAACAAGGCCAAAAGTGCCGCAACGGCCCAAATAGCTTTATCTCCATTAATATTTTTAAATAGATTTAGCACCTATAGATTTTTTATACAATTCTTAAACTGATTTCCCCTGTCCTCGTAATTCTCAAATAAATCAAAACTGGCACATGCCGGAGAGAGTAAAACACTATCACCTCTTTCAGCAATTTTGTACGCAACTTTTACCGCCTCTTCCATTGCATAGGTCTCCACAACCAGATCAACTACATTGTTAAAAGTCTCCTTTATCTTTTCGTTATCCATACCCAAACAGATAATTGCCTTGACTTTTTCTCGTACAAGCGGCATCAACTCCTTATACTCATTGCCTTTGTCTACACCCCCTACAATCCAAACTGTAGGTGTTTTCATGCTATCTAGCGCGTAATACGTGGCATTCACATTAGTAGCCTTGGAATCATTGATGTACTGCACATGATGAATTTTAAGCACCTTCTCCAGTCTATGCGGCGCTCCCTGAAAATTAGAGATACATTCCCGTATGGTTTCCTTACGAATCCCGACCAATTTGGCAATTGTAGCTGCCGCCATGGAGTTTTTTAAATTGTGCTGTCCTTCCAGTGCTAATGCGTCTGTCATAATCGTTATAGTGTCAGTATCTGTTGTTATTCTTATCTGTTCGTTTTCTAAAAATGCGCCCTCTTCCAATGATTCCTCAAGAGAAAAAGGAATTAGTTTTGATTTGATCGGGTTGTTGTTCAACCAGTTTACGATTACCTCGTCATCCGCGTCATAAATGAGATAATCGTCCTTTGTTTGATTTTTGGCTATCCTGAATTTAGAGGCGATATAATTTTCAAACTTATATTCATACCGGTCTAAATGGTCTGGCGTTATATTGGTTATTACTGCAATATGTGGTCTAAAGGCTACTACACCGTCTAGTTGAAAACTGCTTATTTCCAGTACGTAATAATCAAAGTCATTTTCCGCCACCATCTTTGCATAACTATCACCGATGTTTCCTGCCATGCCCACATGTAAATCCCCACCTTTTAAAAGATGGTTGGTTAACATGGTTGTGGTGGTTTTGCCATTACTTCCTGTAATTCCAATAATTTTCGCATCGGTATAATGTGTTGCAAACTCTATCTCGGAAATAACCGGAATACGATTTTGCGCCAATTCTATTACTAAGGGCGCACTATCTGGGATACCTGGACTTTTCATGACTACATCTGCCTTTAGAATAAGCGCCTCGCTATGCTGCTCTTCTTCCCAATCAATTTCAAAATGTTCAAGAACGTTTTTATATTTCGCCTTAATTTTTCCTTTATCGGAAACAAAAACCTTAAAACCTTTTTTCTTACCTAAAATCGCCGTACCAACACCACTTTCTCCACCACCAAGAATCACCAAAAATTTCATTTAGCGCACTTTTAGAGTCACAATGGTAACAATGGCCAACATAATTCCCACAATCCAAAATCGGGTTACAATTTTACTCTCATGATATCCTTTCTTTTGATAGTGATGGTGTAATGGAGACATTAAAAAAATTCTTTTACCCTCACCCAATTTCTTCTTGGTATACTTAAAATAGCCTACCTGAAGCATTACCGATAGCGACTCTGCAAAGAAAATTCCGCATAATAATGGAATCAGTAGCTCCTTACGCACGATAATGGCAATGACAGCGATAACTCCACCAATAGTAAGACTCCCTGTATCCCCCATAAATACTTGAGCAGGAAAAGTGTTATACCAAAGAAATCCGACCAATGCCCCTACGAATGCGGTTATAAATATTAATAGCTCTCCTACCCTAGGGATATACATAATATCCAGATAATCGGAAAAAATAATATTACCCGATACGAGTGCAAACACACCCAGTGTAAATACAATAATCGCCGAAGTACCGGCAGCTAAACCATCAATACCATCGGTAAGGTTTGCCCCATTTGAAACCGCAGTCACTATTAATATGATAATTGGAATAAAAACCAGCCAAGCATAATCCTTTGCCCCATCGCCGGCCCATCCAATAAAATTAGTATAGTCGAACTCGTTGTTCTTAAAGAAAGGCACTGTTGTCATGGTAGATTTCACTTCTTCACCTCTCACTTCCTCTACGGTGTATTGTGCCGTAATCATAGTTTTACTGTGCTCTCTCATGGTTACCTCGGGATGAAAATATAGTACCGCACCTACGATTAAACCAAGCACCAACTGACCCAGCACTTTAAACCTGCCTTTTAAACCCTCTTTGTTTTTCTTAAAAACTTTAATGTAATCATCTATAAACCCAATAACTCCCATCCATAACATGGTAAAAATCAAAAGAATGATATAGATATTTTCGAGCCTAGCGAATAACAAGACCGGTATCAACGTAGCCATAATGATAATGACACCGCCCATAGTTGGGGTACCCGCTTTTTGCTGTTGCCCTTCTAACCCTAAGTCCCTTATGGTCTCCCCTACTTGTTTTCGCTGTAAAAAAAGAATAATACGCTTACCAAAGGCCGTAGCGATAATTAGTGAAAACAATATGGCCATTGCCGCACGAAACGTACTGAACTGAAAGAGGCTAGCCCCAGGCAGTTGGTATTGTTTTTCTAAATATTCGAACAAATAGGTTAACATATATTATTTCTCTAGGCTTTTTAGAACTTCTTTTACCATTTTAAAATCATCAAAATCTATACGCTCGCCGTTGGTCTCCTGATAGGTTTCATGCCCTTTGCCAGCAACAAGGATAATATCATTATCCACAGCAAGCTGGCAAGCGGTTTTTATGGCCTGCTCCCTATTCTCTATGGAAAGTATTTTTTTAGTGTTCTGTGGCTCCACTCCCGCCTCCATCTCCGAAATAATCGCTTGCGGAGACTCGGTTCTTGGATTATCTGACGTAAAGATGATTTTATTGCTCATCTCGGAAGCGATATTGCCCATTACCGGACGCTTAGATCTGTCTCTGTCGCCACCACACCCCACAACGGTGATGACGTTTTCATTTCCAGTCCTCAATGTGTTGATTGTATCAAGCACATTTTTTAAAGCATCCGGCGTATGGGCATAATCAACTATAGCCGTAATTTTATTTTTTGATATATAATATTGAAAGCGTCCGTCTACATTGTCCAACTCACTTAACAAGCGTAGTGTTTCCAACTTTTCCAGACCCAATAAATCCGCCGTGGCATAAATCGCCAAAATATTATAAGCGTTAAAATGACCAATGAGTTTGGTCCAAAGTTCATTATCATTAACCTTTAGCAACTGCCCATCAAACTGATTCTCTAAAATTTGAGCTCTGTAGTCCGCGTAATTCTTTAAAGCGTAGGTCTGTTTTTTGGCCTGTGTATTCTGTAGCATCACCAAACCATTTTTATCGTCAATATTGGTTAAGGCAAATGCTTTCTTAGGCAGGTTATCAAAGAGTAATTTCTTCGTATCCCTATACTCTGCAAAAGTTTTATGATAATCTAAATGGTCGTGGGATAGATTCGTGAAAATAGCACCCTCAAAAACCAGACCTTCGGTTCTTTTCTGATGGATTCCGTGGGAACTCACCTCCATAAAACAAAACTCCACCCCCGCGTTGTTCATGAGATGAAGATGATGGTTTATCGTCAATGCATCCGGAGTTGTATGACTTGTGTTATACTCGGTATCGTCTACCATTATTTTTATGGTGGATAGCAACCCCACCTTGTACCCTGCTTTTTTAAATAATTGATACAACAAGCTGGTAACTGTTGTTTTACCGTTGGTACCGGTAACCCCTATTAACTTTAAGTTTTTAGAAGGATTATCGTAGTAATTGGAAGCCATAATGGCCAAAGCCTTGTTCCCGTTATCTACTTCCACATAGGTTACTTCATTGACCAAATCATCAGGGAGCGATTCACAGATAATAGCTTTAGCCCCTAAATCTATCGCTTTTCTAATATACTTGTGCCCATCAGTTATGGTTCCTTTAATAGCTACAAAGACATCATCCATTTGAACCTTGCGCGAATCAAAACAGACGGCATTGACACTACAATTAGTAGTGCCACTGACCGCTGTAAGGCTAACTCCAAATAATATGTCTTTTAGTAACTTCATGAAAGTTGCAACACAATTTTTTTAACTTTTTTAATATCCGTTCCCTTAGAAATAGATTGATGCCGCACTATTCCATTACCAATGACCTCTACTTTAATACCCAGGTTTTCTAGTATAGAAACTGCATCCATACCGCACATTCCTTTTAGATTGGGCATTTCATTATATTCCTTTTGAACGTTAGCGTAGTAGCTTTGATATGCTTTATCCAAGTTTACATCCAAGGCTCCCTTAACATCAACCTCATCAATTAGCGGGGATGTTGCATACACCTTCTGCGCTACAGATTTAAAGACGGGACCCGAAACATCCGCCCCATAATATCCTACGCTTTTATCTGGCTTATGTATTACTACAATGCAGGAGTACTTTGGATTATCCGCAGGGAAGTATCCTGCAAAAGAGGAGATATACTCGTATTTATCTTTGTCCTTTGACACATAATTTGTCTGCGTAGTTCCTGTTTTACCTGCCATAGAGAAATTGGAGGAGTACATTCCATGGCCCGTACCGTGTTCCTTAGCCACTACATTTTTTAGAATTTGCTGTACTTTACGCACTGTTTCCTGTGAGCAGATAGCCGGATTCAATACCTCCTTATCAAACTTCTCAATAGTCTTGTTCCATTCTTTTACCTCTTTAAGAAGTCTAGGCTTTATAAGCTCTCCATTATTGGCAATGGCATTGTAAAAAGCCAAGGTTTGCAATGGCGTTAAGGACACTTCATAACCGTAGGCCATTTGTGCCAGGGATAGACCGGACCACCCTTTATCCCCTGGATAGCGCAACACTGGAGTACCCTCTCCCTTTACGGGAAGTCCCAATTCCTTATGAATTCCCATACTCATTAACCTATTCACATATTTTTCCGGGTCTTCTTTATATCCATTATGAATCATTTTAGCGAACGCCACATTAGAGGAAACTTCAAATGCTTCGGCAATAGAAAGTTTTCCATGACCTCCACGCTTCGTATCCCTTACCCGATGTCTGTAAATTTTCCAAGACCCTTTTTCAGTATTTATAACCGTACTGGTATCCACCACCTTATCCTCTAGTGCGGCTACCAAATTCATTAATTTAAATGTAGAACCGGGCTCGTGAGACTCTCCAATAGCATAGTTTAAACGCTCGTAATATTTACCCTCTTTTGTCTGACCTAAATTAGAAATTGCTTTTACCTCACCGGTTTGGGTTTCCATTACTATAACCGTTCCGTGGTCCGCTTTGTACTTTTCCAATTGCCCCAACAAGGCATGGTGCGCTATATCTTGGATATTAATATCAATGGTAGAATAGACATCATAACCGTCTTTTGGCTCTATAATATTATCCGTACCTGTTGGTTTCCATTGATTTTTAGCAATCTTCTGCTTCCATCTTTTACCGGCAACACCGCTTAGGTATTCACTAAAAGCACCTTCCATACCCACACGGGTGCGATACCCATTTTCGTCTACACGCTCATAACCAACACTACGCTCCGCGATTTTACCTAACGGATGCTCTCTTTTGGATTTTTGCTCAATAATGAGTCCGCCTTTAAAAGCTCCTTTATTAAATAGTGGAAAGCTCTTAACCGCCATATATTCCGAATAATCCAAATTTCTAGCGATAAGCGCATACCTGTTTTTATTATGCTTGGCCTTACGTAGCACCTGCTGATAATGTGAAGATGTTTTTCCGAAAAGCTTCCCCAATTCATCGGAGAGAGGCTTTACATGCTCCTTAAAATCTTCATCACTTACCGTAACGGCGTCAAAACGTATGGTGTATTTAGAAACGGAGGTTGCCAAAAGACTACCATCATCCGAATATAGATTACCGCGATTAGGCGCTATCGTAAATAGCTTGGTAGTTCTGGTTTCCGCAAGCGCTATATATTTTTGACCATCTACAACTTGTATGGATACCAATTTAAACAGCACAGCAGCAGCGAAGAGCACAAGCCCTCCTGCCACAAAATACAACCTGGTTAATATGCTTTTATCCGTTGCTGGCATTTTTATTCCGAATCCTTTAATGATTTGACCCTAATTTTTTGTGGCGGTGTTTCCGAAGGAAACAAACCTTTATCGGCTACCGTACTGGTAATGGTCGACTCTAACTTCAATTGCTGTAAATCCGAACGTGCATCTACAAATTCGTTTTTCAATTCCTTTACCTCCTCATTCAATGCCGCAATTCGGTGTACCTTCTTATCCGCACTATGCGAGCTGCTGATCATTACCGCTGCCAAAAAAGAAGCGAAAATGATAAACAGCCAATTCTTAGGAGCATCTCCGCTTACTAAAAACTTACCCTTTAAAATGTCCAGTATTCCTTTCTTAACCATTTGTACTATTCTTTTCTTACTGTGTTCGCTAAAAGTTTTATTCTTTCTATTCTTTTACAAGCCTATTGCCCGTCACTTTCAGGAGAAGCAGTTTTAAATTCGCTCCGCTATTCTGAGCTTTGCACTTCTTGCCCTGTTGTTATTTTTTATTTCTTCTTTTGACGGAACGATCAATGGACCCACTTTCTTTAAGGGAACATCTATGTTTCCATAAAAATCCTTCTCCGGCTCCCCTTCAAACTGTCCCGCTCTAATAAATCGTTTTACCAAACGGTCTTCTAAAGAGTGATAACTTATGACGCTTAATCTTCCTCCTTTTTCCAAAAGACCGGGAACTTGATTCAAAAACTCTTTAATGACCGCTATTTCCTGATTCACCTCAATACGTATCGCTTGATAGATTTGAGCCAAAATCTTATGCTTTTTGTGTTCTGGTAAAAATGATTTAAGCACCGTTTTTAACTCCTCTGTCGTATTGATTTCTGCGAACGACCTGCTGTCTATAATTACTTTCGCCATGGCGTTTGCATTACGCAAATCCCCGTATGTGAACAACACATCACGTAAATTATCATAGCTATAGGAGTTGACCACATCATGAGCGGACAACTTGTTGCGTTTGCTCATACGCATATCCAACTCCGCATTAAAACGTGTTGAAAATCCACGTTCCGCCTTATCAAACTGATGGGACGAAACTCCAAAATCTGCCAAGATTCCGTCTACTTTCCGAATGCCATAGAACTTTAAAAATTGAGTGATGTACCTGAAATTCTCACCAATCAAAACAAATCTTTTATCACCTAAACTATTAGACTGCGCGTCTTCATCTTGGTCAAAAGCGAACAACCTTCCTTCTTCGCCCAATCTTTTCAATATCTCTTTGGAATGACCGCCACCACCAAAAGTCACATCAACATACACCCCGTTTTCCTTTATCTCCAGACCATCCACAGACTGCTTTAGCAGTACCGCATTATGATACATCACCTCCGGGTTTTTCAGCATATTTTACGTCATATGCCAATTGCTCCCTATCATCCGCCGTAGAATCTACCTCCCCATCATAGGTTGCCTTATCCCATATTTCCAAATGATTATCCATGGGCGAAAGCGTCACCTCTTTCTTAATATCCACCAAACCAATGACATCCTTTGGTATCAACAACCTTCCGGTGGCATCAATCTCCACTTTGCGTAAACCCGCAGTGAATTTTCTTTTAAAATCCCTATCCTTTCTACTATCCCCTAAACGTTCGTTGAGTTTTTTCACCTCAGCTTTCCAAACTTCGGCCGGATAAAATTCCAGACATTCATCGTAGTAAGATTTCTTAATAAAGAAGCCATCATTAAGCATAGGCGCCATCTGATTCCTTAAGGAAACAGGTAACATTACCCTTCCTTTAGCATCGGCTTTGCAGTTGAAAACGCCTGAAAAATAGATTTCCAAAATTGTTGGTCTTTATTATATAACTCAAATATATAAATATTATTACCACATTTTACCACAAAAAGCCACTTTGTTAATAAAATAAGCATTTTTTGATAAATTTCAGACCCGAACTCATTAATTGCACCATAAAATACCCCACTCCACTTAAATCCTAACTTATACGTCCATGAAGAAAAAGCTTTGTTTTAGAAGATAAAGCCCTATTATTGTATTGTATTGAAATGCCTATATTTGCGCAAATAGCAGTACCATTCTGGATGGAAGACGAAATTATTAAGGACGGAAAGTTCAGGTATATTGAGAAGGGCGAAGGAACCCCGATCATTATCCTACATGGTTTAATGGGCGGGTTGAGTAATTTTCACGGTGTTACCGACTATTTCCCCAAAAAAGGCTATAAAGTATTGGTTCCCGAACTACCCATCTACGATATGCCGATGATCAAGACGAACGTAAAAAACTTTGCGAAATATCTTGAGCGGTTCATAGAGTACAAAGGATTAAAGGACGTTATACTTCTAGGTAACTCTCTCGGCGGACATATTGGACTCTTGCATACCAAACTATTCCCAGAAATGGTAAAAGCTTTGGTCATCACAGGAAGTTCCGGACTTTACGAAAGTGCCATGGGAGATGGTTATCCTAAACGAGGTGACTACGAATTCATAAAGAAGAAAGCACAGGATGTTTTTTACGACCCGGCCGTTGCTACGAAGGAAATTGTGGACGAGGTATTCGAAACTGTCAACGACCGCATGAAACTGGTAAAAACATTGGCTATCGCGAAAAGTGCCATACGGCATAATATGAGCAAGGATTTGCCAAATATGCAAACACCCACCTGTATTATTTGGGGAGAAAACGATGCTGTTACGCCACCAAAAGTGGCAAAAGAGTTTCATGAGCTACTACCGGACTCCGAACTTTACTGGATAAAGGAATGTGGCCACGCACCCATGATGGAGCACCCTATCGAATTCAATACCATTCTGGACGCTTGGCTAGAAAAAAGAAAATTCTAAAACTGTCTTAGATGAAAATAAAGTCGGCAGACTTTGTCATGAGCAACAGCGATGTTGCCAAATGCCCCAACGAGCCTATCCCGGAATACGCTTTCATTGGACGGTCTAACGTGGGAAAATCTTCTTTGATAAACATGCTCACCGAGAAAAAAAGTTTAGCGAAGACCTCTGGCAGACCGGGCAAGACCCAGCTTATAAATCATTTTAAAATTAATGGCAATTGGTTTTTGGTAGATTTACCCGGTTATGGTTATGCAAAGGTATCCAGACGGGATAAGAATATCTTTCAAAAATACATCACCAATTACTTTTTACAACGCCAACAATTGGTATGCTCTTTTGTATTGATAGACATTCGTCATGAGCCGCAAAAAGTGGATATGGAGTTTATGCAATGGATGGGCGAACACGCCATCCCCTTCGCCATTATTTTCACCAAAGCCGATAAGCTGAAACCACAGGTCATCCAAAAACAAGTGGACAACTACATCCAAGAATTACTTACCGGGGTATGGGAAGAGGCGCCACAATACTTTATCACCTCTTCTAGCAAGCATATAGGCCGCGATGAAGTCCTTGGCTATATCGATGCCATTAACCTGGAATTTTTTGAGGCTACCAAAAAGAAATAGCCCCTCTTTTTCTTTTACTTAGAGTCGCTCTTCCAATACCGCAATCAGTGCCGCTGCATCCTCCAATTGATTTAACTCCTCCGTTCGTACAAAAATTTCCAGGTCTGTATTCGTTTCCGATAACACAATAGGAAATGTAAACTTGTACCCAAATTTAGAGCGGTATGCCTTTGCGAACTCGTCTTTATGCAAAAATTCCATTTCTAACGTTTCCGCTTGTTTTTTCCTAAACTTCTTCCAAACCGTATGCTCCGTGAAGGCCCCGAAAGTAATATCACAAAGGCTACAGGCATAGGTAGACGGACTTAAAATTTTATGTGCACCATCTATGAGTAAATTCCGAAGACCGGAATCCGCATTATAGACGAAGATTAGTTTTTGAGGTGTATCTTTTTTCATAACAGCTTCCTAAAATAGTATATTTAAGGGAGTCATTGGTCCTATCGGGACACGAATACTAACAAAACCTTCCCATGAAAAAGATTGTCCTGCTTGTTGTCCTTTGCCTAAGCTTCCTCTGCTGTACCGAAAAAAAGAAAGAACGCGTACCGCCCGTAACGGCGCCTTTTTCCGATGTGGATACCTTGGCCATAAACGACTGGTGGAACAGGCCGGACAATCCTATCATCAATTTAAAAATAGGTCGTGATAGTGTTATCGCCTTTGGTATGTATACCGTTTCCAATACTACCCTAAAATTGAGCGCACAGTGCTATCCGCTCTACCCCGAAGAAACAAGAACCGTACGTCTAGAAATTCAGAAAAATGGTACTTGGACGGAAATACAGTCCCAACAAGTGAACGACCTAGGATGGTCCGCTCTTTTTCGTGTAACGGATTGGGACAGCTCCCATGACTACAGCTACCGACTGCGCCACGGCGACACCGCGTTTTACAAGGGCACTATTCGTAAAAACCCACTGAACAAAACGGAGATTAGCTTGGCGGCACTTTCTTGTAACAGTAATCAAGATAGAGGCATGCGCGAGAATTATGTTCGTAATATAAATCACCAAGACCCCGACCTTATCTTCTTTGCAGGAGACCAATCGTACGACCATACGGAACATACCGCGGCTTGGTTAAAATTTGGTCTGCAATTCCGGGAAACCTTTCGCCATAGACCGTGTATCACCATTCCGGACGACCATGATATAGGACAGGGGAATCTTTGGGGCGAGAACGGCAAAGTTTCGTTTACCAAAGGTAGTCCAGACGGCGGATACCGCTATCATCCGGAATATGTAAAAATGGTAGAACGCTGCCAAACGGCGCATCTCCCCGACCCTTTTGACCCTACTCCTATTGAACAAGGTATCGGTGTTTACTACACCAACCTCCTATGGGGCGGAGTGGACTTTGCCATTATAGAAGACCGAAAGTTTAAATCCGGTCCTGAGGGTAAAATACCGCAACAAGGCCCACGCCCAGACCATATCCGAAATACGGAGTATGACCCTGCATCGATTGACCTGCCCAATCTAAAACTTTTGGGCGACCGGCAGTTGCACTTCTTAAAAACCTGGGGACAAAAAAATACCAATGCCACAAAAGTGGTGCTTTCCCAAACCGGTTTTTGTGGCGGGGTGCATATTCACGGCACTATGGACAATCGCCTCCATGCCGATTTGGACAGCAACGGATGGCCACAAACAGGACGCAAAAAAGCACTGGAGCTCATACAAAAAGCGAACGCCGTACATATTGCGGGCGACCAGCATTTGGCCACGGTAATTAAACAGGGTATTAACGAATTTGGCGATGGCCCATGGGCCTTTGTGGTCCCAGCTATTGTTAACGATTACTATAGCCGTTGGTGGTGGCCCGAAGATGAAAAGGCAGGGAAAAACCCAAATACAACTACTAGCTTACCTTGGACAGGAGATTATTTAGATGGTTTCCAAAACAAAATTTCGATGATGGCTTATGTAAACCCGGAAAGCCCATCTCATGGTAGTGGCTATGGATTGATACGTTTTAACACTAAAAACCAAAACGTAACTTTTGAATGTTGGCCAAGAAATGCAGATGTTACGCAACCCGATGCGGAACAATTTGAGGGTTGGCCCATAACCATTGCCACTGAGTATGCGCATTAGAGGCAGAATCGGTTATAAAGTTGGATATTTTTTGTAATTATAGAAATAAAACATACAGTCATTTTATATAATTAGTACTCTAAAAGTACGTATAAATATATATAAAACAGATGTACGTTCATCTTGTATTAAACTATTATTTACGGCAAAAAGGTTAAATTTTGTACCTTGTGGGAAATAAACGTTTATACAGACATATAAACGTGTTGGCATTCATTATAAACAAACCTAGAAACCTATGAAAAATATTTTAATTTTAGTACTACTAATAATATTCTCTTCTTGTAAAAACGGAAAAAACAAAGAAGAAAATATTGTAGAAAAAGTGCCGACTACAGAAGAGAGAGCAAAATATGCTGAACTGAAAAGCGAAGCGTGGAATCTCTATGAAAATGAGGATTATTTGAAATCTGCCAAAAAATATTCAGAAGCATTTACATCTCTCGGAAATAAAGGAAATACAAATGACAGATATAACGCTGCTTGTTCTTGGGCTTTAGCAAATCAAATCGATTCGTCATTTGTACAATTGTTCAGAATAGCAGAAAAAGGAAATTATAGTAATTATGGACATATCACAACAGATAGTGATTTGACTACACTACATTCTGATAAAAGATGGAATGAAGTACTAGATTTAATAAAAGAGAATAAAGAAAAAGCAGAAGCCAATTTGGATAAACCTTTAGTTGCGATACTTGATACTATACACCAAGAAGACCAAGGTTTAAGAAGACAAATTAGCGAAGTTGAGAAAAAATTTGGAAGAGATTCAGAAGAAATGAAAGCTCATTGGAGAACTATAAACGAAAAAGACTCAATAAATCTAATCAAAATTCAAAAAATATTGGATGAAAAAGGTTGGCTTGGACAGGATGTAATTGGAGGTCAAGGAAATTCGACTTTATTTTTGGTAATTCAACATTCACCACTTGAAATACAACAAAAGTACTTGCCAATGATGAGAGATGCAGTTAAAAAAAATAATGCTCGTTCAAGTAGTTTAGCGTTATTGGAAGACAGAGTAGCTTTAAGGACTGGTAAAAGACAAATTTATGGCAGTCAAATTGGTAGAAATCAAGAAACAGGAGAATTTTATGTTTCGCCAATTGAAGACCCAGAAAATGTTGATAAAAGACGTGCGGATGTTGGATTAGGAACAATTCAGGAATACATTAATAATTGGAATATTACTTGGGATGTAGAAAAGCACAAAGAGATAACTGAAAAATTAGAGGCTGAAAAAAAATAACGAAATGCCAACAATGTATATAAAAAATAGCGCAAGTCGTTGCTAACACAAAGGTTTGGGTATTTTTGGAAAGTCGCCAAATTTTTAAATTTGACAAATTCCCAATAATAAAATAATTAGTAAAATTTAAAAATTCGGCTTGTGTTTAATCCGAAAATTATCGCTTATTTTCAGCGCTACTTTTCATATACGAGACGTTGCTGTGCAATAACTTCTCTTGGGAAAGGTCATTGTTCTTTTGCTAAGGTCTTTTTAAGGAGAAGGTAAAAAAGGATGTTGGACCCTGGAGTTCCAGGGGATCAAGTTTTTCGATAAATCGTATGAGAGTTACACTATCAAATACGAGGTTTCGTATAAAAACTTATTTGAAGTAAGTTGATTTTTTTTGGAAAATCAAGTTTTTCGGCATCTTTTTTTTCATTTCCGTGACCTTGACCCTTACCCAACGAGAACATATACTCGTATATATTTCATTGGAAAGTCTCCCTCAAAAAAACAATGGTTTTGTAGTTCCTACTGTTCCGCTATAAGAGAAGTGACTCCGTAAATAAGGCGCATATGCCATTTGAAGGCTTCAAAGCAATGCGCTATATTTACTGCACACAACATAGGCTAAATGCAATACGGCTACGCCGAACAGCACTTAGCCTCGACCGTTGTGCACAATAAGCGCAGGAAAACAACGAAATTTATAAAAAAATAAAAAACGTATTATTGTATTACTAACCAAAACAAAATCAATATGATAAAACCACCTCGAACATTCTTAAAATATGCGATTACAATAGTAATACTTTTATCCTTTTGTACTGTTGATGCACAAGAAACTGTTGACGATTCATTAGAGATTTTGACAAATATTGACCCAAGACAATATATTACTGTTAAGGAAGTAAGGAATTTAAAAAAGAAGAATATTTGGAAATATAAAGTGAATGACAACTTGAACTCTAATCAAGAAAATGTTATAATTGATACTAAGAGTTTAATTGAAATCTATTTTGAAAAACAAAAGATTTTTGAAAACATTAATTTTAAAGGTGAAATTACGATAGAGGGCAAAATTGTGAGTTCGGATGGAGGTGAAGACCCTGTAGAGGTTTTTCCATATACTAAAATAGGCGAAGAAAAATCTACAATTGGTGTTCCTTTAAGACCTCTTGAAATTGCAACTATTTTCGCCAATTTGATAAAGGAATGTTATACTATTCAGATACAAAGCGATTTGCAACAAGCATATGGTAACTCATATGTATTCTTATATACTGAAATCGACTTTCTTTTATCATCAAATAGTGTTATAAATAACGTTCAAAATTTTCAATACCAACAAGATAATGGACTAGAAACTACATCAAATCGTTTGAAATTGATTTATGATGAAATAATAGATAATGAGCATCCGATTGCGTTACAGGTTTTGCAAGAGTTAGATGAAGGAAATATTGTAAATATTGATAATTTAATTTCAGAATTAGAAGAAATAAGAAGCTATGCTTTGTTAAATAAAATTAGCATTTTAAAAGACTATTTAAATAGGTTCAAAATTATTGCAAATTATATTAAGTACTTCAAACAATCTGGAGTTAAGGCTGAAGATGCTTTTCTTAAAGGTATTGAACAAGATTATATCTGGCTTGATGCTATTGAGTCAAGGTTGTTAGAAGATATAGAAAGTTTTGAAACTTCATTGGAAGAAGATATGCTAAATGATGCTATTTCATTAAAACGGAGTATAGAACTTCAAATTGATAAATTAACAAGAAATATACCTGAAAGTAATATTTTAAAAAAACTGGAAAACATTGCCTGTTATGAAATTTTAAAAAGAGATGACTGTGCAGTTGTAATAACCAAATCAGAAATAATCAAAGAAATAACTCAAGATGCAAGTAAGAATATCTATTTAGAATTAGATTATGGAACAATAAACCTGAGAAAAGAACGAGCTAAGGAAGGTGATGTACTTTATCTATATGTAATTTTAGAAAAAAATAGAGATAGAAGAAAAGAGGCTGGAGTAGAAACTGAGAAAAAAGTGTTACCCATAGGCACTTACGAACTTAGGCAAACGGGCTGGCAAGTCAAAATTTCTGACTCGTTTCTTTTAGTTAATAGAATAGATGAGCCTACATCAGAAGAGTCTTCAAGTTTGTCACCATCAAACTTTAAAGGAGCACCTGGTGTTTCTTTAATGCTTACTTACAGGCGTGATGGAAAAAAAGACTCTAATCGTTTAGTTAATTTTTTAGAGCCTTCAATCGGAGCTAATGTTTCTTATGTTGATTTTAGTACCGAAGATGATATAGAGGTTGGTGCAGGTTTGGTTTTAGGCTTTTTTAATAATAAAATATTCTTAACTGGTGGCATTAATTTGAATATGACTGGAAATGGCGAAACAAGTCCTTATTATTGGGGAGTAGGTTTTAGTTTTGCGAATATTGCAAGTAAAATTTTAGGAAATAAATAGTGACTTTGTAGTTAAGTTTTTTAGATTTGATTAGGTCATCTTATGGAATGTAATTACTGTGCACAACAATGGCTATAAGTAATTGCTTGTTCTCGCCTACTTTGGAAATTCCTGCGGAATTTCCAACTTGGTGTATACTTGCAAAAGTTTGTGCTAAGCCCCGCAACTACTCATAGGTACTGTGTTAAAAAGCAAGCTTTTTCTTTAAAATATTAGGAAACAAGTTGAGCAATCAAGTTGTTATCCTGCGCAGCAAGGGCTTCACGCTTTTGCTGCTTTTTAGTTTCAAAATCCGCATCATAGAATTCTTCGTTTTTCCATAGGGTGTACATTAATATCAACAGCTTTCTCTGAACCGCTATTAAGGCCACCAGTGGCTTTGCTTTCTTTGGCTTAAGTCGGTTATAGAATTGTTTCAATGTTGGATTACAACGCACACAGGTCATCGAAGGCATATGTAGAACGGCACGAATATGGCTGTTACCCTTTTTGCTGATCCTTGTTTTGCCCTTGAAGTTCCCCGACTCTCGCAAGACAACATCGTAACCGGCGTAGCTGGTCAGTTGTTTCGCGTTTACGATAGAAGCAAAACCCAAGGTCTCTCCTATAACGGTAGCTGCGGATATAAATGAAATACCAGGTATACTCATCATAAAGCCTATCTTGTTCCGCAGTACTTTGTTTTTGGATATCAGGTCCTGCATTTCTTCTTCTATAGATCCTATTTGACCATTGATAAGTTTCAGCCTGTTCTTATGCCTTTTAAGGGCTTTGGCATTCCTATAAACACTCGACGAAATTGCTCCCTGACGATTGTTCTCTATTGTCCTATCCTTTAACAAAGAACTACGTTCCCTGCTCAATGCTTTTAAGCGTTGAAGTTCTTCACTGGGTGGCTCCCATAAACGAATAGACCTTTCCAGACCGAGCATACCGAGCATTTTACTATCCAGCGCATCTGTCTTTGAGCGTTGGTCAAGACTACGGGCATAACTCTTCACCCTGCCCGACTGCATTACACAAACCGAATAACCTTTGGAATGCAGATAATGGGCGATACCCTGATGGTAAACTCCCGTGGCTTCCATAACCACTAAAAGCTCAACGCTAGCATCCACCGATTTCCTTAACCATTTCAAAAGCTCTTTATAACCTGACAGATCATTGGGCACATCTGGATGTGATATGAATTCTTTGTTCAGCTTATCGGTCAGAAAACCTAGGGATAATGATAAGTTTAGTTTAGAGACATCAATACCCAAACATTGTTTTAAGCGCTTTTCCATAACATTATTTTTTTAAGCTATAACCTTCTTTATCATCCTTGCTCGCATTTGATTCGACCTCTGTAAAATAGGGTCTAGGTACTGTCCGGATTCCAAGAAAACTATAGAAGGGCGGGATTTCTATGAAACGATATCACCTTAAGTGTATCTAGCCGAGACCTCTCTGTCCCTTCTATTCTAGCTTTTGTTCACTTCCCAAGCTAATGTTTTAAAACATTAGCTTGGGAAGTGTGTAGACCTAAGCAACGATATCCATTTTAAGTATCTGGCCGAAACACGAAACCACACTTCCCTTTAAGCTAATGGATTATCCTAAATATCTTATCTTCAACCTAAGAAACAAACATACGAGCCGAGACCGTTGTAGGTAATACCAAAAAATATGGGAACATCAATAAAATCATTTCATTTTAACGGACAAAACCCCTCGGTAGCCTTTGATAAGGAACCGAATAAATGCCCTTTTTGTCACGACAAAATTACACCTAGAAGATATAGCGCATATCATGGTAAGAATGGATTGGAAATTATCTATAGATGTTCTAGCGAAGATTGCCAGAAAATGTTCATAGGAATTTATAAATCTGACAACCCTTATCGATTAATAGGTACCTCAATCGGAATACATGAACCGAGGAATTTTTCTGATAATATCATAGAGTTATCCCCAAATTTCAGCGAAATATATAATCAAGCTTTGACTAGTGAATTCTATAACCTTGAACATATATCAGGAATTGGTTATCGTAAAGCACTTGAGTTTTTAATTAAGGACTATCTCATCAAGAAATTTCCAGATAAGGAAACAAAGATTAAGGATAAATTTCTTGGCAAGTGCATAAAACAAGATGTAGATAACCAAAATTTAAAGGATATTGCAGAAAGAGCAGCATGGTTAGGTAATGACGAAACACATTACGTTAGAAAATGGGAAACAAAGGACGTTAGTGATTTGAAAAAATTAATAGATGTATCAGTTCATTGGATTGAAATGGAGCTTCTAACGGAGCAATATAAATCAGAGATGACCTAAAAAAAGTACTATGTAAGCTTAGCTCAACCGTTGCCAAACATTTTGAAAATCAACCTAATTTAAATGGATTTTATAATTTCAATCAACGTACTACTTTTTCTTGTACTTTCCGTAATTGGAATCTTTTATTCTATAAAACAAAGAACAAGATTAGTTGAATTGACCAACTTTCAAATTGACAGAGAAACCTTGCTAGGGTTTCATATTATGGGACTTGCAGGAGCGGCTATAATGTTTCTTATTTTCTTAACTAATAAACAACTAGGATTTGTACAAATTGAATCAACTAACAATTGGATTTCAAGTATCAAACAAATTCCGAAAGATTTCATAAGTGCATTTGGTCAAGAAGTTTTTTTTCGGGTTTTTGTTTTTATAGCAATAATTTATCTTTCAGGAAATAAATTAATTGCATTGAGCTTAAGTTCTGTGATTTTTTGTTTGGCCCACTCACCAATGAATTTAATTAGTTTTTCGAGCTATTTTATTGCTGGATTAATGTACGGATTAACATTCCTTAAATTTAAATCAATATGGGCTGCTACCGGTTTACACTTTACTTGGAATTATTTTCAAGGAGCAATATTTGGTTTTCCAGTAAGTAAAGGAATTTCAAATGGCTATTTTAATCTTAATATTGAGGATAATTGGATTTGGAATGGTGGATATATAGGACCTGAGGGAAGTGTTTTCGGAATTATATGTAGAATTCTGATTATCATAATTATATTTTTATTGGCAAATAAGTATGGAATTAAAAAATCAATTAAGTTTTTAGACATAAAGAAAAAAGAATGGTAAGTTAAAAAAACGTGTGGCAACAAAGTATATAATTCATTGCTAGTAAAGGCTTACTTACGAAAATCCTCACGGATTTTCTATTCGTTTAATGTTTGCTAAATTAGGTGTTTAAACACGCAACAAACCATATACATAAACGTTGCTGTGCAATAACTTCTCTTGGGAAAGGTCATTGCTTTTTTGCTAAGGTCTTTTTAAGGAGAAGGTAAAAAAGGATGTTGGACCCTGGAGTTCCAGGGGATCAAGTTTTTCGATAAATCGTATGAGAGTTACACTATCAAATACGAGGTTTCGTATAAAAACTTGTTTGAAGGAAGTTGATTTTTTTCGGAAAATCAAGTTTTCCGGCATCTTTTTTTTCGTTCCCGTGACCTTGACCCTTACCCAACGAGAACATATACGGGTATATATTCCATTGGAAAGGCGCCCTCAAAAAAGCAATGGTCCTGTTGTTCCCATTATACCGTTGAAGAGAAGTGACTCCGTAAACAGGGGCGCATATGCCATTTGAAGGCTTCATGGCAATGCGCTATATTTACTGCACACAACAAGGGTATTGATATCATACGTCTATGACGAACGATACAAATACCCAAACCGTTGGCAACAATATTAAAAAAATTTGGAATTGGTTCGTTTTTGGTGTAAATTAGCATCAAAATATATTTCACATGGCTAGACAGAGCATATCTTTCACACCACCTAATGATGAGTGGTTAAAGGCGCAAGTTGACAATCAAGAATATTCAAGTAAGAGTGAACTTGTTAATGACTTAATTCGTCAGGCAAGAAATCAACAAGTCGAAATTGACTGGATTAGAACTAAATTAGAAAAGTCTGAAAATAGTGGATTTACTACTGATAGTAAAGAAGAAATCTTAGCACAATCCAAGTCTAAACTTAATGACTAAGTATAGATTAAGCAACGACGCTAAAGATGACCTCATTCGTATTCACTGCTACGGAGCTAAAAAATTTGGAACTCAACAAGCGGACAAATATTTTGAAACGTTTTTTGAATATTTTGACATTATAGCGAAAAGTCCTTACTCATTTGAATCTATAGAATACATAAGAAAAGGGTATCGGAGATGTGTTTGCGGTTCGGACAG
Source organism: Maribacter sp. R77961 (assembly GCF_044594925.1). Classification (GTDB taxonomy): domain Bacteria; phylum Bacteroidota; class Bacteroidia; order Flavobacteriales; family Flavobacteriaceae; genus Maribacter. The sequence continues at coordinate 136,657 of NZ_CP138991.1, read as the reverse complement.
TATTTACTACAAAGTCAATAATGATACTGTTGACATAATGGCGATTGTCGGAAAACAGGATTTGAAAAATATGCCTTAAACTGTGCGCAAAAATACTGTTACCAACAAAACCTATAAACAATACGGGCTTCGGGCTTAAACGAATGGTTTGTGTATTTTTATGAAGTCGCAAAATCTTTGGGATTTTGCTCTGGACAAGAAAAAATAAATCAAAACAATAAGATTTCGCTATGTCCGTGGCGGAAAGCAAACGCTAGTTTGCTCCCGTGCTGTTCATAGCCCGACCGTTGTGCAACATTTGAACTAACCAACGAATATGGAAATAGACCACATATTTATATTTTCCAAAAATGGCGGAAAAGAAGCCGCTAAATTGATTGAGTTTGGTTTAACTGAAGGAAGTAGTCGCATTCATCCAGGACAAGGGACAACGAACCGAAAATTTTATTTTGAAAATTTTTTTCTTGAAATTTTATGGGTCATTGACGAAAGTGAAATTAGAAGCGAATTGACTTCCAAAACCAAACTTTGGGAACGTTCACAATTTGATAAAAATGATTTCTCACCTTTTGGCTTGTGTTTAGTCAACTCAAAATTGACAGAAAAGCTTTTTGAGCAAAGCCAGATTTATCAGCCGAATTATTTTCCAAAAGGAATGTCAATTGACATAATTACAAACGAAAACAATCCAAATTTACCTTGGACTTTCAGACTTCCATATCGTGACGAAAAAATAGCCCACAATGAACCAATAAATCACAATAATGGAATACGAAAATTAACCCATACGGAATTTGAAATACCATTAAACAAAGAAGAAAAACTATTTAAGACCTATTTTGGGAATAGTGAAATTATTGATTTCAAAAATGGACAACGAAATCATTTGACCCTTGAATTTGATAATAAAAATCAAAAGAAAGAAATGAAATTTAACGAACTGAATTTAACTTTAAAATACTGAATAAAAACGTTTTACAATAAAGCATATAGCTTATGACGGGGAACGGCTACCACCAAGGTTTTCGCTCCGTAGCCAGCTTTGGTTTCGGTGGACAGGAAAGTGCTTCGAAACCGCCACAAGCCAAATGTAAACCGTTGTGCTTTATTATGACTAACCCACTAACCAATGATAGAATTCTTTAGAAAAATTAGACAAAATTTGCTTTCAGAGGGAAAAACTGGAAAGTATTTAAAATATGCTTTTGGAGAAATTATCCTTGTGGTTATTGGAATTTTGATTGCGCTACAAATTAATAACTGGAACGAAGACCGAAAGAACAAAATTGACGAAGCGGATTATTACTGTAGAATTTTAGATGACTTTAAAATAACCGAAAAGTTAGTTAATGAATCACTTGAGGGAATTACTAACAGGATTGAAATCAGCAAAAAAATTATAGTAGATTTAAATAAAACACCCAATAATAAAAGTGAAATTCTAAATGACTTTTTAATTACCTTAAGACAAAATGTTTTTGTACCAAGTAATATTGCCTTCGAAGATTTAACTTCATCGGGAAATTTAAAATTGATTACAGATATCCAATTGAAAAATAAACTTATTGAATACAATGCTTTTTTGGAGAACACATTGGATTTACTACAAGAAAATCGTACCGAACTCAATAAGAGGATGATTAATTATGAGTCAACAACGGAATTTGGAATGCAAGAATTCAACTATTTAAAGAAAGAACTTGGAGAAGAGATTGTTCAATTTTTGCCAAATAACGATTGGACAAACAATAAAAATGATAAAACATTTTTAAAGTTCCAGGACAATCTTGTATTTCTAGTTGCCATGTATATTAGACAAAAACAACATTTATCTAATCTGAAAAAGGAAATGCAAGAACCTACAGAACTTTTAAAAGCTAAAAAGTGTAAATAACAAAATCGTTACAATAGCTCTAAGTAATGGCGCCTTTCTCCCCTACTTCTTAAAATTTAGTATCTTAAACGGTAAATATCAATTCAACGAAACGTTATGAAGGTTACAGTCGAAAAAAACGAGAAAGTGGCGAACATGATCTTTGCATCCATATATCCACTTTACCTGAATAGACTAGAGAAAAATGGTAGAACAAAAGAAGAACTGGACCAAGTCATTACATGGTTAACCGGCTTTGACCAAGATACCTTACAAACGCTAATTGATGAAAAGGTAACGTTTAGGACCTTTTTTGAAAGAGCGCAAATGCATCCAAACGCAGACTTGATCAAAGGTGTGGTCTGTGGTTATCGCATTGAAGAAATAGCTGATGAATTTGAATTGTATAAAAATTGTAGACGTATGGAAAAACTTATTGATGAATTGGCCAAAGGTCGTAAAATGGAAAAAATTCTAAGACAAGGCTAAGTAAAAGATATTTTTTACGACTACTTTAGAAAAAATTGACCTTAATTGCATAATTACAAACTGGTACCTAGGCCCATGAGAAAACTTTTATTCCTTTGTATTTTATTTCACTTCGTAACCCTTCAGTCTCAATTACACAGGGATAGTATCTTAGAATTTCAACAGCATCTTACCCAAGAATATAAAGACCCCGATAAATCTCCATTATCAAATACAGATCTCAAAAACTTCGCTGGACATACGTTTTTCCCTATTGACGAAACCTTTAAAATAAAGGCTAAATTTCAAAGAATACTCAATGCCGTTCCGTTTCAGATGAAAACTACCACGAGTAGACAACCAACCTACGAGGTATATGGCATTGCTACCTTTGTAATCCACAAGCAAGAGTATCAGCTGAATATTTATCAAAGCCACAGCCTAAGAACAAAAGAGAAATTTAAGAAGCGCCTGTTTCTGCCTTTTACCGATGCCACCAATGGCATTAGCTCCTATACCGGTGGCAGGTATATTGATTTGGAAATCCCCGAGGGAGATATTATCGTTATTGATTTCAATAAAGCCTATAATCCTTATTGCGCGTATAGCAGCGCTTACTCCTGCCCTATTCCGCCCAAAGAAAATGATTTACCTATTGCTATTACAGCGGGAATAAAAAATTGAACCTAATAAGGAGCACGTTGACTTATTAAAAAAGAGAATCCAAGAAAATAAGCAAAAGATGTTTACCCGCGCTAATGGGACAGCCTTAAAGATGGTTATTCTTTTAACTCTAATTTTTCGGCAAAATAATCGCAGAAATCCTTCATGGTAGCGGTCATCTTTTCATCTTGCGTGGCCTTCATAAAAGTATCGGTCAAAGAAACCAAGGTCTGATGGAAAAAAGTTTTCATTTCATCTACGGGCATATCCTTTGTCCATAAATCTATTTTAAGCGATTCTTGGTTTTTACTATCCCAAACGGAAAGTAACATCGCTTTTGCTTCTTCATTATCAATACCCCCATCTTGTGCCGACCATGAAAGTTTCTCCGGAACTCGGTTATCATCTAATCCTACGCGCAGTGTTATTTCCGATACATGTAAATCTGCCATTTAATTTCTTGGTTTGTAGTTCGATTTTTTGAATATTTCTTCTTCTGGCATAGCCAATAATTGTTTAAGCTTTATATCATTTTTTTCCATAAAAGCCCTAACAATTTGCCATCCGATATAACGCCCTAATCTTCCAGGAGATTCATTGTCTAGTTCCAATCCAAATTTTGAAAAAGGTGCCGGATCCAAGAATCGAGGATTTAAACCGTTATCCGTGCTGTACAAATGTTCCTGTTCGATAAAATTTCTCCAAATAGGATCTTCGTTGCCTATGGCCCAGTTAAGCTCCTCTTCCGTATATCCAATCTTTACGGCGTCGTTCGCATTTGGTAGTAACCTGTCCTTAAGATATAGCTCTTTTCCAAAATAAATCATTCGTGCTAAAAAGGTTCGGTCCCTTGGTCGTGGAACTACTTTCTTCGCAAATGCACTTACAATATCACTGGGGATATAAGCCCTATGGAGACTTTTTGCAATATACCGTTGAAAACCCCCGTAGTATTTATGTTCTGGCCCTAAGTAGTTGTCCAAGCCTATGAGTAGTAAAGTATCCGCCAGGATAATCCTATTGTTATAATCCACATCATTGGTTACGGTAATGATACGTGGGGTAACCTGTTCCGGAAAATAATACTTCATATGTTTGAACAATGACTCTAATGCTACCTTTTCATCTTCAAAACTATTAAAGGTGTTCCCCACTTGCTGAAAAAGCTCTATTTGGAGCGAGTCTTTCATTTTGGCTACCCAAACGCTATCAGGAGCGGGAAAAAAATAAGGGTATTTATTTCTAAGTTGTGCTAAATTCTCTGTCGTGGCGGCCGCAAATTCCCTATCAAACCTTATAATCTTTAAATCCATAGGAATTTTAGCTACCTCGGCCGCTACCTTATCACCATCATTACAGGAAAAAAGAAGCAGAGAAACTAACAATACGCTAAAAATGAGTTTTTTCATACCAAGTATTTTGGAATACATTTTCTTATTCTCCAAGGACAACTTATTTTTAAGGCAAAGTTAATCGATTTATATAAATATTGATAGTCTTATGCAAACGGAAAAAGTAATAGATCACATTGTTACCTGGTTAAAGAATTATGCGACCAATGCAAAACAAAAGGGTTTTGTAATCGGTATTTCTGGTGGTATTGACTCTGCAGTCACCTCCACACTATGTGCCAAGACAGGTCTAGATTTACTTTGTCTTGAAATGCCAATTCATCAAGCGGCCAATCAGTCCGACAGAGCATCGAGACATATTGCGTGGTTACAGGAAAATTTTCCGAACGTAAAACGTCAGCCCGTGAACCTTACTCCGGTCTTTGATAGCCTAGTGGATGTATTTCCGCAGGTTGAAAATGAGGAAGAACGTTTTATGTCCCTGGCCAATACCCGTGCGCGCTTACGAATGACCAGTCTTTATTATTTTGCGGCCCTTAAAAAATACTTGGTAGCGGGAACAGGAAATAAAGTAGAGGATTTTGGTGTAGGGTTTTATACCAAATATGGTGATGGCGGTGTTGATTTAAGCCCCATAGCCGATTTATTAAAGACGGAAGTTTATGCCATTGCAAAAGCACTTGGTGTCAACGAGGAAATCATTAAAGCGGCTCCTACGGATGGTTTATGGGGAGATGACAGAACGGACGAGGACCAAATTGGCGCATCGTACCCAGAGTTGGAATGGGCCATGAAAATGAAGGATGAAGGTAGAACAATTGAGGAATTTGCAGGCAGGGAGAAGGAAGTCTTCAAAATATTCAGCAGATTTAATTCGATGAACCAACACAAAATGCTGCCCATTCCCGTTTGTGTCATACCCGAAATGTTAAAATAAACCACTCACCTAACAATCAGGTAGATAAATCGAATATTTTCTTACAAATTATTGAGATAGAGAAAAATAGTACATCTTTGCCTTCTAATTTAGATTATTTAGCCTTACATTGCATGTACGTCTTTATGGACAAAAAAGCGAGTGAGGACAGTCTAGAAAAATCAACATAATGATCAAAGTTTTAATCGCGGACAATCACCCCATCATTAGAATGGGCGTACGAAACGTTCTTGAATCCGCAACTGGTTTTGAATTGGTGGACGATGTAGCCACTACCGAAGAACTTTTTGAAAAACTGGAAAAAGTTACCCCCGATGTTGTCATGTTAGAGATGGATATTCCTGAAATTAACGGAATAGCAGCACTACGAAAAATCAAAAAAGAATACCCTGACGTAAAGGTGCTTATGTACAGTGGACAATCTGAGGATGTCTATGCTTTAAGTGCTATCAGAGCAGGTGCTTTTGGATACCTATCCAAATCTTCTGATGTTGATTATATTATTTCGGCGGTAAGTAAAGTCAGTGAAGGTAGCATGTTCATCACAAATGAATTAGCGCAACGTTTAGCATTTGATGAAGGAACTAAAAAGCCAAGAAGGTTCTTCCGTAAATTATCCACTAGAGAAGTTGAAGTTTTAAAACTTCTAGCTAGCGGTAAACGTAACAAGGAAGTAGCTCAAGGGCTAAACCTTAATGAAAAAACAGTAAGTACGTACAAGGCTCGTTTAATGAAAAAATTGAACGTAGACAATATGGTAGACTTACTACAGCAAGCAAAGGCGTTAGAATTATATTAAGGCCTACTCGCTAAAAAATTAAAGCCCGCTGTTTGCGGGCTTTTTAATTTCCATACACTTCAATATTACGACAACACCCTGTTCAACTTCTTATTCAAAAGCTTGTTCAGTTGTAGGTAATTCATAATCTCTTCCAAGGTTTCCCTATTGTCCTTTGCAATATCTTCGGTTTCACTTTGTAGCGATTCCATACGTTTTTTGATCAAGAAACAACGTAGTGTTAAAATAGTTTCACTTACCAACTGTGCCACACTCTTTTCTTTAGGTTTTGGATAAATATCCTTGCGCTCCCATGCATGTAGCGTGTATCGCTCTTCTTCCATTAAGATAGAAGAAATATCGTTTGCCGCCTCTTGTTCTAGCTCCGCTATAAAACTATTTACAGTAAATTCTTCTGTTTGATTTAGCGCTTCGATTAGTTGATAATAAATAGCTCTAAACCGAGGATTGGCCAATTCTATTTCATCTTCCTGCAAATCCAGGTAAATTTTCTCATATACCTTCACCTCCAAGGATTCTGGCTCCAGAATTAAATCTCCCGACTCGTTTTCCTTTAGTATTAAATCTTCAAACTCCTCTTTATGATTCCCGTAGACCAATAAAAGTTCAATGATTTTTTGCTCCAAAACAAACTGTACATCTACCTTTTCTTGAATGGTTTCATTGCGTACTACATCAAAAGCCTTTTGCTCCTCACGGGCTTGTTTTTTTGCATCAGCAACATCTTTCTTACCGATCTGCGCCAAGGTATTGAACAATACCGCCTCGGATATATTCATGATCTGGGCACACTCTTGGATGTAGATTTCCTTTTTAATACGGTCCGGAATTTTGGCGATACTATTTACGATATCGCGCACTGTATCTGCTCTTTTAATAGGGTCATCGGATGCTTCCTTGACCAATAGCGAAGCTTTGAACTGAATGAAATCCTTAGCGTTTTCCTGTAGGTACTGCAGCACATCCTCTAACTCGTTATTCTTAGAAAAACTATCTGGGTCTTCGCCCTCTGGAAAGGTGCAGATTTTAACGTTCATACCCTGTTCCAAAATAAGGTCTATTCCTCGTAAAGAAGCCCTGAGTCCGGCTGCATCACCATCGAACAAAACAGTAATATTCTTTGTAAGCCTGTTTATTAGACGAATTTGTTCTGGAGTTAATGCCGTACCGCTAGATGATACCACGTTATGAATTCCGCGCTGATGAAATTGAATAACATCGGTATAGCCTTCTACCAAATAGCAATTATCTTCTTTTGCAATGGCCTGCTTGGCATAATAAATACCATACAATACCTTGCTCTTATGATAGATATCACTTTCAGGTGAATTAAGATACTTGGCCGCTTTTTTATCATTGGTCAAAATCCTTCCCCCAAAACCTAATACCCTGCCACTAAGCGAGTGAATCGGAAACATGACCCGCCCTTTAAAACGGTCGAACTTTCTAGAATTGTTTGGGTTATTAACGTCTTCCTTTACGATGGTAAGACCGGTTTTCTGAAGATAATCTAACTGATAACCTTTATCTAGAGCAGCGGTGGTAAAACCATCCCATTGGTCCAAGCAATACCCCAGTTCAAACTTTTTAATCGTCTCTTCGGTAAACCCACGCTCTTTAAAATAGCTTAGCCCTATTGCTTTTCCAAGTTCGGTATCCCATAACATCTCCTTAAAATGTTGTTGGGCAAAATCCGATACAAGATACATACTCTCGCGCTCATTGGCCTGCTCTTTTTGCTCATCGGATTGCTCCGTTTCCTCTATTTCAATATTGTACTTTTTAGCTAAATATTTAATAGCTTCGGGATAAGTAAAATGTTCGTGCTCCATTAAAAAAGCGACCACATTACCTCCTTTACCGCTACTAAAATCTTTCCAAATCTGCTTTACCGGACTCACCATAAAACTTGGCGTACGCTCATCTGAAAATGGACTAAGACCCTTGAAGTTTGAACCTGATTTTTTTAACTGCACAAAATCCCCAATGACCTCCTCTAAACGAGCGGTTTCATAAACTTGGTCTACGGTGGTTTTTGCAATCAATTTTTTGTTTTAGGAAGTCGATAAAGGTACTAAAAAAGGGAAAAATTAAGATACTAAAACTTTTAATTAGAACTAATGAAACATAAATTATTGTGAACCGCTGCTCTAATATTCCCTAACTTTAATCATCTTTTGTCTAAATTCAACATACCAAATACTCCCAACTTGACTAAAAAAATTGGATTTTGGCCCGCTGTAGCTCTGGTGACAGGGAATATGATAGGAGCAGGAGTTTTTCTGCTACCAGCTACCATGGCCGCTTATCAAGGTATAGGCATCATCGGTTGGATAATCGCCTCTATAGGCGCACTACTGCTTGCCCTGATTTTTGGCAAACTTAGCAAAATGTATCCAAAGGCAAATGGTGGACCGTACGCCTATTCCCGAATTGGACTGGGTGATTTTGCGGGGTTTTTAGTTGCTTGGGGCTATTGGATTTCTATCTGGTGCACGAACGCCGCTATAGCCGTTGCCTTGGTTGGTTATCTAGGCGCTTTCTTTCCTAGCTTAACGGCTAATCCATTTCTAGCAAGTTTCACCGGTTTATTTTTTATTTGGTTCTTTACATGGATAAATTCAAAGAACATAAAGACCATAGGAATCGTTCAAATATTGACCACAATTCTTAAAATAATACCTATAGCCTTTCTAATTATAGTAGGAATCTTTTATGCAGATTTTTCACAATCATTCGTTTTTCCTTTTACAAAGGGCTCCATACTACCGGATATTACCGCAGTTACCACGCTCACATTTTTCGCCTTTTTAGGGATGGAAAGTGCTACGGTCCCGAGCAACGCAATTAGTTCACCAGAAAAAACAATTCAAAAAGCAACACTTTTCGGCACGCTATTAACTACGGTCCTTTACCTGTTAAGCTTTATTGTTATTATCGGTATTATTCCTCCCGAGACCTTGGCAAACGCCACTGCACCCTTTGCAGATGCAGCCTTTGAAATATGGGGAACTACCGGAAAATTTCTGGTAGCATTTGGTGCTGTTGCATCGACCATGGGCGCTTTAAACGGTTGGATTTTGCTTCAAGGACAAATCCCTGCCTCAGCCGCAAGAGATAATCTGTTCCCGAAAATATTCGAAAAGACAAATAAAAATGATGCTCCAATCAAAGGAATAATCTTCTCAAGTATCTTGGCGACTATTTTAATGGGCTGCAACTACTCTAAAACTTTGGTAGAGGCATTTTCCTATATGATGAAATTATCTACCTTGACCGTGCTACTTCCCTATCTGTTTTCAATTGCCAGTTTTGCCCTAGCCATAAAGCGTTCAGACAAAAAGTCGTTGTTATTAGCGGTACTGGCCTTTCTGTTTTCCCTTTGGATAGTTATTGGCTGCGGAGCTGAAATTGTGTTTCTCGGATTTTTACTCTTACTTTTAGGAGTGCCAGCATATGTTTACCTAAAGAAGCGACCATGACAAAGTTCACTATATCCAACGACATAAAAAAAGCTGAAACCCTCCCTGCCGCTTTTTATCGCTCTGAGGAGGTTTTTGATTTATTAAAAGAAAAAGTCTTTTTGAACAGTTGGCATTGGATAGGTGATATGACCACACTAGTGCCACTATCCCAAACGGTCTATCCCCTTATTTTAAATGAGAAATTTTTGGACGAACCTGTCTTGATCATAAGAGATAAAGATGATGTTCTACATTGTGTCAGCAATGTCTGTACGCATCGCGGTAACTTGGTCGTACATCATCCCGGAAAACAAACTACACTTACCTGTATGTATCACGGTAGGCGTTTTCATATGGATGGTACTTTTAAAGCAATGCCAGAATTTGAAGAAGCAAAAGATTTCCCTAGAGCTTGTGATGATTTACATACGTTCTCAATTAAAACATGGCTTAACCATCTCTTCATAAGTTTAAAGCCAAGCTTTGAATTCCATAAAATTTCTACAATCCTTAACGAGCGCGTGGGTTTTCTACCTGTTCAAAATTTTAAATTTGACCAAACTTTGAGTAAGGATTACATTGTTAATTGCCATTGGGCGCTCTATTGCGATAATTACTTAGAAGGTTTTCACATACCTTTTGTTCATGCCGACTTAAATGCTGCTTTAGACTATGGAAGCTACACTACAGAAACCTATGACTATGTAAACCTACAAATAGGATATTCCAATGGTGGTGAGGAAGTTTTTAATCTTCCAGAAGGGCATCCAGACCATGGAAAATCTGTCGCTGCCTACTACTACTGGGTTTTTCCTAATATGATGTTCAATTTTTATCCCTGGGGTCTATCCGTTAATATCATAAACCCTATTACAATGGATAAGACAAAAGTTCAGTTCTTGACCTATGTATATGACGAAACAAAACTGAATGCTGGTGCGGGAGCCCTTTTAGATAAGGTGGAACGTGAAGACGAATTTGTAGTTGAAGGTGTTCACAAGGGTTTAAAATCTCGATTCTATACCAACGGAAGATTTTCACCTACACGAGAGAAAGGAGTACATCACTTTCATTCCCTACTAGCCAAACATCTTAATGTATAAAGAAAAAGGCGAACAGTATCACTGCTCACCTCTTTGAACTCAAATAAATAATAGACCGGATTTACAAATCGAATCTAAGGCCAAGTGAGATATTTCTTTGCTCCACTAAGGCATCTTTAAATATGGGGTTTAAATCATATTTCGCATATAATAGAACCCCATCAAAACCTGCATAAGCACTAAGACCATAAACAAATCCTGAAGTATTATAACCCCTTTTTAATTTATCCTTTACACGTTCACCATTTCTGTTGTATTTCAATTTTTGACGAGTTCCTAGATTAAATCCACCATAACCACCAATTCCGAATCGAAATTGATTACGTAAGGAATAACGGATCTTGTTCGCGGACTCCTTGATCCTTGAGGGTCCAAATTCTAAGTGTAACGGAAAGACTAGATTATCCATCCTAAGTTTGGATTTCCTAAGATCAAACTCAAATTCTTGTAGTTCGGTCTGTCCGTCGTCACCTGCTACAAAATATTGATTCCCTTTCGGCTTCAACCCATTAAATTGAAACGAGACACCATAGTTAAGTCTTAAAAAATTGGTGTTTTTAAACACCCTTGTTCGCCATTGCCAACCCAATTCAAAAAATCGGCTACCACCCACCCTATATGGAGTATCCTCCAAAGATTGCCCATCGATTATTGCGTTGTTCAGACCTACCGCTAAAAAGAAATCTGAGTATGTCCTTCTATCATATATTACCTTCCGTCTTTCTGGATTTTCCTTAAAACGTATACCAAAAACACGCTCCTCATCTCCATCCCTACCACCGAAACCTATTTCTATTTGAGAAGAGTAATTAAGTGTGTCCAGTTCTAAAACGTTGTCCCCATTGCGTTCTGCCAACTTTATTTTATTATCGATAATGGCAATCCTATTTTCAATATTAAGGGCGCGTTTCTTAGCAGCTTCTTCTTTCAGTATACTTGCTTCTTCTTTACTTATGGTACCATTCTGCAGCCGCTGATTGATGTTTTCCACTTCCTTTTTTAAAGCTTCCTTTTCCTGGGTAGTGATTTTCTCCTTTGCACTCTCCAACATTTTGAGCGTAGTTTTACTTTCATTAGTTTCTTCTTGAGCTTCCATGTTATTAACATAAAATGCTAATAATAAAGCCATTAAGTACAATGTAAATTTTCTCATAATAGTTTGATTTTTGATTGACCGTCCTAGACGGATAAAATTGATGAATAAACTCCTCCCTGTCCCTCTTCTATTTTAGATAGGGAAATACACTCGTAAAAAAGAAATTAGGTTAATTATTACGGTCTGCGACAGCAGTCCTAACCTTTAGAAAACCGGTTTTCAATGACTCAAAAATTTGGTCTCGGAAGGATTGATCAAGTTCATCTTCGACCTCGGTTAATAATGCCATTGCATTGACTGAATTATCGGTATTAAAAAGGTTTTCTTTTAAAATATCTTGCTGAGCCTGAAGCAGTAAGGAGTCTACCTCAGCATCCGTTACCGCGTCGGATAATTCTAAGGCATCAACTTTTGCCACAACTTCAGCTATTTTACTGTTGAGGATATTTTCCGCTACTAAAATGGTTTTAGCGCTATCCCTTAATTCTTTTCTGGGAGTTTCAAAGATTACATCCGTATTGCCAATCGGCTGTTTATCTTCTTCACTGGATATTACCGTACCAGCAATTGAAACTGTGTTGTCTTTTTCCTCTTCTATAGTAGTTTCTAAAGCAATGGATATACGTTCCTCATTTTCTACGGTAATTACATCCTCTACATCGGCTTCTTTCAATACCTTTTCAGCAGGGCTTTCCACCACTTCTATAGGATTACGCTCTTCACCGGAGACAGCATTAAAATAAAACAAACTGGTTCCAAGTAACACTAACACACTGGCAGCGATACCAATCCAAAAATAATTAGGCTTTTTCGAAGGGGTACTGACCGCTAAATCTTTTGAAATTTTATTCCATGCCTCAGCAGATGGTGCTATTTCTCGCTCGTTCAGCTTTGTTTTAATATGTTTTTCAAATTTATCGGTTTCCATAACCTATGATATTTTGTTGTTGTAATTTTTCCTGTAATATTTTGCGGGCCTTGAACAATTGCGATTTTGACGTACTCTCACTTATGTCCAACATCTCCGCAATTTCTTGATGCTTATAGCCTTCAATGGTGAATAGTACAAATACCATTTTATACCCCTGAGGCAAACCGTCTATTAATTGCTGAATATGCTCGGTATCCAAATCCATTGGTTGTAACACTTCTTGGCTTTGATTTTGTTCATAAACGGCATCATCATAAACCACAAACTGTTGCTTTCTTAAATACGAAATACTTTCGCGTATCATTATTCGTCTCACCCATCCTTCAAAACTACCCTGAAACTTAAAGGTGTCCAGTTTTAAGAACATTTTTAAAAAGCCCTGAACCATTACATCTTCCGCAAAATGAATATCCTTGATATACTGTCTACAAACACCAAGCATTTTAGGTGCATGTTTTGCATACAAACGCTGTTGCGCATCCTTATTGCCAGCAATCGCTTTCTTAATAAGCTGTTTCTGGTTTTTATATAGTGGTATAATTTTCAAAATTGTATTTGGTCTTCTATTAATAGAGACGCAAAAACTATGACCAAGGTTGCCTGCGCTTTCAAAAAAAATAAAAATAAATTACAACCTATTGATTTTCAATACGATAATTATAAATTTAAATCGAATAAAAAATCTGAAGTACAATTGACTTATATATCATCTTGGATACGAACTCGGTTATTACTTTTCCCGATCTACCACGTAGTTTACCATGAGCTCTAAAGCACTTCTGTATTCTGATTCTGGATAAGCCATTAAAAGTTCAAGTGCTTCGTCTTTAAAGGCCAACATTTTTTCTACAGCATACTCCAAACCTCCTTTTTCCTTTACAAAGGAAATGACCTCTTTTACCCGTTTTTTGTTCTTGTTATGGTTTTTTATAGAATTGATGACCCAGCTTTTTTCTTTTTTGGAGCAATGGTTCAACGCATAGATCAAGGGTAGCGTCATTTTCTGTTCCTTAATATCGATACCTGTAGGTTTTCCAATACGCTCATTTCCATAATCAAAAAGGTCGTCCTTAATTTGAAAGGCCATGCCACATAACTCTCCAAATTTCCGAAATACTTCTACATCCTTACTTTCTGGCTTAACGGAACATGCACCCAGACTGCAACAGGCAGCAATTAATGTTGCTGTTTTTTGCCGGATAATATCGTAATAAACATCCTCCGTAATATCTAATCTACGCGCCTTTTCAATTTGTAAAAGTTCGCCCTCGCTCATTTCCTTGACTGCTACGGAAATAATACGGAGTAGGTCAAAATCGCCATTATCAATGGATAATAAAAGTCCTTTAGATAATAAGTAATCGCCTACCAACACCGCGATTTTGTTTTTCCAAAGTGCATTAATGGAGAAAAAGCCGCGACGTTTATTACTCTCATCTACTACATCGTCATGTACTAAGGTTGCGGTATGAATTAACTCTATCACGGAAGCCCCTCTATAGGTGCGCTCGTTGATTTCGCCATTATGAAGTAGTTTAGCGGTTAGAAAAACGAACATGGGGCGCATCTGTTTTCCTTTGCGGTTTACAATGTAGTGGGTTATCCTATTGAGCAGGGCAACTTTAGAACTCATTGCATCTCGGAATTTGGATTCGAATAGATCCATTTCCTTACGTACCGGTTCCTTTATTTGTTCTACTATTTTCAACCGTGAAAATTTAGTGCCCAAAGCGGGCGCAAAAGGTAAATTTACGCAAAAGAGGCACGCTATAATCGGTTAACGCGACGTAATACCAGTAATAATCGATACTTTAAGATTTATTTGCCAATTGACCACATGCCGCATCAATATCCTTACCCCTAGAACGCCTAACCGTCACCACAATTCCATTTTTTTCTAGCAGTTCTACGTATAAATCAATGGCCTTATTGGAGGCTTGTTGAAATTCCCCATCATCGATAGGGTTGTATTCAATTAGATTCACTTTAGACGGCGCAAACCTACAAAAATCAATTAAGGCCTCTATATCCTTTCGTTTATCATTGATTCCTTCCCAAACCACATATTCATAGGTAATACGGCTTTTGGTTTTTTGATACCAATACACCAATGCTTCTCTTAAATCACTAAGTGTAAACGTTGCATTGAACGGCATAATGGAAGTCCTGATCTCGTCTATTGCTGAATGTAAGGATACTGCCAGTTTAAATTTTACGGCATCATCGGCCATTTTTTTAATCAACTTTGGCACACCCGAAGTGGATACCGTAATTCGTTTAGGAGACATGCCCAAACCCTCTGGAGAAGTAATCTTATCAATGGCTTTCAGCACATTGTTATAATTCATCAATGGCTCTCCCATACCCATAAATACAATATTACTTAAGGGTCTATCAAAATAGAGGCGACTTTCGTTATCGATAGCCACCACCTGATCGTATATTTCGTCAGGATTTAAATTTCGCATTCGCTTTAATCGAGATGTAGCACAAAATCTACAATCCAAGCTACATCCTACTTGACTGGACACACATGCTGTAGTTCTCGTTTTAGTGGGAATTAAAACCGATTCCACCACCAAATCATCGTGCAGACGTACGGCGTTTTTAATGGTACCGTCAGCGCTACGTTGCATTTGATCCACCTTTATGTGGTTGATCACAAAGTTAGCCTCTAGCATTTCTCGTGTATCCTTGGAAAGGTTGGTCATACCCTCAAAGGAATGTGCAGCCTTTTGCCAAAGCCATTCATACACTTGGTTACCGCGAAAAGCTTTGTCGCCGTTATTTACGAAAAAGTCCCTTAGTTGGTCTCTTGTTAACGCTCGTATGTCCTTTTTTTTGACTTGCACTTTCTTTTAGCTAAAAAGCCCTGCTTTATATTACAAAGGGATAAAGCAGGACTCGTATTTAATGGTATCAATCCGGTTTTACGGAATCGAAACTATGTATTAGATAATCAACATGGCATCACCATAAGAATAAAACTTATAGCTTTCCAAAATTGCCTCTTTATAGGATTTCTTCATTAAATCATGCCCCATAAAAGCAGAAACCATCATCAAAAGGGTAGATTTTGGTAAATGAAAATTGGTTATCATACTGGTGGCAATACTAAATTCATATGGAGGGAAAATAAATTTATTGGTCCAACCCTCATAGGTATTTAGCGTATGATTGGAAGAAACTGCACTTTCTAAGCCTCTCATTGCCGTAGTACCAATGGCACATACCTGTCTTTTATTTTTCTTGGCATTATTTACAATTTCCGTTGCTTTCTCATCAATGAATAGTTCCTCACTATCCATTTTATGCTTGGAAAGGTCTTCTACTTCCACAGGATTAAAGGTTCCTAAACCAACATGTAATGTCAATTCCGCAAAATCAATTCCTTTTATCTCCAAACGCTTTAAAAGGTGTTTCGAGAAATGCATTCCGGCGGTTGGGGCGGCTACGGCACCTTCATGCTTTGCATAAATGGTTTGGTACCTATCCGCATCTTCTGGCTCAACATCCCTCTTTATATATTTTGGCAAAGGAGTTTCACCCAGTTCTTTTAATTTTCTTCTAAAATCTAGATACGCACCGTCATATAAAAATCGTAGTGTACGCCCCCTAGAGGTGGTATTATCGATAACTTCTGCTACAAGCGTTTCATCATCACCAAAATACAACTTGTTCCCTATACGAATTTTACGTGCAGGGTCTACCAAAACATCCCACAAACGCTGCTCTTCATTTAGCTCACGTAAAAGAAATACTTCGATACGTGCACCTGTCTTTTCTTTATTTCCGTACAATCTTGCCGGAAAAACCTTAGTATTGTTCAAGACCATGACATCGCCCTCGTCAAAATAATCGATCATATCCTTGAACATCTTGTGCTCTATCTTACCGGTTTCTCGGTGTATGACCATTAATTTGGCCTCGTCCCTATTCTCGGAAGGATGTTCTGCCAATAATTCCTTTGGAAGTTCAAAATTAAAGTGAGATAATTTCATGTATCGTATATATGTTTAGCGGCTGCAAATATACAATCTGGGAAGGGGGGTTGTCAAGTAAATAGGGAATTATAATTCCGTAACCTCTATTTGAAGTAATTCCATATCACTCCAAAAATCGGGATACGACTTAGAGACTACCTCAGCATCATTTACAAAGAGTCTTGTTTTTAGCGCTAACGGTGCAAAAGCCATTGCCATCCTATGGTCGTTGTACGTATCTATAGAAACATCTTCCTTTATCGTGGTACCTGCATGCAATGTTAACGAATTATTGGTAACAGCTATTTTTGCACCTAGTTTTGAAAGTTCTGTATCTAGGGCCACTAATCTATCAGTCTCCTTTATTTTCAGGGTATGCAAACCGTCTAAATGACAAGCTATACCAAGTCCAAAACAAGTTACGGCAATCGTTTGCGCTATGTCTGGTGCATTCGCTAAATCTGCCCTAAACTCCTCTGGATAAGAAGTTGACCCTTTTTTTAAAGTGATGCTATTATCGTGAAAACTAGTAGAAACTCCCAATTCTTGGTATAATTTCACCAAAACACTGTCTCCTTGCAAACTATTCTCTTTGTAGGCGGATAGGGTTATCTCTGTTCCAACTTCCGCAAGGGCCACAATACTATAAAAGTAGGATGCGGAGCTCCAATCTGATTCTACTATCAATTGTTGTGGCTTAACCGTCTTCTTTGGTACAACTTTAATGGTATTCTCCTCAAACGAAGTGGAGACCCCAATTTCATTGAGTAAACTCAAGGTCATCTTAATATAGGGAACCGAAGTAATTTTACCGACAAGCTCCAATTCTAAACCATTTTCCAGACTAGGTGCAATCAATAACAAAGAAGAAATGTATTGACTGCTCACATCAGCCGGTAAACTTACCTTATCCTTGGTGAGTTTTCTTCCTTTAATTTTTAACGGAGGGTAACCCTCATTCTTTACATAAGCAATATCCGCCCCTAAACTACGTAGTGCGTCTACAAGAATTTTCACGGGCCTTTCCGTCATTCGCTGAGAACCGGTCAGCACTACCTCTTTGCCTTCTTGAGATGCAAAATATCCTGTTAGAAAACGCATTGCCGTTCCTGCATGATGAATATCCACGGTACCTGTAGATTGCTTTAGGCCCGCTGCCATTACTTGAGCATCGTCTGAATTGGAGATATTCTCAATCGTAATTCCAGCATACAATGAGGCCAATAAAAGCGAGCGATTGGATTCACTTTTTGAACCGGTAATCTTTATGCTTTTGTTTAGTAATTGATTGGATGGACCAGAAAGACTTATTTTCAAAAGAGTACGTTTTTAATAACGTGTCAAAACTACAAAAACACCCCTAAAAACTGATAAAGCTATTCGCTTATTTTAGGTTATTTGAGTTTTTCATTATTATGATGACGGTCATGGTCTCGCTTGGTCTTCAAATCTAACTTCTTGTCAAAAGATTGTTGTAAATCTATACCCGTTTGGTTGGCCAGGCACAAAACCACAAACAGCACATCTGCTAACTCTTCCCCTAAATCTTTAGATTTATCTGATTCTTTTTCGCTCTGCTCGCCATACCTTCTTGCTATAATACGCGCTACTTCGCCCACCTCTTCGGTAAGTTGTGCCATATTGGTTAGTTCATTAAAATAACGAACGCCGTGTTCCTTAATCCAATCGTCTACCGCTTTTTGTGCGTTTTGTATGTCCATTATTCCCTTTTTAACAAAAATATATAAACCTTTTAAACGGTTAACCCTTTTCCAAAACAATTAAGGACTGGGTTTGAATCTGTACTGCCTTAGCAAATAAACCTTTAATAGATTCATAAGTATCCTTGTTATATTGCGTACGATTTAGTCTAAAATCGAAAAATATATCAATAGAACCAATATCATTTTTTCGAACCTCAAATCTTAAAATACCTCCGTTATCCGGTAGTGAATAATTTTCCGATTTAGGAATTGTTTTAATGGTATATTCTTCTGGAATTACAATATTCGATGAAAAAGTGTAATTTCTCCGATAACCAAAATCTATAGGATAATTTCTATTTGGAGCTTTAAAAGGATTACTATCAAAAAAAGATATAAAAATTGGATTAAGATAAATGTTATCCTCTTGAAAAGACCGGTCCATTTCAAATTCGAAACGTTCCGCTAATTTCTTTTCATTTGAATACTTCTCTTTTAGTTCATAGTTAGTAATACTAAAATCTGCTATTGCTTCTTGCTCCAAATTTTCCAAGTATTCCTCTTCCGTATTGGCCTGAAGCATATTTCTTTGTGAAATAGAAAAATACCCTGAATTAAGGAAGTCAAATTGTCCTTTTAATTTATCATTTTCAGCATCAATCTCTAACTTAGCTCTTATTGCTTGCTTATTTTTTCCTTCGGGAAGAATATCATACCAGTAACTATCTTCTTTAAAATCCATAACGCGCCCCACATAATTGAGACATCTAAAAGGCAACATACCGAAAGGGGTGTTTTTGTTGGTAGCATCTAACAAATACGATTTATCATCAATGTCGACTTTCGCTACTACATAATTAAAATCTGTCATTACAGGATGCGTTCTTTTAGGCAAACCTCTATCTCTAGTACCCAATAAAACCATGTTTGCTTTTAGACCTGCACTATTAAGGAGATTAATAAGCGTCATATTAATTTCTGCTGCATTGCCTACTTTTTTATCAAAAGCGTCTTTTACCCTATTATTTTTCCAAAGCCCATATTCCTTATCCCATGTATAGTGTTTTTTTACAAAATCATAAATATTTTTAGCTCGGTTAAATGGTTCTCCCTCGTTCAATAAATCTAAAGGAACGTTTTTCTCAAAGAATCCTTTTTTATGTAGTTGACGTCCTATATCCCTATCTGACTTAAACTCTTGATCAACATCTTCCCAAGATTTAGTAAACCTTTTCTTATCTCCTCGAAAACTGTTATACTCTGATAGTTCAAACTCTATTTTAGAACGATAGTTTCTGCTGGCTAACATAAAACGTTCAGTATCTTTAAAAGCAGGAACATCTTGCATTGCATATTTAAGCACCTCGCAGTCTGCAATAGCACTAATCCCTGGAACTGAGAAACAAGATTTTTCAAGTGAAGCTTCATTGATATTTAAACTAATTTCACCCATTAAACTTCTGTTATAGGACCAATTACCGGGAATTTTCGCATTGTATTCGGTATAAACTTTAGGAATATCTGCCTGAAACTCCCATCCAGTAAGATTAAAATGAAAAGGAGACTGTACTTCGTAAGCATATTCTAAAATGGAGCCCTCCTTAATATCTGGAAAAGTAAATCTTTTTTCAGACCAACGTTCACTTGTATTTACATCAAAGATCTCTTCTTTCTTTATGCTTCTTTTTGTTATTCCGTTATGCGTTATCGCCCGTATTTTGTTTACTTTTTCTGCTCTTTTTTCTGAACGATAATATGGAATACTAATATTGGCATAATCAAAACCCTTCTTATCCAAAATTTTTATTTTGGCATGATACTTCTTTATGAGCCAAATATAATTGTCCCTTACTTCAAAATAATTATCGCCATTCTCATAGAGATAAATAGCAGTAGCCGTAGTGTCATTTTCATAAACACTAAATATCCTCTCTCGTGGAGAAAGCTTGCCAAACTCAATTTTATCTTGTCCTAAAATAGAGAGGCACAAGAAAAAGAAGGCTGTTGAAAGGAGTGCGTTTTTACTCACAAATTATACTTTGGACAAGACTACCTTTTCTGTCTCTTTTTCAATAATGTTTTTATACAATTCTTTAATACTATAATATTCATGGGGAGGAATTATAGCTTGATTTATTTTCACATCTACCATAAGTTGTATTCCAGAATCGGTTTTAATAACATTATATATGAAACCACCTGCTTGATTTGGCAAGGCCAACCGAAGATTTTCTGGTACGGAAGTGATTTCGTATCCTTCTGGGATTTTAATATTAATCATAAATCGCTCTTGCCATGGAAAAACAAAATCAATAGGATAGTCCCGTTTTTCCAACTTAAAAGGATTTTCTTTCTCGACTTTAAAGAATAATGGTGAAAAATATATTTTATCTCCCAGAACATCGGATTGATTTTCCATAAAAAAATCAAAACTCTCCACGATGTTCTTTCCTAATATATCTTTGTTTTTTATTTCATAATTGGAAATTTCCATTCCATTGGTATTATTTTCTTTCTTTTCCAAATAATCATCCTCACTAACCCCATGATTTTTATCCCGGAACAAATAAGCATAATAAGAAGAATATGTTTCTCTTTCTTTGCCTTCTATATCTCCATTTGCTTTAAGATTTATATTTAAAGTAATCGTTTTTTTGGAAACTTTATTGGGTACTACCTGAACCATGGACGCGGAACCATCTTCTTCAATTAACCTGCCAAACCAGTTTACAGCCATAGTAGGTAGTATATTAGGCTCCGTAAACTTGTTGCAAGCATCTAACAATATAACTTCTCCATTTAACTTAACTGAAGCGGCCACATAGTTAAAACCATCTCTAGTGGGGAACATAGGAACGCCATTATTTCTTGTACTTATTAAAACCGGATTTGCATTAAGATCGGCCTCTTTTAACATTGCGACCAATATTAAATTAATGTCGGCAACACTTCCAGACTTTTTCTTGTAGGCACTCTTGACACCTTCGTCCGTATATTTTCCGATGTAATCATTCCAACTCATTCGCTGCTGTACAAATGAAAAAATAGCCAATGCCCTTTCTGCCTCATTAGTCTTTCCCTTGAGGACCAAAGCTAAGTCATCCTTAAAGTAGCCTTTATAATCCAATTGCCTTCCAAAATTATCACTGTCATAGATAGTTTTTACGACACTCTCCCAAGTAGTGGCATAACTCTTTCCTATTT
This sequence comes from Maribacter sp. R77961, assembly GCF_044594925.1. Classification (GTDB taxonomy): domain Bacteria; phylum Bacteroidota; class Bacteroidia; order Flavobacteriales; family Flavobacteriaceae; genus Maribacter. The sequence goes on along the minus strand of NZ_CP138991.1, from coordinate 115,081 downwards.
CATTAGGGAACCTTACATATTGAATTTCATAATTTATGGTTGACCTGTAGTTGTTCATGCTATTTACATACGGTTCTTCTTTCAAAGCGGGGACATTTACCATATTATATTCATCTATAATTACACTATAATCGACCGAACTTGTGCTGTATGAGGTGCCGGAAGATGAAGTTAAGCTGTTTCCCGTTCTAGCTCTATTTGTAAAGTTTATTTTCTTAGATCTAGAGTTCTGTACAGGATTAAGAGTTAAGTATCCCTTTATATTTTTTTTGAACGAATAATATTCCGGTATCCCAATTTTAATCTCTTGTTTTTTAATGGGTATATCATACTGCATAACTATTTCATCTATGGAATATGAAAAAGGAGAAACTAACTTATATGTATACTCTATAACACTTCCCTCTTTGAGGTTGGGCATGGTAAACTTTTCCTCTTTATAGTATTTAGAGAGTTCATTTGAAAAAGTATCCGAATTTTTCAGTTTCGTTTTAACAATAGCTCCGTTTTCTAAATTATAAGTATACGCCTTCAAACCAGATAGGCTTTCATCCCCGTTGTTGGATTGATATAAACGCTCTGCAATAGTGCCATAATCGAAACCATCTTTATTATAGATTTTAACACGTTCATGGACATTAGTAATTACCTGAAAACCTGCTGATTGCACGTAATCATAGGAAATGCTAATATTTCTATAAAGCACAGCCGCAAACGCCGAAGAATCTTTTGCGTAAACTTTCTCGGTAAGTTCCTCCTTAGAAACTTTACCAAATTTGTAATTCTGGGCTTTTATAAAGAAAACTGTAAACAAAAAAGTAAAAGTGATAATCTGCTTGAGCATAATTTTGATGGTTGGTTATTGTATTATTTTGAAGTGTTCAGTAAAACAACTTTAGCGTTTTCTGCATTTGCAATTTCCTTTCTAAAACTTCTATATTCTTTATATTTTTCTTTTGAATACTTTCCTTCTTTAATTAGCATGCTTTTCTTGAATAAAAGTGTCTTTTTGGTTTCATTATACTCGTAAGTAGCTCGGTAATGGCCAAATTCATTTTCAATGATTTTGTCTGAAGGCATTGATTCAATACCATATTCTAACGGAAGGTTAATTTTAAACTCGGCTTCATCCAAATATCCTCGCTGTATCTCTAAAGGCATTTTCCTGTTCCTATACCTATCAGGAACATAGGTGTTTTTATCAAAAGCATTTACTACGAACAGCATACGTTCACCGCTTTTGGTTCCATAATCGGTAGCCGATATAGAAACTTCTTCTTTAAATTTCACCTTATCCATATCATTTAAAAATTGATTCTTTTCTAAGGTCAAATTATTTATGTTGCTCCAATAATCCTTATAATATTTTACGATATCTTCTTGTTTTTCATCCTCCAAATAAAAACGGTTATCATATTGAACTCCTTCCGTACCGATATTTATATTTGCGGAAATAGCTCCTTTTGTATCGATACTATATTCCGCATTGGTTTTTTGATAATTCTGTTCATTAGTATATGCGACAGTATTAATTATTTTACCACCATCAGGGGTAACCACTAAAGCCAACCTATCGTCCGTAAAGTCCCCCACAAAACCGAATGGGTTTACTTGAGATGTGCAATCTATCCAATAATATTTATTGTCATATGGTATCATTAGTATGGCATGATTACCTTGTAATGCCGGAAAATCAGCATCAAAATCCACTTTTCTTTTTCCTGCTTGAATTACTGTATAATAAGATTCCACACCAACAGCTTTCAATAATGCATATGTATAATTTGACAGCCCTTTACAATCTCCATATTTTACTTTATCAACATCTATGGCACTAATAGGTTTCCATCCACCAATCCCTATTTGAACACTTATATATCTGGTATTATCCTGAACATATTTATAAATGACTTTTGCCTTTTCTAAATCATCGTTTATACCATTGACTAAACTTTTAGCTTTATTCACTGTCTCTATTGGTAACTCAAATCCATTTTTCAACAATGAGTTGTTCATCCAAGTTCCCATCTCTTCCCAACTATTAACTTCTGCCTTTTCCCCTTTAAGGTGAAACTTTTTCAATCGTAAAGAAAGTCTTGGCATAACATCCCTAAAAGACGGTCCGAGCATCTCATATTTGAATGCGGGGATATTTTGAGCGGTATACATTAGCTTTCCAGGGTCATCCATTTTATAAACGCTAGTTTTATCAAGATTATATTCCTTGACCTCTGGTTTTAAATCCTCTGAAGCATAACGTATTTCGTAATGACTTTTCTCAACACTCACCAAGTAATCAGACAGAAAATACCATGGTGGAAAAAATGCAGTATCCGATGTTTCTATGCTAAAAGAAGTTGCGATGGTATAAGGGTAACCGGTAGGTGTATACTTATGATATAAAAGTCTATTGTCCGTATATAAAGAAAATCCATCCACAGCACTTAAATCCTGAAAATCTTTCTTTTTTATGCGCTCAATTTCGTTTCCGAATTTATCGTATATATGGATATTTACATTTTTTATTTTGGTCTCCTTATCAAATGGAATTCTGGTTTTACTATACCTGTCACCCTTATTATTTAAGACAGTAATTACCTGTTCGATACCATATTCCATTCTATCAATAGCTTCAACATTGATAATCATTTTATCCAAACGTACTACAGCATTGGCATTTTCTTTAAGTTTATCCGGTAAAGTATCAAAATGGTAATCGCTGTTTTGGGGATAGAAAAATAAACTACTTAAGATTAAAAAATAAAATAAATGTATGCGCATTGTTGATGTTAATGGAAATATACAACGTCAAAATACTACATTTTCTTACAAAAAAGATAACTTTTTTGTACTACTCTTTGTTTTGAGAATCTATTGTTATGGTCACTGGGCCATCATTTACTAAGCCCACTTTCATATCTGCACCAAATATACCTGTTCCTACCTTTTTGCCTAAGGCATCCTCTATTTGTGAGACAAAGGACTCATATAAAGGAATTGCAATATCAGGCTTGGCCGCTTTTATATAACTAGGTCTATTTCCTTTTTTAGTAGAGGCAAAGAGCGTAAACTGACTTACCACAATAACATCTCCTTCAACATCCAGTATGGATTTATTCATGACACCGGCTTCATCATTAAAAATGCGCAGATTGGCAATCTTATTAACAAGCCAGGTACTATCCTTGAAATCGTCATTCGCTGTTATTCCAAGTAATACAAGAAGCCCTTTTCCTATTGAGGATATGGTTTTCTCATCTACCGTTACACTAGCTTCTGAAACACGTTGTAAAACTATTCTCATTTCTTCTCGTCATGTATATCTACTCGGTAATTTTCATCCTCACCCTTAATCATTTGCAGGTAACTATTGTATCTACTCCATGCTACTTCCTCTTCCTCCAAAGCCTTTTTAACGGCACATTTGGGTTCATCCGTATGTATACAATTATTGAACTTACAGTGTTGTTTCAATTCAAAAAATTCTGGAAAGTAATCCCCTATCTCCTCTGCCTCCATATCTACGATTCCAAACCCCTTTATGCCCGGCGTGTCAATAATACGGGCGTCAAAAGTTAAGTCGTACATCTCCGCAAAAGTTGTGGTATGCTGCCCTTGCATATGTTGTTCCGATATTTTTTTGGTCTTTATATCTAGATTGGGTTCGATGGCGTTTACCAATGTGGACTTGCCTACTCCGGAATGACCGGAAAACATAGAGGTCTTTCCGCTCATCATCACTTTTACCTTATCGATATTCTTACCGGTTTTAGCAGAGATACCAATACAGTCGTAACCAATTTTACGGTATAAGGCCGCTAAATACTTTACCTCCCCCAGTTCGTCTTCATTGTAGCTATCCACCTTATTGAACAAGAGCGTAACAGGTATGTCATATGCCTGGGCAGTGACTAAAAAGCGATCTATAAAAACGGGATAAGTAGTTGGGTTATTCAATGTTACCAATAGAAAAACCTGGTCCAGGTTCGATGCTATAATATGGGTCTGTTTGGATAGGTTCACAGACTTTCGAATAATATAATTCTTACGGTCCGCTATTTTATGTATAATACCTACGGTATCATCCCCAATGGTCTCTACCTCAAAATGAACCTCGTCCCCTACAGCGATAGGATTGGTGCTTTTTATTCCCTTTATTCGAAACTTGCCCTTAATCCTGCATTCGTAAAAATCTCCATTCTCGGATTTTACGTAGTACCAACTTCCTGTAGATTTATATACCGTTCCCTTCATTTAGTTTGCTAGATTTCCAGCGCTAGAACAACAAAGAAACAATTTTATAATTTTATGCCCGTTGTGTTAAGCAATAGTTTTAATTCTTTTAATCATTTAAACCAATTCACCCTTATGAAAAAATTTGTTTTTATCACTTTTGTAGCGTTAGCATGTACTTTTGAAATGAATGCTCAAGAATACAAAGTCATTACAAGTGTAGAATCTATAGTGTCCAGTGGGCTAGGCCGTTCAAGGATTATTGACGGAAACGAGAAAAAAGATTATACCGAATTCACATCAACTCAAACAGAAGATGACAACACCCGAAACAAGTCAAAAAGAGGTGAAATCAGGGTAAAAGATTTTGACGAAACCAAATTATTGAACTTCTTTAATATAGCAGGAATCCGTTTTCAGAACATTGCAGCAAACGATGCGGTAATCACCTCAAAAATAAACGCCTTGGTTGCCGAAGGTTGGGACCTTGCTTTTGTAACGAGTGCCGTTGAAAGTGATAGCGGTAAAGGTGACGGTTCCGGGATTTTTATTACCCGTTACATCTTTAAGAGATAATACTACCAACAGTAGGCAGGGCATAGCAAAGCTATGTCTTTATGAAAAGTAAATTACCTTGGGGCAAGCCTACGAAGCATTTGAAAGAAAGCCAACATTTATTTCGATACAAGCCTCCGAGCATTATAAATCTCGATTATCGAGTAAAAAAAATCCCGACTTTTTAAGTCGGGGTTTTTTTATTTATGCTTTTAAAATTTTCTCCTGATGGTTAATGGATTCTTGATGAATTGCCTTGAACATTCTAAGAACAAACTCCTCGCTTAGTCCTTTAGATTCCCCCTCTAAAATCATCTTACCTAAAATCTCGTTCCATCGATTTGACTGCAGAACAGCAACGTTTCTTGACTTCTTTAAACCACCGATTCCGTCAGAAACCTTCATACGTTTACCTAATGTATCTATCAATTGATTATCAATAACATCTATTTGCGCCCTTAGATTACTCAACTGACTATTATAATCGGCCTCTGGGTCGGATTCTTTTCTAATTTTCAAATCATCCATAATCTGCACTAACCTCTCCGGGGTAACTTGCTGGGCAGCATCACTCCAAGCATTATCCGGGTCATGGTGCGTCTCTATCATCAATCCATCAAAATTTAAATCTAAGGCGGTCTGCGATACGTCAAAAATCATATCCCTTTTCCCTGTAATATGAGACGGATCGTTTATCAATGGTAAATCAGGGAACTTGTTTTGAAATTCTATCGCCAATTGCCACTCTGGAATATTCCTGTACTTGGACTTCTCATAGGTTGAAAAGCCTCTATGAATAGCTCCTAATTTTTTGATTCCTGCTGTGTGGAGACGTTCAATACCTCCTAACCAAAGGGCTAAATCAGGATTTACAGGATTTTTCACTAAAACAATTTTATCTGTTCCTTCCAAAGCATCTGCCAGTTCCTGCATTATAAAAGGGCTAACCGTTGAGCGTGCTCCGATCCATAACAAATCTACGTCATGTTCTAACGCAAGCTCTACGTGTGCTCTGTTCGCCACTTCAGTAGCTGTCTTTAAACCGGTTTCTTCTTTTACTTTCTGCAGCCACTTTAGACCCAAAGCTCCAACTCCCTCAAAATTACCCGGACGTGTTCTTGGCTTCCAGATTCCTGCACGGTAATAATTAACATCGGTATCTTTAAGACTATGCGCAATACGCAACACTTGTTCCTCGGTTTCTGCACTACACGGCCCTGCTATTACTAGTGGATGGTCTAAACCCATATCATCCAACCATGTTCTCATTTCTTTTGTATTCTCCATTACTTTTTGTTTAGTGGTATTCCCTTTAAAATTGATTTTATCTTATTTGTGTTATTCATTTCATTATAAACTCCTTCAAAATCGTCTGCTTCAATCATTTTTTTGAAGTGTTCTAAATTTTGAATGTACTCTGCCAATGTCTCTATAACATTGTCTTTATTTTGTTCAAAAATAGGTGTCCACATAGCTGGTGAACTTTTGGCCAAACGTACCGTACTTTCAAATCCACTACCCGCCATGTCAAAAATATCACGTTCATTTTTTTCCTTCTCAATAACCGTCTTTCCTAACATAAACGAACTAATGTGTGACAAATGGGAGACGTAAGCAATATGCTTGTCATGCGCTTTGGGATTCATGTAACGAATTCTCATTCCTAATAGTTGAAATATTCCCAAAGCCTTTTCCTGTAATTTAAACGCTGTCTTTTCTACTTCACAAATAATATTCGTTTTACCATCGTACAAACCATTTATAGCTGCAGATGGTCCAGAAAATTCAGTACCTGCAATAGGATGACAGGCCAAGAAATTCCTTCTTTTAGGATGATCTTCCAATGCATCGCAAATCAACTCCTTTGTAGAGCCGGCGTCGCATACCACACACCCCTCATTTACCTTATCCAAAATTTTAGGAAGCTCCTCTACCGCAACATCAACAGGAATACTCACCATTACAAAATCCGCTAGGTCTAAAGCATCATAACTAGATTTTACATCTATTAGATTTAATGCAAAAGCCTCCTCTAGATTGGCCTCACTGGCATCTATTCCATATATGGTTACCTCGGGCATTTTAGCCTTGATATCCTTTACGAAAGACCCTCCTATTAAACCGATTCCTATTACAAATACGTTCATATTTTTTTAGCTAATAGCTACTGGATTAGAGATTTTAAGCGAATTTCCGTTATCTCACTTCCGATATCTCACTACTCAAATCTATTAATCGCCTCTTTTATCTTTTCCTCCGCCACACAGAGCGAAAACCGAATATATCCTTCACCATTACTACCGAAAATTGTACCTGGAGTGATGAATACATCTTTCTCATAAAGTATATCATCTATAAATTTTTCCGCTGATACAACAGTCTTTGGCAACTTTGCCCAAACAAACATCCCTACGGCTTTAGTATCGTAAGTGCAGCCTAGTTTTTCCGCCAATTGCCAGATGAATTTTCTACGCTTTCTATAGACATCGTTTAAATCATAATACCAGTCATCCGTACTCTGTAACGCCTTTATTGCTCCTTTTTGAATCCCATAGAACATACCGGAATCCATATTACTCTTTACTTTTAAAATAGCATTGATATGGTCTGCACTGCCTAATACAAAACCTACACGCCAACCGGCCATATTAAAAGTTTTACTAAGCGAATTTAATTCCAGACACACTTCCTTTGCTCCTTTGGTTTCCAGTAGGCTAGTAGGCGTTTCATTGAGCACAAAACTATATGGATTATCGTTTATTAAAAGAATATTATTTCGTTTTGCAAAAGCAACCAGATTAGCAAATTGTTCTTTATTACCTTTAGCTCCTGTAGGCATATGTGGGTAGCTCACCCACATTAGCTTTACCTTAGTCAAATCCTCTTTTTCGAGAACCTCTAAATTAGGAAACCAGCTCGTTGTTTCCGTTAGATCATAATATTTTGGAACCGCACCGACCAATTTTGTAACAGAAGTGTAGGTAGGGTATCCAGGATTAGGAATCAAGACTTCATCACCTACATTCAAAAATGCCAGACTTATATGCATTATCCCTTCCTTAGAACCCATCAACGGAAGTATTTCCGTAGCGGGGTCGCTAATTACATTAAATTTATTTTCATAAAAAGAGGCTATGGCATTACGTAATTCCGGTAGGCCTTGGTAACTCTGGTACTGATGTGCTCCGCTATCCAACACTGCCTGCTGAATACTCTCAACCACAGCTGTTGAAGGTGCTAAATCCGGGCTTCCTATCCCCATATTAATAATGGGTTTGCCTTGTGTAATAAGCGAACGGACTTCCCTTAACTTTTTAGAAAAGTAATATTCCTTTACGGTCTGTAATCTATCTGCCGTCTGTATCATAACATGGCATTTTTATATTCTCCTAAAACTTTGAATTCCTCCGTCATAATATCCAATAATGATTTTGCCTTGCTAAAATCTTCGTACGCCGTAAAAGTTACATCTACGAAAAACGCATACTTCCAAGGAGTTTCGATTACGGGCAAGGACTGAATTTTAGTTAGGTTCAATTTACAATCGCTCATGACATTCAATACGGTTGCTAAACTACCTCGCTTATGGTCCGTTATAAAACGTAAGGATGCTTTATTGATACCCGTTTTGGACAACTCTTTATCCGCTGATTCATCAGATGGATTTTTAGTCTTAACAATAATAAATCTTGTAGAATTGTTGGAAATAGTCTGTATTTCGGAAGCAATAATGTCCAAACCATACAATTCTGCCGCAGCTTTGGGAGCAATGGCCGCAATACGTTTTAACTGATATTTTTGTATACGTTCCGCTGTTTCTGCTGTATCAACCGCCTCTACCAATTTAATTTTTGGATATGATTTTAAAAATTCCTTACACTGTAGCAATGCCATTGGGTGTGAATGAACTTCTTCAACGTTCTCCAAACCCTGTCCCTTATAAACGATTAGATTATGATGTATACTAAGATAGTATTCTCCAATAATGGCTAAGTCATTTTTAAAAACCAAAGCGTAGTTCGGTATAATAGAGCCTGCAATAGAATTTTCTATGGCCATTACGGCCTTATCAGCAGTTTTATTCAACAACTGGTCTACTAGGCTATCAAAAGAAAGACATTCCACCAAGTCGATATCCTCTCCAAAATAATCTAAGGCCACCTGATGGTGATTAGAACCCTTTACTCCCTGTATGGCTATTTTTAAACTCATTAACTACTATCTAAATCTTATGCACTAACCCATTGATTGTCCTTTGGGTAAATTCAACCTAAATTCCGTAAAACATATTTGAGTTGAATTCAAAAAAAAAGCCCCGTTTTTCACGAGACTTCAATTGTTTATATTTAAAATATCCTACAACAGTCTCGTTCCTCTCTTAAAAAAGAAGTAAAAGGTAAAACCGTTCCAGAAATATTGTTTTGTCATTTTTCTTATAAAACTTTGGCTAATGTACTAATTAAATTTAAAAATCGGGGTTCGATTGTTTTTTTTTATGATTTCATAGGCTTCTGGAGGTTTTACCAACAATTACAAACGCAAATGATCATCTTATTGCGAAAACCTTAAAACCGCAAAGCTAAGCCTAAACCGTTCTTATTAACAGCTGGAACAAGACGAAAAGTGGTTTTATAATTGAAATCATAACTTTTCCATAAGAATGGCAATCATGGTTTTTACGCCCTCCCTATAATTTCCTATTCTTAAATTTTCATTAGGACTATGTTGGTTATTATCCCTATTTACTGTCGGCACTGTAACCGCAGGAATACCTAAAGTAGTTACAAAAGGAGCTATTGGAATAGAACCCCCACTCATTCGAATGCGTATTGGATCTTCACCAAAAGCATTTTTCAACGCACTAGTTAACCATATGCCCACTTCTGAATCAAAATCCGTCCTAAAGGATTGATACGATATCTCTGAAGTGAAGGTGGCTATCTTATGATGTGCTAATCGTTCTTCTGATGTAGGAACTGTATCCGTAACATAATATCCTTGGGAAGCTATATGCCTTTTGACCAATTGTATTAAACGTTCTGGATTGGACTCTAGCACCAACCTTACATCGAGCTCCGCCCTGGCCCATCCCGGTATAATGGTACGTACTTTTTCATCTATCCAGCCCGACTGCATTCCTCTAATATTTAACGATGGATATTGAATGGCCTCTTGATAGTATGCGCCAACTTTATCCGAAGCTACAATCTGAAGTCTTTTCTTTATTTCATCTTCATTGTCAGGGACATTCTTTAAAACCGTTTCCGTCTTAGGGTCAATTGCTATACCATCATAAAATCCGGGTATTATGACCCGTCCGTCATCATCCTTCATTGAAGCCAATAGTTTGGACAATCGTAATGCAGGATTAGGGGCGTAATTACCGAAATGACCACTATGTTGCGGAACAATTGGGCCATAAGTAGTTAGCGTAATAGTCGCTATGCCTCTAGCTCCAAAAGTTAAGGTAGGTTTATTGCTAATGTGACGCGGACCATCAAAAATGATTAACATATCCGCTTTTAATAATTCGGCGTTCATAGTCACAGCTTCGGGTAGTCTAGGGGAACCCATCTCTTCCTCAAAATCCATGATAACCTTTATATTGTAGTTTGGAACTATCTTCTTGGAAGCTGCTGCATCAAGAGCGGTTAAGAACATGGCTACAGGGCCCTTAGCATCACTGGCAGAACGCGCAAAGATGCGCCAATCGTCTTCTATTGGATTCTCGGCATCCCAGTCAACTTCTTCCCATTCATCGTTACTTTTCTTTCTTTTCAGAACAGGTTTATACGGGTTTTCTTGAAACCAACGTGTACTATCCACTGGCTGACCATCGAGCTGCAGATAAATTAATACTGTTTTTTCTGCTTTTGGGTGTTTTCGTTCAGCCAATAGAAGCGGTGCCTGTGAGGTACTTATTCGCCGTGTTAAAAAACCTCTTTCTCCAAATTCCTTTTCACACCACCCTACGTTATTTTCGATATCTTCTGGGTAAAAAGCATCATTTGGTATGCCCAAAAGCTCTTTTAGTAAAGGAATACTAGCGTCTGCGTAGGCATTGGACAATTCGTCCAATAATACGCCCTGCTGGGAAAAACCATTAAATGGAATGAATGAAAGGAATACAAACAAAAAAGGGATATGTCTTGTCATAATGAGGAGTTTACTATAAGCTCCCTAAAAATAAGACATATCCCATTGCCTACTTAAGTAGGAATGATAATATTAAAATTTTAATGCCAGACCGATCCCTTGTTGTGATGGCACTAATCTATACGTTGTTTTACCAAGACTATCATTAAATTCCAAGATAGCATTCTTCTTGTTTTTATTCGCTAAACAATAAAAGATGGAACCAACTACTGCTGTCCCTGCAAAACCAACTATTGGGGCCGTTGTGCTCTTGTCTGCATTATCATTTACTAAATACCATATTCCAAAGCCCAAATTGGCCGTGGCGGCAGCAAAAGTAGCTCCATACTGCTTTTTAGATTTGGACCAATAAACTTCGGAAGCAGGATTAGAATCCATAGCCATTCCAAACTCTTTCCAAGAAATTTTTTCTTTATCCTTATAAAATTCATCGCCCCACATTCCCTGAAAAACGGTTATTTCTTGTCCTACCATACTAGCAGAACAAAACGAGATTAAAACCAATACTAAAAGTGACTTGCCTATTTTCATATTATTATTTTTGTTTAAAATTAAAATATTTTCATTAAACAAAAATAAAATTAGAGATAGTTTAGTAAATTTTTAGGATTTCAGGAAAAACAATAAATACAAAGCACTCTCACTACTATGCCGGACCATTGTCCTTTGAAACAAGTATTTCTATGACCTCATCTAACTCTTCTTGCACTTTAGGGTCCGTACAATTAACAAGTATCGAAAATACCATTTGCTCCTCTGGATACACATAAAAATTGGCGTAGCCGCCCACACCATTTCCAACGTGCCCATAATAGGGCCTACCATTTTTATCTTGACTTACCTGCCAACCCAATCCATAGTACGTTGGTTTATTGGTAATGGTTACCGAAGTAATAAATTGGGATAAAATTTCATTAGCCATAACCCTACCGTCTAAATAGGCTTGACCTAGTTTTGCAATATCGTCCGATGTGGACAAATACCCCCCACCTGCCAATTTATAAAAATTATTTACTGCAATGGCTTGGCGAAATCCAAACCGATTTTTAGAATAAAAAGAAGTAATCTTTGCCTGGTCTGCTACAGGACAACCCTTACGCTTAGCTTCATCATTTTTCTTAGGGTTTTGACTCGGTTTACGTTCAGGAACATAAGTATTCGTCATTCCTAATGGATTTAGAACCTTTTCTTGCACATAATTCTCAAAAGGAATTTCACTGACCTCCTGCATTGCAAGCGAAATTAATACCCAATTAAAACTATTATACAGAAAGGCCGTCCCAGGTTGAAACTTAAGGGCATCATTCTCAAAAATCGCAAGACTTTCTTTGATCGTGTAGGGCTTATTCAATCCATATTCCATGCCTTGGTAGGCGCGCAAACCAGCAGTATGACCAGCTAATTGTCGAATTGTAAAATCCCATTCTTTTTTAGGAAAGTAAGGAACGTAATGGTAAAAAGATTGGTCTAAATCAATGCGCCCTTCCTTAACCATATGTGCAAGAGCGGTCGCAGCAATAGGCTTTGAAACACTTGCTATTCTAAAAATAGTCTCCTTAGGGTCTATAGTCACCCCCTTTTCCAAATTGGCATAACCGTAGCCTTTTTGTAAAATAGTCTCACCTTCCTTTAGTACCGTAATAGCTAAACCGGGAACCCTTTTATCATCAATTAAATGCTTCAGTATGGCATCTACCGTTACGAGACTATTTAACTCGCTATCCTTATCCCATATAGGTTTCTTTGAAAACAGATGCTTTACATATTCGAGGAAAGGATTCATTCTCTAAATACTAATCGTCCGTTGAAAATCTCTTCTACCTCAACCGTTGCCGGCCTACTAAAACTAATCACATCGCCAGTGCCACGTATGATTCCCCTAATCGCCAATTGCGGATTCACCAACATATCATTGGTACCTCGATGATTAATGGTCACATTTTCACTAACCAAATTTTCAGCTTCGATTCGGGAATCTCCGGCGGCAATGTTAAGATTCAAATTTTCTGTCGCCCCACTTAACTTAAAATAGGCAATTCCGTTCACTACAATACTAACCCTTATGGCGTTCAAATTTAAATCGAAAGAACCATCGGTGGTTTCGGTTTCAGGATTTATAAAGCTTTCCGACAACAGATTTAAATTTGGATAATCCAAAGTACCGTCACTACTGATCAATTGACCAGTGCTGCTTCGTATCTCCATAATATCTGGGGAAGTAACATAAACCGTAGTTAGCCCGTATTCCCTAAAAAAGTTGCATCCATTCTCGTTTCGCAATATGAGTCTATCTCCTTCCACAATTGCACTAACTTCTTCTAACAGAAACTCTCCAGATTCTATTTCAACCTTTTGTTCCTCTCCTTGTTTCAAGACCAGGGCCACTTTTTCAAAAACCGTTATTTTATCAAAATCTGGAAGTGCTATTTCTACACGTACTAAATCTCCTGAATTTTGTAAACAATCTGGAGCATTTTCAGAATTGCAGGAAAAGAAGAGCGTTAGCGCACTAAACACTAACACACCACCCTTCGACATAAAGTTTAGTGATTTTTCCAAAATGGTTTTCCCGTTTAACATCTAAAATTCTTATCGCTTTCCTTAAAATCTAATCCCCACACCAAACTCCACAGCCTCCGCTGCAGCTCCGTGAGATTTTAACGTTACGGCACCGAAAATTTTATCTCCAAAGTACCGCTTTAACCCTACTCTATTATACACCTTTCCTTCAAAATCGAAAGGGTAATACACGTAATATCCTAACTGGGTTACTATGCTCATCCTATTAATGAACAATTCATGACCTACAAATAATCCGACGCGTTTATAATCGTCATCCAGATTCACCTCCATCTCCGGAAAAGAGGTAGCCTGAAACCGAATTAACTCCTTCAAAAAATTAGAGAAAAAAATATCTGCCCCAAATTGAACCGCACTTTTTCTACCGAGCCTTTTATCGGCATAACCAGATACGATAAAAAAACCGTATTGCCCAGAACCAATGACATCACTTTCATTAATTCCTCCACGAAGGATAAGGTTATATTTTAATGGTTCAGTAACTTTTTCTCGGTTCTCATTTTCTAAGTAAGGTAACTCCGCTCCTCCATCCAAATCGTACGTTAGCCCTGCATTTAATGCAAAAGTGTTCGTGGAAGTATTCGGTGCTCTGAAATTAGCATTGGAATAATGAATTACAGCGACTCCCGCCTTGAAACCAAGGCCTTTGAATATACTTTCTTTATTGTAATTCAGCATTAAATAGGTAGAACTTAAAAAGTCCGAACCATAGGCGTTATTCCTAAAGTTCGTTTCCCTATCGTATGGGTTTGTAGTGTATGCCACTCCCTGCCCTACTCTAAATTGCACATTACGTTTTAAGAAATAGAAGTTATAATGCGCATAAACACCAAAATTCTTTCCCAAGGTCTCATTATTCATATCCTGATATATGAACGATGTACCGTAATCCGGATAATTGTATAATTCTTCCCACTCCTTGGAGCCGTAGGTTTTTCTATTGTAACTTAAAATTATGCCGCCGGGATGGTTGTTAATGAGATGGGAAATATCCGGGTTATGCAACAATATGGAACCATAGAACTGGCTCACATCTATGGTATATTTTTTCACCTCGGCGTCAGTTTCCTGAGAAAAACAAAAAACAACGGTAAAAAATAGGCAGACAAAGAGCTTAGACCTCATGGGGTGTAAAAGTAAAAAAAAGTAAGCAGTAGCGACAGACGGTTTCTATTTTAAGTTCACCGTAAGGTGAATACTAGCCCAATCAATTGGCATCTCCTTATCGATAAGTATATCAAAATACCGACTTGGCTATTGCCTTAATATTATCAGACTTACCCATAGAATAATAATGCAGTACTGGCACACCGGCCGCTTTAAGCTCCTTAGACTGCTGTATGGCCCATTCAATTCCTACTTGGCGTACTTCCTTATTCGAACTACAATCCTCAACAGCATCGATTAAATCTTGCGGAAGGTCTATCCGGAAAACTTGCGGTAATAACTGTAAATGTCGTTTTACGGCAATTGGTTTTATTCCCGGAACTATAGGCACATTTATACCCATTGCTTTCGCCGCCTCTACAAACTCAAAATACTTCTGGTTGTCAAAAAACATTTGGGTCACCACATAATCCGCACCAGCATCTACCTTTTCCTTTAGTCGCTTTAAATCTGTTTGCAATGATGGTGCCTCTAGATGCTTTTCTGGGTACCCTGCAACCCCAATACAAAAATCGGCACAGTCGTCCGTTTCTATAACCTCATGCAGATATTTTCCGCAGTTCAAATCTTGGATCTGCTTTACCAAACTTTTGGCGTAGGGGTGGCCTCCTTTTGTGGCCTCAAAATACTTTTCCTCACGCATAGCATCACCACGTAAAGCCATTACATTATCTATGCCCAAATAGTGGCAATCCACTAACAAATACTCCGTCTCTTCTTTGGTAAACCCACCACAAAGCACGTGAGGAACCGTATCTACATCGTACTTATGCTTAATAGAAGCACAAATACCTACAGTACCTGGTCGCATCCGGGTTAATTTTTTATCTAAAAGTCCGTCTTTGTCAATATATACATACTCCTCTCGCGATGTGGTCACATCAATAAACGGAGGATTAAACTCCATCAAAGGATCAATATTATTATACAACTCTTGTATATTTCTACCTTTTACAGGCGGAATAATTTCAAAACTAAAAAGTGTCTCTCCTTTTGCTTTTTTTATGTGATCTGTTACTTTCATAAGTCTGGTCCCCTTACCCCCAAAGGGGGAATTCTTACTTGGGCAGTTTTATATTTTACTATTACTTTTTCTCTATAATCAAGATTAAATCTGCCTATCCGGCAGGAAGGTGCTCCGATGCTTGCATCTTAATTAACCGTTATTTTTCTTTCAATTCCTCGCGGGTTTACCCCAAAGCGCTTTACATATTCATTTTGGGCGTTACCTAAAGGTCGGGCTTTCGGCAGTCGCTTTTTTCTTATCAAATACTTCGGCTGCGCTCAGCATCCGATAAGAAAAAGAGCTTCAACAATACCTCAATCCCTAACGCAAAACCATCAACTGTCTACTGTCAACTGTCAACCAAATTAGGAGCAAGCCATTTCTTAGCTTCTTCAAACGCAATTCCCTTTCTATCTGCAAAATCTGCAACTTGGTCTTCCTTTATTTTTCCTAAGCCAAAATACTTCGCTTCCGGATTTCCAAAATAATACCCACTAACGGATGCTGCCGGCCACATGGCCAAACTTTCCGTAAGTTTTACTCCAATTTTTTCCTCTACCTGAAGGAGCTCCCAAATGGTTAATTTCTCTAAGTGATCAGGGCATGCAGGATAACCAGGTGCTGGCCTAATTCCCTTATATGTTTCGTTAATTAAATCTTCATTACTTAAATCTTCATTAGCGGCATAGCCCCATTGTTTGGTTCGCACCTCTTTATGTAAATACTCAGCAAAAGCTTCTGCCAAACGATCTGCCAAAGCTTTAATCATTATGGAACTGTAATCATCCAATTCCTTCTCATACTGGGCAGCCAATTCCGCAGTACCAAAACCGGTGGTCACACAAAAACAACCTATATAATCTTCCTTGCCACTTTCTTTTGGCGCAATAAAATCTGCCAAGGCATAATCTGGCACTCCTGCTCTTCGCTGCAATTGTTGGCGGAGGGTTCTGAATATAAACGCTTCTTTGGGTTCTGCTCCACTCAGCGACCATTCACTATCAACTCCGGACCCTGATTGTAACCGAAGGGCAATATCATCATCATTAACGGTATTGGCAGGAAACAAACCAAAAATACCCTTGGCTTTCAACTGCTTTTCAGCGATTACTTGTTTCAGCATCTTTTGAGCATCCGCAAAAAGGTCAGTCGCTTGTTCTCCGACAACATTATCTTGTAAAATATCTGGGTATTTTCCATGCAGCTCCCAACTACGAAAAAAAGGTGTCCAATCTATAAAAGGCACTAGTTTCTCCAAATCCATATCTTCTATGATTTGTATCCCTAGTTGATTTGGCTTACTAATTTCTGTAGTCTCCCAATTAATTTTAAACTTATTCTCCCGTGCTGCTTCAATAGCTTTATATTCTTTTTTTACCGTACGTTTCAAAAACTTATCGCGGAAAATAGTATAATCTTCTTTTATAGTTTTCTTATAATTCTTGGAGGTTTCTTTTTGTAACAAATCACCAACTACCGTAACGGCACGCGAAGCATCGTTAACATGCACTACTGCCTCGCTGTATTGTGGGTCTATCTTTACCGCCGTATGCGCCTTGCTCGTAGTAGCACCACCAATTAGAAGTGGTACTTTAAAATTCTTTCGCTCCATCTCCTTTGCCAAGTGTACCATCTCATCTAAAGATGGGGTAATGAGCCCACTTAGCCCAATAACATCAACTTGTTGTTCTATGGCTGCGGCAATGATTTTTTCTGGCGGCACCATTACGCCTAAATCTACAATTTCATAATTGTTACAGGCCAGTACCACACTTACTATATTCTTTCCAATATCGTGAACGTCACCTTTTACTGTTGCCATTAGAATTTTACCGGAAGCCCTAGCCCCCTCTAACTCCCCCTTTTGGGGTTGGGAGGCCGATTTTAACTTTTCTTCTTCAATATAGGGCAAAAGATAAGCCACCGCTTTTTTCATGACTCGGGCGGACTTCACTACCTGTGGTAAAAACATTTTTCCACTTCCAAAAAGGTCTCCCACCACATTCATCCCAGTCATTAAATTCCCTTCAATAACCTCAATAGGTTTATCTGCCGCTTGCCTTGCCTCTTCAACATCTTCAACAATAAATTGGTCAATTCCTTTAACCAAGGCTCTCGTAATTCTATTTTGTAAGGGTTCTTCTCGCCACGATAAATCTACCTTGCTTTCCTTTGCTTTGCCAACAACAGATTCTGCAAAATCTAGTAAGCGTTCCGTAGCATCATCCCTACGATTTAGCATTACATCTTCTACGTGTTCTAATAAATCCTTCGGAATATCATCATACACTTCTAACATGGTTGGGTTAACAATACCCATGTTCATACCTGCTTTTATCGCATGGTACAAGAAAACCGAATGCATTGCCTCTCGAACAGGGTTGTTTCCTCTAAACGAAAACGACACATTACTTACACCACCACTAACGCTACAATGTGGCAAATTTTCGCGCACCCATTTAGTTGCATTAATAAAATCGAGTGCGTTGAGCTTATGCTCATCCATCCCAGTTGCTACGGGAAAAATATTCAAGTCAAAAATGATATCCTCTGGAGGAAAGTGGACAATGTCCACCAATAGTTTATATGACCTTTCTGCTATTTCTATACGTCGTTGGTAATTATCTGCCTGCCCTACCTCGTCAAAAGCCATTATAATCACCGCTGCTCCGTAGCGTTTAATCAATGTCGTATGCTTAATAAATTCTGCTTCGCCTTCTTTAAGACTAATAGAATTTACCACACATTTACCCTGCACGACTTGAAGTCCGGCTTCTATGATTTCCCATTTAGAGCTATCTATCATAATTGGGACACGGGCAATATCTGGCTCGGCAATGACTAAATTCAGGAACTTTACCATGGCTTCCTTACCATCAATCAAACCATCGTCCATGTTGATATCGATGATTTGCGCTCCTCCTTCTACTTGATGTCGGGCTACATCCAACGCTTCTTCAAACTTCTCTTCTTTTATAAGTCGTAGAAATTTTTTAGACCCAGCCACATTCGTGCGCTCCCCAACATTTATAAAATTTGTTTCGGGCGTTACAACGAGTGGTTCGAGGCCGCTTAACTTTAAATACTTAGTTGTCGGTTCTTGGTTGTCGGTTGACAGTATATTTGAATTGCCTTTTGACATCAATTATTGTTTTTGTAATACTTAATAAACCCATTAATGAGTTTTTTACATTTTAAAATTTGAACTTTCAATTGGTTAAAATTTTCTTCATTTAAATAATTCTGGTCTAGAGCTACATACAATTGCGTCTCTAATTCATATAAAGACCCTCTTGAAACATGTAAAAACTGAATAGTATCAGCAGAAGTTCTTCTACCGCAACCTTCCGCAATATTTGAAGGAATAGATACGGAACATCTTCGTATCTGACTTGTCAACCCATAAGTCTCTTCTTTTGGAAAAGATTTTGAAGTCTGATAAATTAAATTAACTAACACCCTAGATTCTTTCCAAACTTCTAACTCGGTATACTCCATCTTTCTACTTATTTAACTCACTAACAACCATCAACCAACAACCGCCAACTCTCGTGGATTAAACCCTTTCACCACCTCAGCTATCGCCGTTATATGTTCTGGGGTAGTTCCACAACAACCGCCAACGATGTTTACCAAGCCCTTCTCCACATATTCTTTTATTTGAGCTGCCATTTGCTCTGGAGACTCATCATACTCTCCGAAAGCGTTGGGCAACCCTGCGTTGGGATGCGCAGAAATGGCATAATCAGATTTTTTTGAAATCACTTCTAAATGCGGAACCAGTTGACTGGCACCCAAAGCACAATTAAACCCTACGGATAAAATTGGAATGTGCGATATGGATATTAAAAAGGCTTCTGCTGTTTGTCCGGATAAGGTTCTCCCTGAGGCATCAGTTATGGTGCCACTTACCATAATGGGAACTTCTATTTTTCGCTCTTCTTTTACTTCCTCTATTGCGAATAATGCAGCTTTAGCATTTAGGGTATCAAAAATGGTTTCTACCAGTAGCATATCTGCGCCACCATCTAACAAGGCTTCTACCTGTTGTTTGTAGGCAATGCGTAATTCGTCAAAAGAAACTGCTCTAAAACCAGGGTCATTAACATCTGGAGACATACTGGCCGTTTTATTGGTTGGCCCTATACTGCCTGCAACAAAACGAGGCTTATGAGGTTCTCTTGCCGTAAAATCCTTGGCTACAGCTTTGGCAATGCGAGCGGATTCATAATTTAGTTCGTACACCAAATCTTCCATGTGATAATCTGCCATGGCAATTGTAGTACCAGAAAAGGTGTTGGTCTCTACAATATCTGCCCCTGCAGCAAAATATTTACGATGTATTTCGGCAATGGCTTCCGGCTGGGTCAATGACAACAAATCATTATTCCCCTGCAAAGGATGTTCCCAATCTTTAAAACGCTCGCCACGAAAGTCTTCTTCGGTGAATTTATAACGCTGGAGCATGGTGCCCATGGCCCCATCTAATATTAAAATTTTTTGTTGCAGTAAATCCTTAATCATATTACGTTTTACGCCCTACGCGTAATTTTTTTTGTAAGTATCAAGTAAGGAAAAGGTAAGACAGTTAGTCTTTCTTTTGGTTATCTAATCCCAAATGGGTAGAATGTAGCACCTTCTTTACGGCTAAAGGGTTGCTAAGGCTTCAATGGGTCTAATCCCTCCACCTTTCTTGATAACTTCAATTTATTAATGAACTGGGGCAAAGAAACGTCACTAGATGTTCAAAACCAAATATACTTTAAGATATAAACAATTCAACTGAATTAATTTGAATTACTAACAAAAGCCACTTTCTTTCCGTCTGGTGACCAACTTGGCACATTAATAGTTCCCTGACCACCATAAACATAAGCGATTATTTCGGGCTCGCCGCCATCTATAGGCATCTTACGTAGCAAACAATGTTGGTAAAAGGGGTGCGAACCAGAAGATATATCCGCAGGAAAGGAAATAAAAATCATATTCTTACCGTCTGGTGCTATATGCGGAAACCAGTCATTGTAGGTATCAAAAGTCAATTGTTTTTTATTCTTGCCGTTTTTATCCATTTCCCAAATCTGCATGGTACCCGTGCGATTGGAATTGAAATAGATATGTTTTCCATCAGGAGCATATTCAGATCCGTCATCCAATGTCTTCGTTGTGGTTAAAACTTTTTCTTTTCCTGTTTTTACTTTAATTTCAATAATATTATATGCACCATTCCGCTCTCCTGTAAAAATCATTTTTTTACCATTCGGTGACCAACCGTGAAGGTATGATGACCCCACACCGTCTTTGGTTACTTTTATGGGCTTATCAGAGCCAGAAATAGGTAAATAATAAATAGAAGACTCACCATTATCATCATCATTGTGGTGACTAATGGCAACCATACTACCATCTGCATTTAATATATGGTCGTTATTATTTCTATTGGCAAAGCCCGTATTTAGCATCGACACCTTATCTGATTGCAAATCATAATTGTATAAAAATCCATTAGAATTGTAAATCAAGGTTTTACCATCCGGCGTCCAATTTGGAGCTTGTATACTATGTGCAGAGGTCGCTAAGATTTTTCTATCTCCAGTTTCTATATCCAAAACCTCTAAACGGCTACCGATATAATCTTTATATGGTTCATACCCTTCTTTTGGGGGCGTTGTAATGCGGACATTTTCATATACTGCTTTTTCGACCACATCAAGATTATGAGAACACATGTATATCCCTACAAAAACTTCATTACGCAAGTCTAAATCCAATTCAACACTTGTAAAAGGCTCTCCAAATTTTGCCGTAGACATAATGTAGGTGCTTCCTCTTCTTTCTAGTTGAATAACATCTGGTGCCTTATCTGTTGAAATTTTTTCTTCTGTATCGGCACCTTTGGTTCTTCGATATTGAAGTGAGGTAAGTCCATCGCCATGAACCGTAGCGTTTACATGAGGAGAATCGGCGTGTAAATTAGTACGAACCGTCCACCCCACTTTTCGGTGTGGATCAACTCCTTCACCAAGAAAACTTACCCTAGCCCGAACAATAAAATCCCCCTGAATAGATGTATAGGCATAATGAAATTCATCTTCCCCAAACCACATATTTTTACCTGAACCACTAAGGGTATACGATTGTAGGTTTTCATCATAGACCGTTTCCCCTTGATACTTTACAGCACCGATATCGGTACTATTTTCAAAAACACCAATTTTTTGTGCCTGAACACCAGCAGTAAGAAGCATTGTCATTAAAAGAGGAAATAATAATCGTTTCATTTTTTTAGGTTTTGGTATGCGCCTTGAAATTAAACAAAAAAACTTCCATTGCGAAAATGGAAGTTTTTATGGGCATAAAGTGCTAATTTCAAATAATACTTTGCACGACTTCTTTTTTAGCTTCTTTCTTAGAGCCATCAAACCCTTCAACCCCACCAACTGTGGTGTACTTCATTACAAAACGTTTGTTCGGATTTATAACTTTATAAGCGTATTGACACATTACCGCAGCCTCATGGAAGCCAGATAGAATAAGCTTTAACTTACCCTCATAAGTATTTACATCACCAATAGCGAATACGCCAGAAATATTGGTTTGGTAGTCTTTGGCATTGTTTACCTTGATAGCATTCTTTTCTATCTCTAGCCCCCAATTTCCGATAGGTCCTAGTTTAGGAGAAAGTCCAAAAAGTGGAATAAAATTATCTACCTCTACATAGGTTTCTCCCTTTTCTGCATCATTATGTTTAATAACTACTGCTTCCAGTTTTTCATCGCCATATAATTTCTTTACCTGCGACTCTGTAAACAATTTAATTTTACCCAGCTTAGCCAATTCGGATGCTTTTTCAACCGAATCTAAAGCACCTCTAAATTCGTTTCTACGGTGCACTAATGAAACCTCTGAGGCTACATCTGCCAAAAAGATTGCCCAATCCAAAGCAGAATCTCCACCACCGGCTATGACAACTTTTTTATCTCTATATACTTCAGGGTCTTTAATAATATAAGCCACGCCTTTATCTTCGAAATCAGTAATATTCTCCAAAGGTGGCTTACGTGGTTCAAAAGAACCCAAACCTCCTGCAATTACTACTACTGGAGCGTGATGTTCCGTACCTTTGTTAGTGGTAACAATATACGAACCGTCTTCTTGCTTATCTAAGGTTTCTGCCCTTTCTCCAAGCGTAAATCCTGGTTCAAAAGGTTTTATTTGCTCCATAAGATTGGTTACCAAATCACCCGCTAGTATTTCTGGAAATGCGGGAATATCGTAAATGGGCTTTTTGGGGTAAATCTCTGAACATTGACCTCCTGGCTGTGGCAAAGCGTCAATTAAATGACATTTTAATTTCAACAATCCCGCCTCAAAGACCGTGAACAATCCTGTAGGACCAGCTCCAATAATTAGTATATCTGTTTTAATCATTTTATGTATGTATTTGCAATTCTTGATTTTGAGCAATTTCTGAAAGTATTGCTCTATGATTTACGACCTCACCGATGATGATTATCGCCGGATTAGACAATTCTTTTTTTGCTACTTCGTCACCAATAGATGCCATGGTGCCTACCACAATCTTTTCATCGTCGCGAGTACCATTTTGAATTATGGCTATTGGCATTTGCGATTTTCCCTCGGCTATAAAAAGAGCAGTGATTTCAGGCAATTTGGACATTCCCATAAGAATAACCACTGTTGCGCTTGACTTTGCTGCCAAGGCCACATCTTTTGATAATTTATGGGCTTTGGTAGTGCCTGTAATAACCCAAAAACTTTCTGAAGAACCCCTTTTCGTAACCGGTATATTTTGCGATGCCGGCACCGATAAAGATGAAGAGATGCCCGGAACCACTGCAACTGCAACTCCGTGTTGCGCTGCAAATTCCATTTCTTCGGCACCACGACCAAAGACAAAAGGATCTCCGCCTTTTAAGCGAACTACATGACCATGAGTTTTAGCTCTACTTACAATCAATTCATTTATTTGTTCTTGCTGATAGGCATAGCAGCCTTTTCGTTTTCCAACAAATATTTTTTCAGCATTAGGAGCATAGTCCAACAACTCCGTATTCACCAAAGCATCATACAGCACCACATCAGCACTTTGCAAAGCCTTTATCGCTTTTAAAGTAATAAGTTCTGCATCTCCGGGACCAGCACCGACCACCGTAAGAAGCGCACGACCTTCTGGCATGACCTTTTTTTCGGTATGATTTCTTGAATTTTTCATTAGTTCTTGGCTGCTTCAGTTTCCAATTCCAAAGCCCTGAATTCTTCTACCTGACTTAAAAAGGATTTAGCATCCAATAGGTAGTTCTTTGCAAAAGCTTCAGTTGGTTCGTTTTGGTTCAGTTGTAATACTAAGTTGGTAAAACCTCCCGGTATTGTAAACCTTCCGTCTACCACAAACTTTTCATCAAAATCTTTAATGATACGATCATGGGTATTCACTTTAGCCTTTTCTGAAGTGAGTAAGGCTTTAGCCGAATTCACCATTGAGGTATACGAATGATAAATACTCGCCGCCCATTTTCCTTCTTCAAAATTTTCCGTGGCCTTCTGTATTTTCTCTTCACTTTCAAAAAGCAATGTGGCGATTAAATCTATTACCACGCCGGCACACTCACCAATACCGATAGCCTTTTCATATTTTTTATCATTACCCCAATCTATAAAATCCTCAGGGCTCAGATTTTCTACATCCGTTAAAGGTTTTAGAAAATCATAGAAGTACATCTGTCCTTTTTCTTGATAGTAATCCGCATAGGATAAACCTTTTCCATTTTTATCAAAATCGTCCAAAATTAGGCGTAAGGCTTGTGGCCCTCTTTTACTTGGCACCTTTACCACCTTATCGGCAAAACGGCCTTCTCCATTTCCAATATTTCCACCACCCAATAAGACTTGTAATGCCGGAGCAACTAATTTATCTTTTGTTCTTACCGACATTCCTTGAAAACCGATATTGGCCATATTGTGCTGCCCGCAAGCGTTCATACATCCACTAATCTTAATCACCACATCTGCATTGCTGATGTACTGCGGATAATCTTCCTTTATAATACGCTCTAATTCAACAGCGATTCCTGTGCTACTGGCAATACCTAAATTACAGGTATCTGTTCCTGGGCATGCGGTAATGTCTAAAGCTTTATTATAACCACTTTCTACAAAACCTAATTTCTCTAATTCCGCATAGAAAAAGGGAACCAATTCCTCTTTTACATAGGGAATTAAAATATTTTGACGGAGTGATAAGCGGAGCTCTCCGGCTGCATAATCTTGAACCAAATCTGCGAGCAAACGTGCCTTATCTGTATAAAAATCTCCCAGCAGCACTTTAATACCTATAGCTACATAACCCGTTTGCTTTTGGGCAACTACATTGGTTTGTTTCCATTTTTGAAAAGCATCGCTATTGGTAATTTTTACACTTGGTGCTTCTTTTGAGGCAACTTCTATTTTAGGGTATGCCAAAGCATCAATAGGAAACGAACTTACAGGAACAGCTTTTTGCTCTGCCGCTAATAATTGCTTGAAACCATCTAGTCCTACATCCTTTAATAAAAATTTCATTCTAGCTTTAGCCCTACTCTTACGCTCTCCATATCTATCGAAAACGCGGACAACGCCATCCATAAGGGGAATGATCTTATCTGAAGGCAAAAATTCAAAAAGCACATCAGCGTGGCGCGGTTGTGAACCTAAACCACCGCCTAACATTACTTTAAAACCTTTTACACCGTTCTGTATTTTGGCAATGAAACCCAAATCGTGCATGTAAGATAAACCGGTATCGGCATCACTTGCAGAAAAGGAAACCTTAAACTTCCTTCCCATTTCTTGACTTATGGGGTTTCTTAAGAAATATTGAAAAAGGGCATCTGCATAGGGAGAAACATCAAACGGTTCGTCTACATCTATACCAGCCGTTTCACTTGCAGTGACGTTACGTACCGTATTACCGCAAGCTTCACGCAAAGTAACATCATCCTTTTCTAATTCTGCCCATAATTCGGGGGTACGATTTAAATCTACATAGTGAATTTGAATATCTTGGCGTGTAGTAATGTGTAAACGACCTGTAGAATACTCATCAGAAACATCACAAATTCTATGTAATTGCTTCGCCGTTACTTTTCCATAAGGTAGTTTAATGCGTATCATTTGAACGCCTTGCTGACGCTGACCGTAAACCCCACGGGCCAAACGAAGACTACGAAACTTTTCTTCATCTAGTTTACCATCATGGAATTCATGAATTTTACGTTCTAATTCTAGAATATCTTTCGCTACAACCGGATTCTCTATTTCTGTTCTAAAACTTTGCATATATAGCCCCTCCTAACCTCCTTAATTTAACTGCGCTTTACACAGCATTTGGAGGAACACCTACTCGGGAAGTAAATGTTCTTGTTAATATTTATATTTAACCTATAGATTTGATAGATTATAATTTATTAGTTCGATAAAAAACACATAACCTTTCGCTTACGTATTATTTTTTTACAGTATAACCCTTCAATTTCACTTTTTGGTGATAGAAAAATTTACACTATAAAACCTGCTCCTACCGTGCTATTGGTTTGCGTATCAATTAAGATAAGGGAACCATTGGTTCTATGATCCTTAAACTTGTCATAGAAAATAGGTTTGTTTAATTTAAAACTCACTTGAGCAATATCATTCATTCCCAAGCTATTTGCTGTGGTATCCAATCCTGAATAATCTGGTGCAATTTTATGTTTTACAGCCCCTACTTTAGCCAAAACTTTATTCACCCCGTGTTGCACAATATATTTATTACCGGGAGTTAGTTCTTGAGAATCCATCCATGAAATGGTCGCCGTAAACTCCTTTTCAACAATTGGCAAATCGTCCACCTTTACTAACATATCTCCTCTACTGAGGTTAATTTCGTCTTCCAAAGTAATAGTAACAGAAGACCTTCTAGATGCGGTCTTACACTCTTTATCGTAAAAATAAATTGCCTTGATTTTAGATTTTGTTCGCGATGGTAAGGCCATAACTTCATCGCCTACATTTAACTCGCCACCGTACACTTTTCCTGCAAAGCCCCTAAAATCATGATGTTCATCTGTTTTTGGTCGAATAACGTACTGTACGGGAAATCTTGGCGTACCTGCATTAGAGACGGCTGCAAGGTCTAAACCTTCTAAATGTTCTAGTAAAGTTTCGCCTTGGTACCAAGGTGTGTTCTCTGATTTATTAACTACGTTATCTCCTTTTAAGGCACTTACAGGTATAAACGTGATACGCTGATCTTCGTAATCTCGCTTACTCATTAGTTCCTGAAAATCAGATTTTATCTCTTGGTAGCGTTCTTCTGAAAAATCTACCAAGTCCATTTTATTAATAGCTACAACCACTTCTTTGACCCGAAGTAAGTTGTTTATAAAGAAGTGACGATTGGTCTGCTCTATAACTCCTTTTCTAGCATCTATTAAAATGATAGCTGCTTGTGAAGTAGAAGCACCTGTTACCATGTTTCGTGTATATTCTACATGACCTGGGGTATCTGCTATAATATAACTCTTCTTTTGTGTAGAGAAATAGATATGCGCCACGTCTATGGTAATACCTTGCTCGCGCTCTGCTACTAGACCGTCTGTAGCTAAAGAGAAATCTAAATAATCATATCCCTTTTGCTTACTGGTTTTTTCTATGGCCTCTAATTTATCTGTCGTTAGGGATTTTGTATCGTAAAGCAGCCTTCCTATCAAGGTACTTTTACCATCATCTACACTTCCTGCTGTTGCTATTTTTAGTACTTCCATAAGCCCCTCCTGACCTCCCCAACGGGGAGGAACTCTTACTTGGAGTTATTTTTTAATTATTATTAATTTCAATAGTTTCCACTTCTTGTATAGGCAAACCAGCTAGTCCCCCCTTTGGGGGCTAGGGGGCCTAAAAATATCCCTGTTGTTTTCTTTTTTCCATTGCCGCTTCGGAACGCTTATCATCAATACGGGCACCTCTCTCGGAAATTGTAGCATCTCTTATCTCCTGCACTACCGCATCAATATCTGACGCTTCTGAAAATACCGCCGCCGTACAGCTCATATCTCCTACGGTTCTAAACCGTACCATCTTTTCTAATACCTCTTCGTCTTCTTCTTGGTATACGTAATCTGAATGTGACCAGATAAGTCCATCTCTTAAAAAGACCTTTCTCTTATGTGCAAAATAGATAGAAGGAATTTCTATTTCTTCTTCCTTAATATAAGACCATACATCTAACTCTGTCCAGTTAGAAATTGGGAATACCCTTACGTTCTGCCCCAACTCTATTTGTCCGTTTAGCATATCAAACAATTCTGGACGTTGGTTACGCTCGTCCCATTGTCCAAAATCATCACGTACTGAAAAGATACGTTCCTTGGCTCTCGCCTTTTCCTCATCTCTGCGTGCTCCACCGATACAAGCATCAAATTTAAACTCCTCTATAGCATCTAATAAGGTGGTTGTTTGCAGGTGGTTTCTGCTGGAATACTTTCCAGTTTCTTCTTTAACTTTTCCTGCGTCTATAGCGTCCTGTACGTTTCTAACAATCAACTCAACTCCTAGTTCTTCAACTAATTTATCTCTGAATGCTATGGTCTCAGGAAAGTTATGTCCTGTATCTATATGCATTAAAGGAAATGGAATCTTTGCAGGCCAAAATGCCTTTTGTGCTAATCTCACTAGGGTAATGGAATCCTTACCGCCAGAGAATAACAATACTGGCTTTTCAAATTGGGCCGCTACTTCCCTGAAAATATAAATGGCTTCGTTTTCTAACGCGTTGATGTGCGAGGTGTCTTTTAAAAGCACTTTTTTCTGCTCTACCGGCAAATCCAATCCTGTACTACTAATTCCCATATTAAATATCTGTTGTCTTTAGTATAACTTCTTTAATTTATTTAGGTATGTAAACCACATTCCCTATTTTCCAAAACCTTGGTCGGGTCAAAATATTTGTGCTCATTGGGCAAATTGTAATGTTTAAGGTACACATCTAAATGGGTATCGGCCCAATGGTAAAAAGGACTCACTTTTAAAACACCATCTTTACTAAGACTCAAAATATCCAAAGAATTTCTATGTGCAGTTTGCCCTTTCCTTAAATTAGTGAACCAAACATCTGGTTTGTGTGCAGCCATTGCCCTTTTAAAAGGCTCCAGTTTTACCTGTTCTGTAAACAAAGCGTGGCGCTCGTCATCTATCTGAGGAATTCCCATAACAGCGTCTCTATGCGCTGTGGTTTGCTTGGGCACGTATAAATCAATATTTAAATTTAAGCGTGTAATAAGTTCTTCTGCGTGTTTGTAGGTATTGGGCGTATTGTAACCAGTATCGCACCACACTACAGGAATATCTTGTTTTACTTGAGAAACAGCATTTAGAATAGCCACCTCGTAAGGTCTAAAATTGGTCGTTACTACTGCTTTTTTAGCATGTGCTATAGCCCAAGAAATAATTTCCTCTGGCGGAATTCCTTTGAACTGTACGTTCAGCTTTGCTATATCTTCTTGTGTAAATCCCATAGTTGTTACTATTTACCCCAATTAATCTTATTCCATAAACGCTCATGGAAAAAGTATAAAAACATCTTTGTTACAAAATCTATAGAAGCTATGGAAGCCGCTATAGCCACCTCACCAGTCAGTAGATAAGAAATCAACAAAGTATCTAGGGTTCCTATAACCCTCCAGCTTACTGCTTTAGCAATACTTCTTATGGGCTTTTCGGATTTTTTATCCAAATCAAATTTACCCTTTGGCGTTTTTCTATCTAAAATGAATTGATCTACAATCATAATTTTTACACTACTATTATTACCCTAGTGGTTCAATAGGATAGCAAAACTAAACTTAATATTGGAATAACAACCAAACTAAACCTTAAATATTATAATTACCCTATAGATTTAGTAGATTATTAACAAATGAATATTATTTATAAAGATTTAGCACTCTATTGCACTACTTTACGCTAATAAATCCGCCAGGGTATTATGTCGGTATACGGATAGGTTGGCATCTCTAACTTTTAGCATTAACTTATGAACGGCGCAGGCTTCCTCATTGGGGCAATCATCGCACTTCTCATAAAAATTAAGACTAACACAGGGTACCATAGAAATAGGGCCTTCCAAGATGCGCATCACATCCGTCATTAAAATATCTTCGGGATTCTTGATAAGGTAATAGCCACCTCCTTTGCCTTTTTTGGAACCCAAAATTCCTGTCTTACGCAAGGAGAGCAAAATGCTTTCTAGAAACTTTTGAGAAATGTTTTCCTGCTCGGCAATCTCTGCAATTTGAACGGGCTGGTTGTCCTTTCTAGCACCTAGGTAGGCCAAAGCCTTAAGACCGTATTTCGTTTTTTTGGAAAGCATGAAGCTAAGATATGAAAATTAGTAGCGAGAACTCCCTATACAAAAGGCTTTATTAGTCTTGTTTAAAATAAGAACCTTTCCTCTATACGTCTGGCATGAAACCGGAATCATGCTACTAAAGGCTACTGAGTTTGCCTACTTTCACTACTTTTTTTTGATGACCGTAAATTTTGGTTTAACTTACCTCTTAAACTAATTTAGAAATCCCTCATTAAACGATACCATGAATAGATTCCGTAGTACAGCACCCAAAACAAGTTTTCTTTTTGCCTTTATTTTTTTAATAGTACTATCCTGTAAAGAAAAACAGAAGAAGCAAAACCCTTCTGAGGACCAGTCAAGTACTATGACGGAAAAGAAAATGGCCCCTAGCGAAACGCAGTTGGGTGGACTAGCCCTGTACACCGTGCGTGATGCTATGGAAGCGGATGCCAAAGCAACCTTAAAAACCGTTGCAGAAACGGGCTACGCCAATATTGAAGCAGCCGGTTATAAAGATGGTATGTATTACAACATGACTCCTGCCGACTTCAAGGCCTATCTAACCGAACTCAACCTGAAGCCTATTAGTACGCACCAAAGCAGTGTCACCTTAGACAATGCTGACCTAGAAATGGCCAGTGCCAAAGCGGCAGGCTTTACCTACTTTGTAGTGCCCATTCCGCCAATGGGTTTATTTAACTACGACAATGCGACCAATACCATGAGCATGACGGGTGGCGCTGAGAATCTAGCCAAAATATTGGATGAACTTGGCGCTAAAGCCAAAGCTGCCGGACTCCAATTGTTATACCACAACCATGATTTTGAATTTATGGAGGATGAAGACGGGATTGTTCCTATTGATTATTTGTTGGAAAACTGTGACCCGGAGCTCGTGAATTTTCAAATGGATTTATTCTGGGTAACCAAGGCAGGGGCCGACCCCACAGCTTACTTTGAAAAATATCCTGGACGTTTTAAAATATGGCATGTCAAGGACATGGATACCGAAGGGAAATTCGCCCCTGTCGGTAACGGTACCATCGATTTTGGTCGTATCCTGGCCAAAAAGGACCTATCCGGAATGGAATACTATATGGTTGAACAGGACAGAACCTTTACCATGAAACCCTTGGAAGCCATTAAAGTAAGCCATACCGCAATTCAAAAAATAGGTTTTAAATAAATCGCTGAGACAACTACTTCTTTAAAATGTGTTCTCCTTTAAGGACGAAACGCAGGTGCCAGTTTGGCTTCTGTATAAAAAGGAATTCGCATACAAACTTAAATTTTAGCAATTCACCAAGCTTTTTTTCTTATATCGCCCCGTTGTTTGCAATACCATACGCCGGTAAGGTTTTTTATTTTATTCATAAACCATTGATTTTATGAGTGTTGAACTAAGCGTTTATTAATATGATAGCTTTACTATTACATTGTAACACTTTAACTATTATTTATGATAAGTATTGCTATTATAACTAATTTCATGTATTACTTTTGTCCCGAACTTTAAATTAAGTATCATGAAGAAAAATATCATTGCTTTAGCCGGAATCGTTTTGTTTTCAACAGCGATAAACGCACAACAGTCCACCGAAGGAACCATTGAAATAGATAAGAGTAGCATTTTAGTCGAATCCGTTTTATCCGCAGAAGAACAAGCGGCACTTACTCCGCTAGATGTGTACCATAGTTTAGCCGCAGGAAACGAACGTTTTGTCATGAGCGACCTTACCGCAAGGGACCACTCTAACCAGATTAGGGAGAGTGCAGAATCGCAATATCCAAAGGCCATTGTTCTTTCTTGTGTAGACAGCAGAGTACCGGTAGAGGATGTCTTTGACAAAGGTATCGGCGACATTTTTGTAGCACGCGTGGCCGGAAACTTTATCAATACGGATATTCTAGGGAGTATGGAATTTGCCACCAAAGTTGCCGGAGCCAAACTCATATTGGTCCTAGGACACGAAAACTGTGGGGCCATACACGCTGCCATCGACGGTGCGGAACTAGGAAACATCACCGCTATGCTTAAAAACATTGCCCCAGCAGTAGCGATGTCCACGAAGTCCGAAGGGCCGCGTAGCTCTAAAAACCGATTGTTGGTCCACGAGGTAAGCGAGAACAACGTTCGTATTGCCATGGACCGTATCGTAAACGAAAGTGCCATCCTTAAAACGATGAAAGACAATGGCGAAATTGATATCAAAGGCGCCGTCTACGATATGGATACGGGAGTTGTGAACTTCTTATAATTCAAAATACGTAAGCAAAAGCTCTTCCTCTTTTCGAGGGAGGGCTTTTTGTGTAATACACCCTATTTATGGCCTATAGCGTAATTTTCAACAAGATTAAACAGTTGGTTACAATTTTAATTAGCCAATTTAAAGCAGTTTAGCTTTTACTTTTCTGTTACATAGCGCGGAGTTGAGACATCTCTTAGAAGCTGTTTTGCTAAATTCTCGACTGTGTCTCTCTGTCCTCCCATAGCAGGTAAAACTTTAGAAAGGTTTCAAATTGCGGGGTAAAACTTTTTAGAAAACTTCTTTTTATCTCTAATTCAAAGCCTGCTCAATATCTCCGATAATGTCACTAATATGCTCCAAGCCCACAGAGATACGGACCATACCGTCCGTGATACCTGCTTCGGCTCTTTCCGTTTTGGACAACTTGCTGTGCGTAGTAGAGGCAGGATGGGTCACAATACTTCTAGAATCGCCCAAATTGGCGGAGAGTGATAATAGTTTTATGGCATCAAAAAATTGTCGCCCTGCTTCTAAACCGCCTTTGATTTCAAAAGCGACCACGCAACCACCAGCTTTCATTTGCTTCTTGGCAATTTCATATTTAGGATGTGATTTTAAGAACGGGTACTTTACCCAATTCACTTTCTCATGACCTTCTAGAAATTTCGCTAATTTTAAGGCGTTTTCACAATGCCTATCTACCCGCAACGCCAAAGTTTCCAAACTCTTGGACAATACCCAAGCATTAAAAGGCGATAACGCTGGACCCGTAATTCTTGAAAAACGGTATACCTTGTCGATTAAATCGGCCTTACCCACCGTAATCCCAGCTAATACCCGCCCTTGACCATCCATGAGTTTTGTACCCGAATGGATGACCAAATCCGCTCCAAATTGTATGGGTTGTTGCAAATAAGGGGATGCAAAACAATTGTCTATCACCAATATCAATTGATACTTTTTAGCGATTTTACCTAAAGCCTCCAAGTCTAGAATATCTACACCAGGATTGGTGGGTGATTCTGCATAAATGAGCTTGGTCTTTGGTGTAATGAGGCTCTCAATGGTATCTAAATCGTCAATCTTAAAATAACTATGGTCAATATTCCACTTGGGAAAAAAGTTATTGAACAAGGAGTGCGTAGAACCAAAAATACTTCGTGCCGATAAAATATGGTCTCCGCTATCTAATAATGCCGCCAAGGTAGAGAATACCGCCGCCATACCACTTGCAAAGGCAAAACCAGCTTCTGCACCTTCCATTTGACAAACCTTCTCAATAAACTCGGACGAATTTGGATTAGAATACCGGGAATAAATATTTCGTTCTTTCTCCTCGGCAAAGGAGGCTCGCATATCCTCTGCATCCTCAAAAACAAAACTAGATGTGAGGTATAACGGAACTGAATGTTCTAAATTCTCCGTGCGATTTAGTTGCGTACGAATCGCATTGGTTTCGAATTGTCTTTTCATACTATCCTTTTTCTGCAATCCTTAATATATCTCCAAAAACACCTCTGGCCGTAACGGCTGCACCAGCACCAGCGCCTTGTATCACCAACGGATTTTCTCCATACGACTCTGTATATATCTCAATAATAGAGTCTGAACCCTTTACTTGACCTAGTGCGCTCGACTTTGGAACGGAAACCAATTTTACGTCGAGTAACCCCTTTTCCTTTTGTAGGTTACCGTGCAAATCACCCACATAGCGTAAAACATGATTTGGGTTTTGGTTCTTTTTTATTTCATTAAACTTGGCATCCAAAACCTCTAAGTTTTCCATAAAGAAATCGGTTTCTACCGTTTGCAAACTCTCAGGGATTAAATTTTGAATGGAGATATCAGAAAATTCGTTGCTCAAATCTAGTTCACGAGCCAAAATCAATAGCTTTCGCCCTACATCATTCCCAGACAAATCCTCTCGTGGATCTGGCTCGGTATAACCCCGCTGCATGGCATCTTTTAAAATAGAGGAAAAAGGTGCATCTATCTCAGAAAAGGTATTAAAAATATAGCTCAACGAACCCGAAAATACCCCATTTATACGAGTTATATTCTCACCTGAAAGATGTAATAATTTTATAGTATCAATCAAAGGTAATCCCGCACCAACATTGGTCTCGTATAAGTATTGTTTTTGATATTTATCGAGTTCTTCCCGAAGCAACTGGTAATAATCGAACCCCAAGGTATTGGCTATCTTATTGGAAGAAACCATATCAAAACCGTTCTCTACAAAATCAAAATAATGCGCCACAAAATCCCTACTGGCGGTATTATCTACAGCTATTAAGTTTTCTAAATGATGGGTTTGTGCAAAATCAAAAATATCCTGTAAGATATAGGACTTTCCTTTTGCTTTTAGCTCACTCTTCCAAGTAGCTCCGAGACCATCGGGATGTAATACTACCTTTTTTGAATTTGCAATGGCAAAAACACGTAAATCTATTCCCTTTCTCTTTGCTATTTTTTTAGTGGATTTTAAAACCTGGTCAATAAGCGTTCCCCCTACATTTCCATGCCCAAAAATAGCTAGGTTAACTTTTTTACTTATTCCGAATATTTGACCATGCATTACATTTAAGGCCTTGGTCAAATCTAACTTTTTAACCACTAAACTTACGTTCTTTCCTGATGCGGTATTATTAAAAAGTAATGGAATAATTCTATTCTTTATAAGTGCATTATAAGGTTTGTGAAAGGTACTTAAGTCTTGACCTACAATTGAAATGACGGATACTTCATTCACGACCGTAATCATATTGATATCCTTTGCTTGAAAATCTTTAGAGAATTCATTTTCTAGCGCCTGTTTAGCTTTTTGTGCCTTACTGCTTTTCACCACTAGGCCTATGCCCCGTTCTGATGAGCCTTGTGAAATGATACTAACACTTATATTATGGCTCTCCAAGGTTTTAAAAATACGGGCATCAATACCCACTTTACCCAACAAGCCTCTACCCTCAAGATTAATAAGGGCGACATCCTCAATAACAGATAAACTTTTTATCCCTTCTTTACTAGATTTGGCGCTAATGAGTGTTCCTTCATTATCATTGTTATAGGTATTGAGTATGCGCAGCGGAATATTCTTCTCTATCAGCGGAATTATGGTCTTTGCATGCAAAATTGTTGCGCCGAAATTAGCTAACTCATTGGCCTCTGCGTAAGATAGGTTAGCCAATCTTTTGGCCTCTTTTACATAATCTGGGTTTGCCGTGAAAATACCATCAACATGGGTATAGTTCTGAAGCTCTTCGGCATTTAGAAAATTGGCCAATAGCGCGGCAGAATAATTACTACCGTTTCTTCCTAGCGTTGTTGTGTGCCCGTCTTCGGAAGCAGCAATAAAACCGGTAATTACAGGAACCGCATCATTGGGCAGTCTATCGAATATAGCTATTAATTTATCCTTGGATTTTTTTTCCAAAACCTTAGCGTTACCAAAAGTGGCATCGGTCGTTAAAAAATCCCTAGAATCTACAAATACGGCCTTTACACCTTTTCCTATTAGTAACTTGGAGACCAATTTCCCCGAAATAAGCTCTCCGTAAGCTAGCACTTCGTCCTTTATTTTAAGGCTATAATCACCTAATAATGAAACGCCTTCGAACAACTTCGCCAAACAGCTAAACTCTTCGGTTAAATTTATATTTCCGTAGGTATGCTTCTGGTACTTTTCTAGGGACTCAAAATCTAAAGCATAATCCTTGCCTTGGGCCGCCTTCTCCAAAATATCCTCCAGTTGGTCGGTAGCTTTTTCCCTAGCCGATAACACTACTGCAATATGTTCACCTAATAACACTTTACTAGAAACTATGTCTAAAACACGCTCCAGCCCTTCTCCATTGCTCAACGACTTCCCGCCAAATTTCAGCACCTTTATTTTTCCTGTCTTCCCATTGGTATTGAAAACACCATCCAATAATTTTTCTAATTGCTCAAACTCGATTAAGAAAGCATCATGACCATGTAACGATTGTATTTCACCATAGGTGACATTGCTATTGGCCTGAGCTATCTGTTTAAAGGTATCCTTATTTTCCTTCGCCGTAAAGAACAAGTCAGAGTCCACACCAACAATATGAATATTGGTATCGCTATTCTGTAATTGCAGGAACTGCTCATTTCCATGCCGCGTTACGTCTATGGTCTTCAGCAGTTGATTCATTAATTTATAGGCCGATAATTGGAATCGTTCTTGTAATTTTTTACCATGATGGGTAAGCCAACTTTCAACATTAAAGACCTGAAGTTCTTCATTGGTGCTGCGTTTAAAGCGCTCCTTAAAGGATTCTGGGGTACGGTAACACAACATGGCATGCATACGCGCATCATGAACAGGTTGTTTGGAATTTACCAAGAACTGCTCTTGAATCTGGCAATTAGCAATAAGCCAATCTGTTGATTTCCAATCTGATGCAACGGGAATCAAATGTTCCGTCAAATTAGGGTTAAGCACCGCCATCTCCCAAGCGATACCACCTCCCAAAGAACCACCAATAATAGCGAAGAGCTTTTTTACAGCTAATTTTTTTAATCCAAGCAGAAAAATTTTAGCAATATCACCGGCTACGAAATCTTTGTAATTTTCGATGACAAATTTATCATGACCGTTCCCCGGGATATTAAAAGAGAGAATGGTATATTTCTGCGTATCGATACACTTTTTATCTCCGATTAATGCAGACCACCAACCTTCTGGACCGGTAACATTTGAATTCCCTGTTAAAGCATGGTTCACTAAAACTATCGGTGCCGAGTGCAATTCTTTACCGAACAGCTCGTATGAAAGCTCAATATCCTGTGTTACTCCGCTCAGGGTAGTATAATTCTTAAGTGTTAATTGATGTAGCATGAGAAAATATTACGACCTGTTATAGCATGTCCGACTGCGCTAGGCATCAACTCCTTCTTAGAAATAGTTTGAATAACCTTAACGCAGCCGGAAAAGCTCAATGTGAGAAAAATTATACTAGAATAGCCTTATCAACTTTGGCAAAAGCATTTTCTAAATCGGTTTTTAAGTCATCTATATCTTCCAAACCAACCGACAAACGAATTAAATCCTGACCAACTCCGGCGGCAGTTTGTTCCTCTTGGGTAAGTTGTTGATGGGTTGTGCTGGCAGGGTGTATAATTAATGATTTGGTATCACCAATATTGGCCAATAACGAGAATACCTCAGTGGCATCCGTTACTTGTTTCGCCGCTTCAAAACCTCCTTTGATTCCGAAAGTAACCAGACCACTTTGTCCTTTAGGAAGGTATTCTTGTGCCAAATCGTAGTACTTACTACTCTTTAATCCAGGGTAGTTTACCCATGCGACTTCTTCCCTACTCTCTAACCAAGTTGCCAGTTCCAAAGCATTGGCACTATGCTGCTTTATACGAACAGGCAATGTCTCTAAACCTTGAATGATTTGAAATGTATTAAACGGACTCAGGGCTCCGCCAAAATCTCGCAAGCCTTCTAAAATTAGTTTAAAGGTAAAAGCTGCCGCTCCTAATGCTTCACTATATACCAATCCGTGATATCCTGCAGAGGGCTCCGTAAATTCAGGGAATTTCCCGTTTGTCCAATCAAAAGTACCCGCATCGATAATAGCACCACCAAGCGCAGTTCCGTTACCATTAATGTATTTAGTTAAAGAATGTATTACCAAATTTGCCCCATGCTCAATAGGATTTAAAAGCCCTGGCGTAGCTACGGTGTTATCCACTATAAACGGTACTTTAGCCGATTTAGCTTCTTTAGAAATAGCTTTTAAATCGAGTACATCTAGCTTTGGATTACCTAAAGACTCAACAAATATTGCCCGTGTATTTTCTTGTACAGCAGCTCCAAAATTTGTTGGATCTGATGGATCTACAAACGTAGTGGTAATACCCAATCTTGGCAAGGTAACATTCAATAAATTAAACGTACCACCATATAAACTATTTGAAGCTACAATATGGTCACCAGCTTTTAAGAGCGTTAATAAACCTGTTGAAATTGCTGCAGTTCCTGAGGCAAATGCTACGGCACCTATACCACCTTCAATGGCCGCCAAGCGATCTTGTAAAATTTGATTGGTCGGGTTATTTAGTCTTGTGTATATAAAACCTAACTCTGCCAACGAAAATAGGTTGGCTGCATGATCCGTATCGTTAAAAACGTATGCTGTAGATTGATAAATAGGTACAGCTCTAGTTCCTCCAGTTTGTTTTGGATCGTGACCTGCATGTAATGCGTTCGTTGCTAATTTTTGATTACTCATGATTTTGTTTTTTAAAATTATACCCTTCGACTCCGCTTAGGGTGTGAAAAATTATTTTAAAGCCAAACCCTAGCCGGCCGACTTTGCGGTTAGGTAAAATCAAAAAGTTATAAGAAAGTGAATCAATTGCAAAAGCAATTGGTTTTGGTTATCTGCCAGATACTGCGCTAAAGCAGTACTAGTAGAATTTAGCACCTTCTCTGTATAGAACAAAGGGTTGCTAAGGCTTCAAAGGGTCTAATCCCTCCACCTTTCTTGATAACTATTCAATACGTGTTTGAACTTTGTAAAGAACAAAGTAATACCAGAAACTTTTAATAACCTAATATTTTTGAAAAATTTCACAAAAACCTAGTGATGTGATAGATTAATCAGCTGTTAGCCTTAATACACACCTTAGTCGTTTTTAAAATTAAAAACGGTATTCCTAATATATAGCTTTGCCTTACCGCCTTTTACCCTATATGCACCGTATCTAATACCTGTTTCCGTGGCACGCTCCGGGTCTGGAATATCATAATCAAAACTTTCCCCATTAATGACTGCATTAGCATAATGGGAGGTAATGACTCCATTCGCTGCATCAAAACCTGTTTTCAAATAAAAGGTAAAGTCCTCATTCTTTGGCACTCTGGTGAGATAAATGTTTTGCCTACCTCCGTCCTGCAATGTACCACCACGAACGGTTATTTCTTCACGATAAATATCAAAATGAGTTACCTCCCCATCTGTAACTACGGCTTGTGCAATAAAAAGGCATATCGCTGGATCTGCCGATCCTCCACCGCCAGTATGTTTCCCTTTTGTTTGTGCAATATAAGAACCCGTGTCGCCAACTTCCTCGATGCGGTAAATCGCAGAAAATTCAGAAAAATTTCCTCCGGTCGGTTTTACCCTTGGTGTTAAGGCGCGTTCTATTCTGGGCTGTAGTCCGTTAGTATCTTTGTGGTTGGAATTATCTGCAATGCTATAAACCCCAAATAAATTGTCATCTAACATGATCTCTACATAGTTGGCGTAACATGTACGATCATCAAGCCTTCCGACATTGATAGGATTTTCCGGTTCATTGTCAATGGTTCCTCCCTCATTACAATTTAGGCCTTCCAATGGGTCTACAACCGGGGTGGGTTCTTCTGTCACATCTCCAACAGGATCAGGAATATCAATTTCTGGTTCTACTGGGTCATCAGTTTGAGACCCACAAGACGCAATAAGTAATAGCAATAGGGTATAACTATATGTTTTGATTTTTAAACCGAAAGAGAAAAATTTCATTTTTTACTTTAAAAATAATAGCTATAACAATAACTACTATACTGTAGTGTTATGGTTTAAATCATAAATTTTATGAAAAATCAAAGAATAAGTTCCTGTATTATAAACTTTTCCCCGCTATAAATTGTTTTAAACCAATACTATTCCTGCTTTATCTGTCGTTTAATTTACAGTAAAAAAGAATTCGTCCCCTGATGATTCCACATCAAGTATGAGAGAAGTTATTTCACAATTGGTCAAGCCGAGAAAATTAGTTTCTCCTTTAACCGGATAAGAATTTAAAATCTCCGTATTCCGATTGTCATTTTTCAATATTATTGGCCCTTCCCAAGACAGAACAAAATCACCAGAAGTTTTGGCCACAAAGCCTATTTCATATTCATAAAACGACATATCCGCACGAAGTTCTGCAACGGTTATCAGTTTTGATTCCGGGCATTGCCGTGCCAACTCCGTAACTCCTTTTAGCACTATAATCTCAAAATCAATTAATGCTTCTTTGGTATTACTATCGCCATTCTCCTCCGTCAATTGCAGCACATCAACCAAATCTTTAATAGTCTCGTTTGGGTTCCTAATAGAATCCGAAGTAACTTCATCGAATAGCATGGATGAAACCTGTCCAGAAACCCATATGGTATCATTTAGACTAAAGTTTGGTCCTTGAGAAATCGACACTTTGGTTTCATTAGGGACAGTGAGCGTATCAAAGTTATCCTTCTCACACAATACGGCCAATAATAAAGGGGAAGTCGAGATAATCAATACTATTTTTCTTAAGCTAGTTCTCATTCTATTTTATTAAATAACAACCCAGATGTTGTTTACCCTACTCGTGAATACCTTTATTTTCAAAAGCAACAATACTATAAATTTACAATGGGACGAATATACTTCATATATAGTTGTACTATTTCTAAAAAAAGGTCTTTGAGGACCTATTTATGGTGAATGAATTCTACTGTTTCCATATCCTAGTTTATATTTGACAACTTAAATACTATTATGGCCTCAGGATTTTTTGCAGTTTTAGATGATGTAGCAGCTTTATTGGACGATGTTGCGGCAATGAGTAAAATCGCTACCAAAAAAACCGCAGGAATTTTAGGCGACGACTTGGCCGTTAACGCCGAAAAAGCCTCTGGTTTCGTTTCTAAAAGAGAACTTCCGGTACTTTGGGCAATAAGCAAAGGCTCATTATTAAATAAGATTATTATCTTACCCATAGCGTTTTTGTTAAGTGCTTTTTTACCGTGGGCAGTTACCCTAGTCCTAGTGCTTGGAGGTCTGTATCTTGCCTTTGAGGGTGCAGAAAAGATATATGAATTCTTTGTACCCCATGAAAAAACCCATATTCCTGCTGACGCCGAAGCACCTAGCAAAAGTGATATTTTAGCTATTGAAAAAACAAAAATAAAATCGGCCATTGTTACGGATTTTATACTCTCTGTTGAAATTGTAATTATTGCCTTGGGTACCGTTCTAGACCAACCTTTGGCAACTCAAATAGCGGTAGTCTCCATAGTGGCTTTAATTGCTACTGTGGGTGTTTATGGCATTGTAGCACTTATTGTACGAATGGACGAGTTTGGGGCTCATCTTATTAATATTACAGAGGGTGATAATAGCATATCTGATGTTATCGGAAGGTTCTTTGTAAATGCCCTACCCAAGGTTATTAAGGCCTTATCCGTTATTGGTACTATTGCTTTATTATTGGTTGCAGGAGGAATTTTCGTTCATAATCTTGATTTTCTACACGGCATTTTACCTAACATACCCAGCATCATAGTCGAATTTGTCATAGGATTAATTGCCGGGTTTTTAATGTTATTACTGTATAAAGGGGTAAAGAAAGTCTTCAAGAAGAAATAGTAGCATTTTTTGTTTCTAGCTTACATGATTAAATACTCTACTTTTAAAGTGGAAACTAATCTTTAGTTTTCTTTCCTGTAGTGTAAGTATCTTTTCCATTTGTTAGCCAATCCAACGTAAATCTTGCAAAAACATTTTCTTGATAATCATCTTTTTCAAAGAATATTCCGAGTGAACCATCTTTTAAAACACTCATTGAAGAGTAAGCTGCACTTTGAGTATAGATTACTTTTGATATAGGCCACGTT
Source organism: Maribacter sp. R77961 (assembly GCF_044594925.1). Lineage (GTDB taxonomy): Bacteria > Bacteroidota > Bacteroidia > Flavobacteriales > Flavobacteriaceae > Maribacter. The sequence goes on along the minus strand of NZ_CP138991.1, from coordinate 73,079 downwards.
TTACCCTCGTCATAGCTTAACCTTACAGTCAGATTAGTACGTCCGTTTTTAGAGAATGCATTAGAAAACAACAGCCTATTTTTATCACTACCCTTTCCAGTTCTGGAATACCTAACAACACTTGCATTACAACCCGGATCTATTAACGAAGAATCCGGATTAGAAACCCATGTTTTACCCCTATCCCTTGAAGTATGCACATATCTTGTACCTAAATCATTTACTCGACTATTTACCATCCAAGTTCCGTCATCCAATTCTACTACTTTAGACTCATCCGCAGGTTTTATCGGCGTGTCAATTAAATTCCAACTTTCTCCATGATTATCGCTTGCAAAAAGATATAGTCCCTTTCTTAAATTTACGATGGTATGTAATAAGGTACCATCTGACGTCCGTATTCCGCGGCCAGAAGTGATAAACTTAAAATCGCCATGCCAATCAGGTAGAGTCAGTTGCTTTGTAATATCTATTGGCGAACTCCACGTACGTCCATTATCCATACTTTTAATCATTTTAAAGTAATAGACGTCCTTCTCCTTATCTAAGTCCATATAGTTAAAGAACCTTAGAATGGTACTTGTAGCAGAATCGAGAATAAAAGAAGGGTCAGAAGCTGATTTTCCTTCTGGATAATCTATTATAGTCTCAATAGGCAACCAATTAATACCATTATCCGTACTCCTTCTTAGGACGATATTGATATCCCTATTATCCCTTAAATCTGAGCAAGAGGGAACTCTTTCATCTATAGCAGCAAGTAAATCTCCATTTGGTGCGGTTATCATTGCTGGTATTCTATAACATGCTACGCCAAAAGTAGTTCCAGTATCAAACAAATTTGAATATTCAAATCCACTGTCTAAAGTTTTAACGACTTGTGATTGACCATGGCAATAAATGACCATAACCAAGAACAAGTAAGAAATTAAACACCTCATTATGATACATCAATTAAACTATTAATCTAATAGCATGGTCTACCTCAACACAGAAAACTCCACACTAGAATCCGTAAATACGGTATGGGTCTGGGTTTTAAAGTCGGCCTCATCTGCCTTAAAGATATTATCAACATAGGTCTGCGGATTTAGGTCTATTAAAGGAAACCAGGTGCTCTGTACCTGCACTTGAAGCTTGTGCCCCTTTTTAATGGTATGGAATACATCTTGCAGCTTTATGTTCACTTCCGTTTTTTCATTTGGAACAAAAGGCTCTGGCTTAGAAAAACTATTTCTGAACCGTCCACGGAGTACTTCACTGCGCACCATTAGATGATAATTACTCATTTTTAAATGATCTTGCATTTCTTCATTGGTTTCCACGTCTGCCGGATGCACATCAATAATCTTCACAATCCAATCTGCGGCATCTCCCGTGGTGGCCACTTTTAACTTCGCCAATATATCACCGGCCAAGGTAAAGTCTTCTTCCATAACTTCGGTTTCAAAAACCAAAACATCGGAACGTCGAGCGGCAAAACGTTGGTCATCTGTCATATATTTACGTGGCGTAAATACAGATTTAATGTCCTCCGAATACGGAACCGGCTTCTTAATATCGCTTATAAATTTAATTCCTGTATTTCCTTTTACGACCGACGTAAGTTCTTGATTTTCGGAAAGAAAAAATTCTTGCTTTGTAGTGCCATTGGGTGGCCAAGCATCGTACTCTTTCCATTCTTTTCTACCAGAATCATATACATAGGCCTCTGGCAAACCACTATTCGCATCCCCATCACCTTTAAGAAAATGATTAAAGAATTTGGTCTCTATTTTTTCTTGGAAAAATTCTGATATAGAATCGCCAAAATAATAGTTCCCTACTAAATTTCTTCCGTTACGTCTTGCCCAACGCCCATGGTCCCAGGGTCCAAAAACCATGGTATTGTAGCCATCGGAATTCTTCTCGATATTTTTATAAGTCTCTAAAGGACCATATAAATCTTCAGCATCAAACCAACCTCCAACAATCATGGTAGCTACGTGAGACTTTGACTTGTCCAAATGTTGTATTAAACCACGACTTTGCCATAGTTCATCATAATTTGGATGTTCCTTTAATTCATTCCAAAAGTAATCGTCCGTCATGCCATCCGGGGCTATACTTATCTCGTCCTTGATATCATATTCAAAGAATGAATTAAGATTTTTTAATGGTCCTTTATCCAAGAAAAACTGATACTGGTCTTCAGTTTGTAAATCGGGTAGACTGTACCAAGCTGTGTCTATAGGTTGGTCCCCATTAGGTCTTGGCGTACCAAATAAAGAAGTAGCTCTAAAATAGCTCAACAAATAAGCTCCATTATGATGAAAATCGTCAAAGAAAAAATCTCCGATACATGCTTGGGGAGACGATGCCTTTAAAGCCGGATGTGCATCTATAGTAGCGTAGGTAGCATAATAGCCGGGATATGATATTCCCCAAACCCCTACGTTACCATTGTTGTGCGCTACATTGTTCACCAACCACTCGATAGTATCATAGGTATCCGTACTCTCGTCTACATCTTTATCAGACGTTTTGTTAGGTATATAGGCACGCATATTTTCATAGTGACCCTCACTTAACCATCTTCCACGCACATCTTGGTAGACGATGATATTACCCTCTTTCATTAAATGGATATTTGGACCAATCTGCGTTTTAAACTCACCTTCACCGTAAGGTCTTGAGCTATAAGGCGTGCGTTGCATAAGAATAGGGTATTCTTTGGAAATATCCTTTGGCGTATATATGGTGGTGTGTAAGGTGATACCATCTCGCATCTCAATATCCACTTCTTTTTTGGTGTAATTATCAGAAACATAGGTTTCAGAAATTTCAGCTTCTAGGCTCTTGTTTGTTTTAGAACAGGAAATAAGAATTAAAGAAAAGGAAACTAAGGTAAGAGTATAACGGCGTATAAGTTTTGACATGGCATTTTAATTTTAAGTCTTAAAGCTAGTGAAGTTCATGAAATTGCGGAAATAAAAAAGGAACCTCATTACAAGTTCCTTTTTTAAGCTTTACTAAGACTTAAGTTTTAAATCTTATAATTAGTTCAACAAATAAATCTATAAGCCAAAAACTTCTTTTACGGCTTCTACCATGTCCAATTTCTCCCAAGTAAATAATTCTACATTCTTCTCCACCTTACCGTTATACGGAGATTCAAAAACTTTAGTTACGGTTACCGGTTCCTTGCCCATATGCCCATAAGCCGCAGTTTCTAAATAAATAGGATTACGAAGCTTTAATCTTTCTTCTATAGCAAAAGGTCTCATATCGAACAATTTAGCAACTTTTTCGGCTATAGCGCCATCGCTTAGTCCAATATTAGAAGTGCCATAAGTATCTACATAAATAGATGTTGGCTCTACCACACCAATGGCGTAACTAACCTGTACTAAAATTTCATCCGCAACGCCAGCGGCAACCAAATTCTTTGCTGCATGCCTTGCTGCGTAAGCAGCACTGCGGTCTACCTTACTCGGGTCTTTTCCACTAAAGGCACCACCACCATGAGCTCCTTTACCGCCATAGGTATCTACTATGATTTTACGCCCTGTAAGACCCGTATCTCCATGAGGTCCGCCAATCACGAATTTCCCCGTCGGGTTGATATGATAGGTGATTTTATCATCGAATAATTCTTGAATTGCAGCTGGCAACTGGGCTTTTACCCTTGGTATAAGCACCGCAACAATATCAGATTTTATTTTGGCCAACATCCTTTCATCATCCTCATCAAAGGCATCATGCTGGGTTGAAACCACTATAGTATCTATACGTTGTGGTAAATTATCATCAGAATACACGATAGTCACCTGAGCTTTAGCATCGGGTCTCAAATACTTTATTTCCTTATTCTCTCTTCGCAAATCCGCCAAAACCTGTAAAAGCTTATGGGAAATATCTAACGCCAATGGCATGTAGTTTTCAGTTTCCCTTGTGGCATAACCGAACATCATCCCTTGATCACCAGCACCTTGTTCTTCCTTAACACCTCTATCCACGCCTTGATTAATGTCTTGTGATTGTTCGTGAATCAGTGAAATTACACCGCAAGAATCTCCGCTAAATTGATATTCCCCTTTGGTATATCCAATCGTGTTAATAACTTCTCTTGCTATATTCTGCACATCTAAATAAGTATTGCTCTTTACCTCACCTGCCAAGACTACTTGACCTGTGGTTACCATGGTCTCGCAAGCGACCTTACTTTCTGGGTCAAAAGCTAAAAAATGATCTAAAAGCGCATCACTGATTTGATCGGCCACCTTATCCGGGTGTCCTTCACTAACTGATTCTGAAGTAAATAAATATGCCATTCTACTTTTTAATTAATGGAAGATTTGACGTGGTATCGTAAACTTGCTTACACCAGTAGCGAGAAGATTCCCAACACTATCGGGAAACTGCTTTAGCATTTTTAACGAGGTTGCAATCAGTCAAATCCTTCCTCTCTATTGATTGTACAAAAGTATGAAAATTGTTATGTTCTAAAAACTATTAGGATTCATTTTCTCCTTATTTAGCCCTACAAAAATACGCTTTCAAATATTCATGGTATTTCATCCACAATTTTTCCTAAAGCTTAATATACTTTGTATATTGTGCGGTACATCATTTGCTTTTAACTAACCATTAAAGAACTTCAAAAATGCATATTGCGGTAGCCGGAAATATAGGAGCAGGAAAAACTACCCTGACAAAATTATTGGCAAAACATTATAAATGGGAAGCACATTTTGAAGATGTTGTGGACAACCCTTATTTGGATGATTTCTACAATCAAATGGAGCGTTGGAGCTTTAACCTGCAAATCTATTTTCTTAATAGCCGATACCGACAAATTCTACAAATACGCGAAAGTGGCAAAGATGTCATCCAAGATCGTACCATTTACGAAGATGCACACATATTTGCCCCTAACCTACATGCGATGGGTCTTATGACCAATAGGGACTTTCAGAACTATTCCGATTTGTTTAACCTCATGGAAAGTTTGGTGGAGCCACCAGAACTTTTAATTTACCTTAGAAGCTCTATCCCCAATCTGGTAAAGCAAATTCATAAGCGAGGAAGAGAATATGAAAATACCATCTCTATTGATTATTTAAGCCGACTTAACGAAAGGTACGAAGCTTGGGTGCATGGTTACGAAAAAGGTAATCTTTTGATTATTGATGTTGATCAACTCGATTTTGTAGATAATCCCGAAGATTTGGGAAGTATTATCAATAAGATTGATGCGGAAATCAATGGCCTCTTTTAGGCTACCTAAATAAAACCGTGCTCTTGGGCATGGATTATAGCATCTTCCGTTTCCTTAACAAGTAAAAAAGGCACCTCCCTAAATTCGTTAAACAATTTGGTTACCCTTTCAATTCTTTTTTCGTCATTGACACTTCTTAGGTAGATAGCCTTTATCTGACTTGGATATTTTTTAGCGACTTCTATATAAATATCACCGTCTTTTTCCCCACTATCTCCAATAAGCACAAAGGGTAAGTCTGGATACATTTCTAGAATATTTACAATTTCATGCTGCTTTTGGGGGGCAACACTTTTTCTATTTCTGGCTCTAAAACTAGCCATGCTTCTTAATAGAATTGGACCTTTAGGAAAGTTATTCGTTTTTAAAAATAATTCTAAATAGCGGTATAAATTCCATGGGCTATGACTAACATAAAATATAGGGTTTGAAGCTGTTCCTGTTTTACCCCTGTGCAACCTGTGATAAAAAGATGCCGTCCCTTCTAAAGCGGACCTTTTTGTAGCTCGTTTGAAAATTGTATTCATCAACACCCTCCATTTCAATGAAGATACCACACCGGTATGCAGGATAGTATCATCTATATCACTGATTACTCCGTAATTTGCCTTACTACTTGGTATAAGCATTTCTGACGGGAACCTGTTCTGATGTAGAATTTCTCTTTTTAGATTGGTATCTAAATAGGATAACTCAAGCTGTACCCAGCCCTCAGTATTTGCCATAACGGCAAGATGGTTCACTTCTTCATCTACAACAAAATATCCATCCTTATCCGTAGTTGCCCTATAGACAGCTGCATTGGGTAGTTTTACACGAATAGCGGTGTGTTTTATTTCATCGGTCTCAAAACGCTTCCAGGTATTTTGTATTAATTTAAAAAAACCTTTTTCCTGCAAATCTATCTCCTCATCTTCCAAAGCACGTCCTCTTACGTGTAATTTATTTGCCTTGCCATAACCTTGAAATCCTAGAATTTGAAGTTTATCCTTTTTAAATATACCCATAAACCAAAAGTAGTATATCTCATGAATTATGCTGCCTCATATGATATGGGAAATAACGTAAACACGATAATGTGCGTTTCCCTCACTCAACTTGGGGTTTAACTCATTATACCTTCTTTATGAGTTTTTTAGACAATAGCTTTAATGGATATTCAGAAAATATTGTGTAACCCTATTTGCTATTACAGCAAGTGCAAACTTTAAAATTATGAAACTTAAAAAGAATCCCAAAAAAGACATCAACAAAAGAAGTGGTGTTTATTTCGCTTTTGGACTAGTAATGGTAATGCTGCTTTCTTACGTGGCCTTGGAATGGAAAACCTATGAACCTGAAACTACCTATGATGTTGCCATGAACGTTACGGAAAGTGCTATCGAAGAAGAACCTGTAGAGAAGTTTAAAATAGAAAAACCTAAAATTAAGCAGGTATTACCACCAGAAATTAAAATTGAAGAAGACGACGTAGAAATTGAGGAAACAGAAATTCTTTCTACAGAAGCGGACACCGATACAGAAGTTTTAGAATATGATGATATTGAGGTTGAGGAGGTCGAAGAAGAAGTAAATGTAAATTGGGTTACCATTGAAGAAGTGCCAGTGTTTCCTGGCTGTGAAAAAGAAAAGGACAAAAGAGCTTGTTTTAACAAGATGATGCAGAAACATATTAAAAAACACTTTCGCTATCCTGAAATGGCTCAAGAAATGGGACTTCAAGGAAGGGTTAATACGCAGTTCATAATCCACAAAGACGGTAGTATTGGTACGATATTGAAAAGAGGTCCGCATGAAGTATTAGAACAAGAGGCAGAGAGAATTCTAAAAAAACTCCCTAAAATGATTCCCGGAAAACAACGCGGAACTGCCTTGAAAGTTCCATTTGCACAACCCATTACCTTTAAACTACAATAAACAAAAAACCCTTCATGAAAATCCATGAAGGGTTTCTTTATATCGAGCAAGAACAATATCTAGTTTATTTCCCCTTTTACCTCTTCAACAACTTTTTCTATCTGAACTTTAACATCTTCGGACGTAGCATTAAAAGCTGCTATTTTAGCTTTTACTTCTTCCGCTGTACCCTCAAAAACTTGTTCAGAAACAGATTCCTCACCATTTTCCGTAGTTGTAGTCACGACTACCGCTCTTGAAGTACCATCTTCGTTGTTGTCCATAGTTACCTCAACACTTCTTTCCATTTGACTGGAAACAACTTCAGTGGTAGCTTTAGCTTCGTTATAAGCCGTCATGCTATCTCCGCTCATTGCAATACTTGGTGCAATTACCAAGGCAACAACGGACATTAATTTCAACAAAATATTCAAAGATGGCCCTGAAGTATCCTTAAAAGGATCACCAACGGTATCTCCAACAACAGCAGCTTTATGCGCTTCCGTTCCTTTTCTACCTTGTTCTTCTATCATCTTTTTAGCGTTATCCCAAGCACCACCTGCGTTTGACTGGAAGATAGCCATTAGTACCCCACAAGTAGTAACCCCAGCTAAAAGGCCTCCTAACATTTCAGCACCTCCTATAAAACCAACAGCAACTGGCACAGCAATAGCTAATAAACCGGGTAATACCATTTCTTTAATAGAGGCTTTTGTAGAAATATCAACACATTTGTCGTATTCCGCGTAACCATCCGCAGCGTCAAAAATTTCTCTTTGTGCAGGAGTAGCTTTGGACATATCGGAATCTACCGCCCTCATTACTTCTAGTGCCGCTTTTAATTGTGGAATATCCCTAAACTGACGACGAACTTCTTCGATCATTGCCATTGCGGCTCTACCCACGGCATTCATGGACAGTGCAGAGAAAACAAAAGGCAACATACCACCAACTAAGAGACCTGCCATTACGGTAGGCTTAGAGACATCGATAGCCGTTACGTTGGCTGTCTGCATAAATGCGGCAAATAGTGCTAAAGCCGTAAGTGCGGCAGAGGCAATGGCAAAACCCTTACCAATTGCAGCCGTAGTATTACCGACAGCATCTAATTTATCCGTGCGCTCTCTTACTTCAGGTTCTAATTCTGCCATTTCAGCAATACCACCAGCATTATCAGAAATTGGTCCGTATGCGTCAACAGCTAATTGAATTCCCGTATTGGCCAACATACCAACAGCAGCAATTGCGATTCCGTATAATCCTGCAAAATGGTGTGATACCAAAATAGCCGCAGCAATTAACAAAATTGGAATCATGGTAGACATCATGCCTACTCCTAAACCTGCAATAATTGTCGTTGCGGCACCAGTTTCTGATTGCTTTACGATAGAATTTACCGGTTTAGTACCTGTACCTGTATAATATTCGGTAACCTTACCTACTGCCAAACCAGCAACAAGACCTGCTAAAACTGCCATGAACACACCTAAGGAACCGTACTCTACGCCTCCAAAAGTCCAACTTGCAGGTAGCATGTTCGTTATAATGAAGTAAGACGCTACAAGCATAAGACCCGCAGAACCGAATTCTCCAATATTCAAGGCCGTCTGTGGGTTACCACCATCTTTTACTTTTACAAAGAAAGTTCCAATAATAGACATAATAATACCTACCGCTGCAAGAACCAAAGGAAGATAAACCGCACCTAAACCATCGAAAGCTGCAGAGAAAGCAGGTATTTGTACGAAAGCTGCGCCAAGAACCATAGTACCGATAATTGAACCTACATAGGATTCAAATAAATCAGCACCCATACCTGCAACATCGCCAACGTTATCTCCTACGTTATCTGCAATTGTCGCCGGGTTTAATGGGTGATCTTCTGGAATACCAGCTTCTACTTTACCAACCAAATCAGCTCCTACATCCGCGGCCTTAGTGTAAATACCACCACCAACGCGTGCAAATAAAGCAATGGAAGATGCTCCTAATGAGAAACCGGAAAGTACGTTCAATACTTCTCCTAATTCCCAACCTTGTCCGCTATATATCATAAACAAACCACTTAGGCCTAAAACTCCAAGACCTACAACACCAAGTCCCATAACGGCTCCACCTGCAAAAGCAACTTCTAATGCCTTACCAAGAGACTGTCTTGCTGCATTAGTAGTTCTAACGTTTGCCTTGGTCGCTACTTTCATTCCAATAAACCCGGCCAATGCAGAACAAATAGCTCCAACAATAAAGGATACCGCAACCATCCCGTTTGATCCTTCTTCACTGCTTCCTTTGAAAAACAGAAGAGCAGCTACTGCTACCACAAAGATCGAAAGGATTTTATACTCGGCCTTTAAGAAAGACATTGCACCATCTGCAATATTCTTGGCAATACGAGCCATTTTGTCGTCTCCGACTTCTTGTTTACCTACCCAGGCATTTTTGATCGCTACAAATAATAGTGCCAAGACACCAAATGCAGGTAAAAATTGTACAATTAATTCCATTTGCTTAGTTGTTTTATAGTTTTTTAAACGGGTGCTAAAGTACTAAAATCAAATAGAATAAAAAAAGCCACTTTTATTACTAAAAATGGCTTTTTGCGATAAGAAATTTATCTATATCGTAAAGGTACGTTTCTTTTTATGTTCGCTTTCATCATAACGCTTTACACATTCGTGGTAAATCTTTATAGCTTCCGCCGCATTACCCCAACCACCTGTATCTACTTTCTTTTCCTCTAAATCCTTATAGACCTTAAAAAAATGTTTGATTTCTTTTTTACGGTGCGGATTTATATCGCTTAAATCGTACTTATTGTTCCAAACCGGGTCACTTACAGGTACGCATATAATTTTTTCATCTGGTCCCTTTTCATCCGTCATATGAAAAACACCAATAGGTCTTACTTCCATAACCACCATAGGATAAGTAGGTTCCGTCCCTAAAACCAAAACATCCAAAGGATCTTGGTCTAACGCCAGGGTCTCTGGCACAAATCCGTAATCACCCGGATACATCATAGATGAGAATAACATGCGATCAAATCTAATTTTATGAAGGGTAAAATCATATTCGTACTTATTCCTACTCCCTTTTGGTATTTCTATTAGAACATCAAAAGTTACTTCTTCATTCTTAATCATATTACTTAACTATTTATTCAATGAATACTATCTCAACGGCGCATCACGGACTTAATTGCAGTACCTACCCTATTTATTAAAAATTGAAACCAAAAGTTCCGGTAACCCCAAAAGGCCTTGCTTCTGGATTATCGAGGTAATTACCTCTAAAATTAAAATCAATCCTAAAGATTTTAAAGATATTTCCTATTCCCAAAGAATACTCGTAGTATATCTTTTCAGAAGGGGCCCTTAACGGTGTGTTAATAGTAGCAGGTGCACTTAGGGCAATATTCTCATCGGACAAATCTCCCCACACTCCACGTAAACCAATAATTTCCCTCAGATTCAATTTACGTAAAAATGGTATTCTAGAGAAAAGACGACCATTAAAATTATGCTCTAGATGCACTGCGGCATAGGTATCTGTTACAAATTCATAAAAATCTAGGTTGGGAAAGGTTCCGTAATTGGAAAAAAACGTTTGATTACCTGGAACTACACTTAACAGTCCTAACGGTACTTCTCCAAAGGTTTTACCCAGCTCAACTGTACTCATTAACCTACCAAAACCTCCAAGTTGCCAGGGTTGACTGTAAGAGAATTGAAGTTTACTATAATTAAAATCGCTATCCAAGAACCCATTTGTCCCTTTTGTGAAATTTAGTAGCAACGTACTGTAAGTATCATTTACGTCCCTTCTCTCCACACCATACCCAATGGTCTGTTTACCTGGAGTATATACGAGTAGGGTATTAAAATCAAATTGCCTTATCTCCGATGCTATGCCCGTGGGAGATGTTGCATCAATATAATCCAGACTAAAATCATTTGGCAATGCTGAGCTAAGCGTTCTAAACGTGCCTCCTACCGAAACCCGTACATTGGTAACAGGTTCAATCTCAAAACTCAATGCACTTAAATTAATATTTGTTAATCTATTATTAGCACCAACCGTTAGTAACGAAGAAGATGCCACACTTCTTCCCAAAACATCGTTAGTAGCGGTCAAACTCACCCCAAGTTGTTCAATATCCCTTCTATTCCCTCCTGAAACGATCAACCTACTCTTTTGGTCCAACAAGAATTTCCCGGATATACCGTGCTTCACCTTTTTGTCCGTAAAACCATAAGCCCCATAACCCTCAACGCGCCATAAATCATTCTGACCACGATACGTTCTGGCACCTAAACGAACTCTTGGACCCTCGGCATCATTGAAACCAAAAAAATCATAAATGGTACCTATATCCAAGTTCCATTTATCGATTTCTACATATCCAGAGCCCAAAACACTTACAACATTATAGTAGGACTTGAACTTGGGAACTGTTTTTAAAGTGTCCAATAACTTATAAATTCCTGCTTCGTCCTTATTTAAAGATTCCAGTCTATTTTCTTCCCAAAAAGCATCATCTTTTACGATGAGCTTAGGATCTAAAGGATTTCCTTTATTTCGGTAAAACTCTTTTGGCTGTACCTTATCAAATTGATAGTTATCGAAAACCGTTGTTCGCTTACCATAAACACCCCTGGATTCCTCTTTCTTTTGAAAGCTAAAATCACTCAACATATAATCCCGTTTAAGTAAAAAGACGGAATCGTTCATCACCTCGAAATCTTGCTCGATATAAATTTCCTTTACCCAGTTGATATTAGCACTTTTTGTTACCTCAAGGTTGATGTTCTTTATAGCCCAGGTAGAGTCGTTAACCCAAAAATCACCTTTAAATGTAAGTTCATTTTTACGACGCGGATAGTACACGATGTTATAGCACCATTTACTGTCGATATAGGCGCTATCCCTAAGCGCATAATTATAGGTATCCACACCTGTTCGTGATAGTGGACTAGTAAAGCTTTTATCAAAAAACTTTAAGTAATTGTCATAAATATCATAATTCTGATAAAGGTCCTTTACAAATGCGATGATGGCCTGATTGTTATCAAAACCTGAATTCTTATTCCCTAAAATTTCCTCTATCTCTTCTTTAAGACTATTATCACCATATACCTTAGAAAATGTTTCGTTCAGAAATATTGGCAAATAGGTTTTTCCTGTGATTCGTGATGTATCCAAATCCTGAAATACGAACTCAAGACCCTTGAAAATTTTTCTTTTCATCAGGGCGCTATCTATGGTATTTAAGTCGAACTCTACTTTTTCATACTTATCAAAAGCGTATTGTTTGAATTTACGCACACCATTCTCTCGCTTTTTAGCCCATATTTTTCGAAGGATATCTACGGCCGGATTGTTCTTTTTTGACTGCTTTCCAGAAATTAAAACGACCTCGTTCAATTGCTCCGTTGCTTCTAAAAGCACCACTTTCATCCCATAGGTCACTTTTGACTCTAAGGTAATTTCCTGATTCTTGAACCCGATGAACGAAACAATCAAAACCTCATGATTATTATCCGACTCCATGTAAAATCTCCCGTTATCGTTGGTGATAGTGCCTTCGGTCGAATTCTTGAACAAAACATTAGCGAAAGCTACGGGCTCACCAGTTTCATCCAGAACAATACCGCTAACTTTAGTCTGAGCACCTACATTAGTGATAAAAAAAAGAAAAAAAGAAAATATGATTTGTTTCATGAATGATGATGTTCTCAAAAGCTAGACTGCAAATAGCATACCAACAAAAAAGCTTCTTTGACCTTGGTCGAAGAAGCTAAGATACTTTTACAAAGTATGATTATTATTTATATAATACCTTTTTTACTGCTTTAACCACATCCTTATGGTTTGGCAACCACTCTTCCAACAATACAGGTGAATAAGGAGCGGGTGTATCCGCAGTATTAATTTTAACTATGGGAGCATCCAAATAATCAAAGGCATGAGCCTGAATATGATAGGTAATTTCCGTTGCAACATTACCAAAAGGCCAAGCTTCCTCTAATACTACCAAACGATTGGTTTTCTTTACAGACTTTAAAATTGCTTCGTAATCCATCGGTTTTACCGTACGTAAATCTATAATTTCACAACTAATACCTTCCTTTTCTAACTCGTCGGCAGCTTTATCCGCTTCCTTTATAATCTTACCAAAAGATACAATAGTCACATCATTACCCGCTCTTCGTATGTCAGCTACACCTAAAGGAATGGTGAACTCTCCTTCAGGGACCTCTCCCTTATCTCCGTACATCTGTTCCGATTCCATAAAAATCACTGGATCGTCATCTCTAATTGCCGCCTTTAAAAGTCCTTTAGCATCTGCCGGATTAGATGGCACCACTACCTTAAGACCAGGACAGTTGGCATACCAACTTTCAAATGCTTGTGAATGTGTAGCGGCCAATTGGCCCGCTGAAGCTGTAGGTCCTCTAAAAACAATAGGACAAGGAAATTGTCCTCCGGACATTTGTCTAATCTTAGCCGCATTATTTATAATTTGGTCTATACCGACCAAAGCAAAGTTAAATGTCATAAATTCGACTATAGGCCTATTTCCTGTCATTGTGGAGCCAACGGCCACACCAGCAAAACCTAATTCAGAGATGGGTGTATCAATAACCCTTTTTTCTCCAAATTCATCCAACATACCCTTAGAAGCTTTATAGGCACCGTTATATTCAGCAACCTCCTCACCCATCAAATAAATGGATTCATCTCGTCTCATCTCTTCTGACATGGCTTCGGCGATAGCCTCTCTAAACTGTAGTGTTTTCATGTTTATGGATAATTAATCAATTCTATTCGTGTGAAAGCAAGCAAAAATAGCAAATTATATATCAATTTAATGAATGCTGGAATCAAAAAAAGTTATAAAATTTACTATGCATGCATAGTAAATTCAGAAATTATTAGCTATCTTCGTTCCCATCATTTTAAAAGAATTTCATAAATGAAAATACTAGTTTGCATAAGTAATGTTCCTGACACTACTTCAAAGATAAATTTTACCGAAGGTGATACTGAATTTGATACGAACGGGGTTCAATTCGTAATCAACCCAAACGACGAATTTGGATTGACCAGAGCAATGTGGTTCAAAGAAAAACAAGGTGCCTCGGTACATGTTGCTACGGTTGGAGGTGCCAATGTAGAACCTACAATGCGTAAAGCTTTAGCCATTGGAGCTGATGAAGCTATACGCATAAATGCAGAACCTACCGATGGTTTTTTTGTTGCGCAACAACTTGCAAATGTTGTTAAGAATGGAGCATATGATTTGATAATAGGTGGAAGAGAATCTATTGACTATAATGGCGGAATGGTACCTGGTATATTAGCTTCGTTATTGGATATGAATTTCGTAAACACTTGCGTGCAACTTGAAGTAGACGGTACCAATGCTACAGCAACAAGGGAAATTGATGGTGGCAAAGAAACCTTAAGCACCAGCCTTCCTTTAGTAATTGGGGGACAAAAAGGTCTTGTTGAAGAAAGTGATTTACGCATCCCCAACATGAGAGGCATTATGCAGGCACGTCAGAAAAAATTATCTGTTGTAGAACCTGTTGAGACCGTTAAAACAACCGAAGACAAAAAGTTTGACAAACCTGCACCAAAGGGAGCTGTAAAACTTGCAAATGATGTGGACGAATTGGTAAGCCTTCTTCACAATGAAGCAAAGGTAATATAGGAAGTAAACTTAAAAAGAAAGAAAGAATGTCAGTCGTAGTATATACAGAATCCGAAAACGGAAAATTGAAGAAAAATGCGTTTGAAGTAGCGTCTTACGCCGCCGAAGTTGCGAAACAATTAGGAACATCCGCCACTGCAGTATCCATTAACTGTAAAGAAAACGAACTTTTAGGAGATTATGGCATCACCAAGGTCTTGAACGTTACAAGCGATACGCTTAGTACTTTTAACGCCAAGGCTTATGCCGAAGTTGTTGCCAGTGCGGTTAAAAACGAGTCCGCGACCATAACAATCGTAAGCTCCAGTGCGGACACCAAATTTATGGCACCACTTTTAGCGGCCTCTTTGGATGCCGGTTACGTGCCAAATGTTGTTGACGCTCCAGAAAGTACAAGCCCCTTTATCGTAAAAAGGACTGTATTTAGCAATAAGGGTTTTGCCCATACGGCCATAAATTCTGAAAATAAGTTAGTGGGTGTTTCCAACAATGCTTTTGGAGCTATTGAAAATAAGGTCACAGCCACTATTGAAGATTTTACCGTAGCCTTATCCGATAATGCATTTAACACGAAATCGACGGAGATAGACAAGGTTGTTGGAAAAGCCACAATTGCCGATGCCGATATTGTCGTATCCGCAGGAAGAGGTCTAAAAGGTCCAGAAAATTGGGGAATGGTTGAAGAATTAGCCGACATCCTTGGTGCCGCCACAGCATGTTCAAAACCGGTTTCCGATTTAGGTTGGAGGCCGCATGGAGAGCACGTTGGACAAACAGGAAAACCAGTTGCCAGTAATCTTTATATCGCTATTGGAATCTCCGGAGCCATACAACACCTAGCAGGCGTAAGCTCATCAAAAACAAAGGTTGTTATTAATACGGACCCCGAAGCTCCGTTTTTTAAGGCCGCAGATTACGGTATCGTAGGTGATGCTTTTGAAGTAGTGCCACAACTCATAGAAAAATTAAAGGATTTTAAAGCGCAAAACAGCTAAATTTTGTTAATTTGTGCCCCGAAAGGGCTGTTCAAATAATTGGAGTCCCCAAGTATCTGAACAGCCTTTTTTATTTTAAACTATCCGATGAGTCTAGTACGATTGAAAATTAAGGGCATTTCCTATAGCCAAACGCAAAATGGCGCATACGCCCTTATATTGAACGAAGTTGAGGGAGACCGAAAATTACCCATTGTCATAGGGGCTTTTGAAGCACAATCCATTGCCATAGCCTTGGAGAAAGAAATAAAACCACCCAGACCCCTTACCCATGACCTTTTTAAGAATTTTTCCGATAGGTTTGAAATTGTCGTAAAACAAGTTATCATCCATAAGCTGGTAGATGGTGTTTTTTATTCCAGTATTATTTGTGAACGAGACGGTATAGAAGAAATTATTGACGCAAGAACCAGTGATGCGATCGCTTTAGCACTTCGTTTTAACGCACCTATTTTTACCTATAAGACCATTCTAGACAAAGCTGGCATTTTTCTGAAGTTCTCACCTAAAGATGGTGACAAGAAAGATAGTGATGATAGTATCATGGTAGATGAAATACTTCAAGAAGGTGAAACTATTTCTATAGATTCTGGCGCTACGGATGGTTACACAGAACTGAACATAGAAGAACTTGAAAAAGAACTGGCTAAGGCAGTGGCTAACGAAGACTACGAAAAAGCTGCGAAGCTAAGGGATGAAATATCCAAAAGAAATTAATGGACAAATCCCGATCTATGAAGAAAGGTACTTGGTTGCTTATCGCATCATTCTTACTTGTAACACTTAGCCTTTTTTCTCAAACTACCGAACCAGAGGTTCAATCGATTGACAATACCGTGGAAACCAACATAGTACACGATGTGGCATCAAATGCTTTAAATACTGCTATTCCTAGTGAAGGTTTTTCTATAAATAGTCTATGGCGGGGCGTTTTGGGTATGATAGTCTTACTCTTCTTTGCATTTATCTTTAGCGCTAATCGCAGGGCTATAAATTGGAGAACCGTAGGTATTGGGCTCTGCCTCCAGCTTTTAATTGCCATCGGAGTACTTAAGGTACCCTTTGTACAATTGGTATTTGAACAAATCGGTAAAATATTCGTTAGCATTTTAGAATTTACACGTGCTGGCAGTAAATTTCTTTTTGAAGGACTTGTAGTCGATACAGGTACCTTTGGTTACATTTTCGCTTTTCAGGTATTACCTACCATAATTTTCTTCTCCGCGTTAACTTCCCTTCTTTTTTATTTAGGAATAATACAGAAGGTCGTTAAGTGGCTCGCCTGGTTACTATCTAAAAGTCTGGGTATCTCAGGAGCGGAAAGTCTTTCTGTCGCTGGTAATATTTTCTTAGGCCAAACAGAAGCTCCATTGCTGATAAAAGCTTATCTGGAGAAAATGACCAAATCAGAGATTCTCTTAGTCATGATCGGTGGTATGGCTACCGTTGCAGGTGCAGTTTTAGCAGCGTATATTGGGTTTTTAGGAGGCCAGGATGAAACACTACAATTACTATTTGCCAAACATCTTTTAGCAGCTTCCGTTATGGCTGCACCCGGTGCTATTGTAATTTCCAAAATGCTGTACCCACAGACAGAGGCCGTTAATACGGACGTAAGTGTATCTTCAGAAAAAATTGGCTCCAATCTACTGGATGCAATCGCCAATGGCACAACAGAAGGTTTAAAATTGGCAGTTAATGTTGGTGCCATGCTCTTGGTTTTCGTGGCAATAATCGCCATGGTAAACGGTATTTTAGAATGGGCAGGAGATTTCACAAATCTTAATGGTTGGATCGCAGAGAACACCTCGTATCAAAAGTTTTCTTTGGAAGCTATTTTGGGCACCATATTCGCCCCATTAATGTGGTTAATAGGCATTGCCAAAGAAGATATCATGCTGATGGGACAATTACTTGGGATTAAATTAGCCGCTAGCGAATTTGTAGGTTATATCCAATTAGCGGAATTGAAGGACATGACCAGCTCACCACATCTTAAATTCAACAAATCAATTATAATGGCAACCTATATGCTTTGCGGTTTTGCCAACTTTGCCTCAATAGGAATACAGATTGGCGGCATAGGCTCACTTGCCCCAAGTCAAAGAAAAACGCTCTCAGAATTTGGAATGAAAGCCGTTTTAGGCGGTTCATTAGCCTCTTTACTCTCAGCTACCATTGCTGGAATGATTTTGGGGTAAAAGCCCCCTAACCCCCAAAGGGGGAACGCTGTTTCTTTTGGTTAATAATTATTTATAACTGATGTGTTTTTTTAGTACTTTCAGAACTCCATATTCTTATATTTAACTTCTTATAATTAGTATACATCTTTAACCAAAAGTTTCTCCCCTTTGGGGAGACGGAAGAGGGGCTTATGAAACAATATCACAATCTACTTCAACATGTACTAGCGGAAGGAAACCAGAAAGGTGATCGCACGGGAACAGGAACCAAAAGTGTTTTCGGCTATCAAATGCGATTTGACCTTAGTAAAGGCTTCCCAATGGTAACCACCAAAAAACTACATTTAAAGTCTATTATTTACGAACTTCTTTGGTTTTTAAAAGGCGACACCAATATTACATATTTGAAGGAAAACGGGGTTAGAATATGGAACGAGTGGGCTGATGAAAATGGTGACTTGGGTCCTGTATACGGACACCAATGGCGTAATTGGAACGATGATGAAATTGACCAAATCAAGGAAGTCATTCATTCTCTCAAAACCAATCCGAACAGCAGAAGAATGTTAGTATCTGCTTGGAATCCCAGTGTGCTTCCAGACACATCAAAATCATTCGCTGAAAATGTAGCGAACAACAAAGCTGCGTTACCTCCCTGCCATGCTTTTTTTCAATTTTATGTAGCCGATGGCAAATTATCTTGTCAGCTATACCAGCGAAGCGCAGATATTTTCTTAGGTGTACCGTTCAATATCGCCTCCTATGCATTATTCACCATGATGATGGCTCAAGTTTGTGGCTATGAAGCCGGAGATTTTATTCATACTTTTGGCGATGCCCATATCTACAATAACCATATGGATCAGGTTGAACTACAATTGAGTAGAGAACCAAGGCCTTTGCCTAAAATGGTAATCAACCAAGAAGTTAAGAATATTTTTGATTTTAAATTCGAAGATTTCACACTGGTAGACTACAACCCACATCCTCATATTAAGGCTGCCGTGGCGGTATAATAGCAATCTATTTATCTTTTACAGCAATAGTCAAAACTGTATTTTCTTTATCTTTATAGAAAATTGTTTTCATGGTACTTACCGATTCGCTTTTGGACCTTTTTATAGAGACCCGAAAGTACACAGAAACTATTTGTCTTCCGCTTGAGACCGAAGATTACGTAGTGCAACCCATTGTGGACGTATCCCCACCAAAATGGCATTTAGGGCACACTACCTGGTTTTTTGAGGAATTTATCCTTAAAGTATTTCAACCAGATTATAAAATCTATAATGCTGATTTTTCTTTCGTTTTCAACAGTTATTATGAAACTGTAGGCAAGAGAGTTGTTAGAGCGGATAGAGGTAATATGTCTAGACCTTCTGTACAAGAGGTTTACAACTACCGAAAATATGTAACCTCAGCACTCCAGGCTTTTCTGGAGAAAGTAGAAAACAAAACACTGCATCAAGTACTTGAAATAGGTATCCATCACGAAAAACAACATCAAGAATTACTGTTAACGGATATTAAATTTATTTTAGGGAACAATCCGCTACTTCCTTCCTATAGCAGCGCATTTAAAGAACATGCCGCTGAAACCCATACTAAAGAATGGATAAGCATAACCGAAGGAATTTATGAAATAGGTCATACTACTGACGATTTTTGTTACGATAACGAACTAGGAAGGCATAAAGTTTATCTCAACCCCTATTCCATATCAAATAAATTGGTGACCAACGGAGAATATATTGCGTTCATTGAAGCTGGAGGCTACCAAAGATTTGACCTTTGGCATGCAGAAGGGTGGGATTGGGTGAACAAAGAAGCTATTAGTGCGCCTTTATACTGGCACAAAATTGATGGTCAATGGCTCCATTACACTTTAGACGGTTTAAAAGAAATAGCCTTAGCCGAACCCCTGACCCATATTTCTTATTTTGAAGCTTTCGCCTATGCGCAGTGGAAGGACTGTAGACTTCCTACTGAATTTGAATGGGAAGCGGCGCAACACCTTTTTCCATGGGGACAACGTTGGGAATGGACCGAAAGTGCCTACCTTCCCTATCCTAAGTATCAAAAAGCAGATGGGGCTTTAGGCGAATACAACGGTAAGTTTATGGTAAACCAAAAGGTATTAAGAGGTAGTTCTGTAGCTACCCCAAAGAACCATGCTAGACCTACCTATCGCAACTTTTTTCAAACAAATTTAAGATGGCAATTTACCGGTTTAAGGTTAGCCAAATAATTACGACATAGCATCTATGCAGGACGAAACAGCACCAAAGTTTACCTCTTCATTTAAAAAAGAGGTTTACCAAGGTCTTACAGCTTATCCAAAGTATTTATCCTCTAAGTATATTTACGACAAGGCAGGGGACAAACTTTTTCAAGATATCATGGCTATGCCGTCGTATTATCTTACGGACACCGAATTTTCTATTTTAGAGAAACACAAGGAGGCTATAGCGTCCTATTTTTCCAATGGAAATAGTTTTTTCCATCTTATTGAAATGGGTGCTGGTGATGGTAAAAAAACAAAGATATTGCTCCGTCATTTTACTGAAAAAAATATCGATTTCACCTTTAAGCCCATAGATATTAGCCAGAATGCCCTAGATTCCTTGAAACAGAATTTACTACGGGAAATACCACAACTTAAAACGGAACCGTTACAAGGAACTTACTTTGAAACCTTGGAAACTCTTCATTTTAGTTCCGGGGAAAGAAAAGTAATTCTATTCCTAGGCTCTAATATTGGTAATTTATTACATGAGCAGGCCATTGACTTTCTATCCAAAGTAAAAGGTTATATGCAACCGAACGACCTATTATTTATAGGTTTTGACCAAAAGAAGAACCCGCAAACGATACTCGACGCTTACAATGACCAAAGTGGAATAACGGCAGCTTTCAACAAAAACTTATTAGTACGTATCAATAGGGAATTACATGCCGATTTTAATCTAGATAACTTTATCCATTGGGAAGTATATGACCCAGAGACCGGCACTGCAAAAAGCTTTTTGGTATCAAAGGAAAACCAAAAGGTACGCATATCCGATTTAAATCTTGATATTTCCTTTGAAGCTTGGGAAACCATCCACACAGAGATTTCTCAAAAATATGATGACAAAACGGTTCAATGGTTAGCAAAAAAATCAGGGCTGCAAGTTATCACCGAATTTACCGACTCAAAGAACTATTATAAAAATTACCTTTTTAAAAAATCTATTTAACAACTAAAATAAACGCTATGAAAGCTATTTGGAACAATACCGTAATTGCAGAAAGTGATGATACACTGGTAGTGGAGAACAATCACTACTTCCCAGCGGAAAGCATTAAAAAAGAATTCTTTAAAAGTAGTGACACCCATACGTCTTGTCCTTGGAAAGGCAAGGCCTCTTATTATACCCTAGAAGTAGACGGAAAACAAAACCCAGATGCGGCTTGGTATTACCCAGAAGTAAGCGAATTGGCAAAAGGCATCAAAGGTAGGGTAGCTTTTTGGAAAGGTGTTACGGTTGAAAAATAATAACCCATAACGGTTTTAAAATAAAAAAAGGCATGGATAAATCCATGCCTTTTTACCTGTCTAAATTGACTATACTATAATTCCAGAACAGCGTTCTCTGAACCTGCATAATCATTCCACTGATAACGATCAGCTTCTGTTTCATTTACATAAGCACCATCAACGATGTACTTAAACTCAAAAGAATTTTCTTTTGGAAGGTCAAACGTTCCTTTAAAAGTTCCGTTTTTCAATTTTTTTAATGTGCTACCTTTTGGGCTCCAATTATTGAAATCTCCAACTACAGCTACTTTTTTTGCTTCTTCAGCAGGTACGGTAAAAGTTACCTTACATACTGGCTTTGTTTTTAAATATTGTTTTGCAATTGCCATGGTAATTCGTTTTTAATATATACGGCAAAACTACTGCATTAAGATGCTCGTTTACAATGACTAATATCACTTTTATCATTTTCATAAAATTTTAGTAACATTTAACATCAATCACAAAAAAAACCTTCTAAAATTTAGAAGTAGATAATAGCTACAAGGCTGTCTTTAAGATTCTTACAATAGCATCTACCTCTTTTTCTGTATTGTAGAAATGAAAACTAAGCCTAATACCATCACCACGTTGCGCACAGAGCACATCATTATCTAATAATTTATTAAAAATATTGGTATTTGCCTTAATGTTAAAAATAGTACTGTGTGCTTTTCGTTCCATAATTCCATCCTCAAGTAATCCAAGGGAATTAAACTCTCGTTTTGCTTTTTCAGATAGCAAACGGTTGTGTTCAGAAATTTTGTCCATTCCTATGTTCTGTAAAAAATCCATTGAAAATTTTAAACTTCCAAAGTTTAAACAGGATAAATGCCCTGGCTCAAATTTCTTTGCAAAACGTATGGAATCCCTTTTATCAAAATCACCATTAGCTGCATTAAAACCAATAGTAGACAACTCAAACACCTCTTTAACTTGATCCGAAAATAGCATAAAACCATTACCGTAACCTGCTAATAACCACTTATAGGCACTAGCACCTAAAACGTCTATCCCAGAAGTTGCAAAGTCAAATGCTCTTGAACCGCAGAATTGCGTCCCATCTGCAATGATTATTAAATTAGGATAAATAGTTTTCAACTTTTTAATAAAAGCCAAATCAATCAGAAAACCATCTAGCCATTGCACCAGACTTAGGGCCAAAACATCAATTTTTGTAGCTGCAATAGTTGCTTCTATTTCTTCCTCAAGAGCAGAACTTGGCTGTAGATAGGTGATATCAAAATTCCTATTTTCAAAAGACCAGTTCACCGAAGGATAGTCATTTTCCAAAAGCAAAATTTTCTTTTTGGGATGCAGACCTTCCAACAACGTATTAAGACCGGTAGAAAAGTTACTGATTAAAGCAACATTTTCTCTTTTACAATTGAAAAATTTACCTACCGTTTTTCGTGTATCGGACAAAATACGTAATGATTTTTCTCGCATTTCACTACCGTGTAATAGAAAATCTAAATCGTGCTCTTGGCGCCAATCGATTAGCGAATCGTATAAAGGCCCGTAAACAGCCGTATTCGCATAAATACTTTTTCTAGTTACTGGAAATTCCTTTCTTATTTTATCCATTTAACCTAGGTTACATTATCTTTAACCTAAAGATAGCCATAGTCCTTTTTATTTGGCTCGTTTATTGCTTTTGATTACGATATAAATAGATTTTAGTGAACATTATTACCATGATAGCCGCCGCAGCGGAGAACAATGCCTTAGGAAAGGATAACGACCTTTTGTGGCACCTACCAGATGATTTTAAGCGTTTTAAAAAATTAACTACAGGACATAAAATCATCATGGGTCGTAAGACTTTTGAAAGTTTTCCGAAACCATTGCCTAATCGGGTTCATATTATTATCACCAGAGATAAAAATTATACGACGCCCTTCGAGGATTGTATAATTGTTCATAGCCTTGAAGAGGCGTTAAAACTGATTGTGAACGAAAATGTTTTTATCATCGGCGGAGGTGAGATTTACGAACAAGGATTACCTTTTTCCAATAAAATTGAACTGACACGGGTACATGGAACTTTTGAGGCGGACACATTTTTCCCAAATATAGATACCAAGTTATGGGAACTTGTCATTGAAGAACACCATCCAGCAGATGAAAAGCACAAGTATGCTTTTACGTACTTAACGTATCATAAGATTTTAAATTCCTAAAAATCTAAAAAACGTACCTCTTTCTGAGCATCGACCCCTAGTACAAAAGGTTCTAAGACTTTTACATCCGTATTGATGTAGAATCGATGCGTTCCAAAATCAAGAGTTTTATTCAAATTTCCAAATTTTTCCAAAATAGCCTTGGTTTGCCTAGCTACTGCCTCACCAGAATCTATGATTGTTACATGCTCTGGCAACAACTCTTTTATTATAGGGATTAAGTAGGGATAGTGCGTACACCCTAGTACAAGATAATCTATATCCTTCGCAATCATCGGTTTTAAAAATTCTTTTAGAAGCGCTCTCGTGGAAGCACTATGCAATGCTCCTTTTTCTATAAGTTCTACTAAACCTTTACCCTGCTGCTCAATAATTTCTATTCCTTCTGCATGGTTTTGAGCAGTACTATGAAACAAAGTACTGGACAAAGTTCCTTTAGTCGCCAACACGCCTACCCGTTTGGATTTTGAATTCAAGGCGGCCGGTTTTATCGCTGGTTCAATACCGATAAAAGGTATTTTGTATGTATTTCTTAAATAGTCAATAGCATTTGTGGTAGCTGTATTACATGCCACAACTATTAGTTTACATCCTTTGTTTAGAAGAAATTCGGTATTCTTAATACTTAGTCGAAGTATCTCATCAGGAGATTTTTCTCCATATGGCGCATTTCTACTATCTGCCAAATAAACAAAATGCTCATGAGGCAAAAGG
Organism: Maribacter sp. R77961; assembly: GCF_044594925.1. Classification (GTDB taxonomy): domain Bacteria; phylum Bacteroidota; class Bacteroidia; order Flavobacteriales; family Flavobacteriaceae; genus Maribacter. The sequence continues at coordinate 48,572 of NZ_CP138991.1, read as the reverse complement.
CTATGGATTTCTTTCCATATAGATGTACCACCTACGCCCGAATCAAACATGCCAATAGGAAGATTACTCATAGTATTTTTTACTGCAACACCGCTGCAATAGGTTTCCCCGTTGTACCACTTGGAAAAGATATCCCCAATAATGCTGCCACTGTAGGTGCTATGTCTGGTATTTCCGTTCGTTCTACAGTATTACCTTTCTTAATCCCTTTTCCGTAAAAAAGTAATGGCGTATGTGTATCATATACCTGAGGAGAACCATGTGTGGACCCGGTCATAGGGTAACTGATAGTGCCAGGTTTTAAGACCAGTAGTACATCACCGGAACGTTTCTGGCTATAGCCATTTTGAAGTATGTATGGTATACCGGAGGTGTACTGGTATTGCCACATTTGATAGCCTGTATATACCCTGTCTACATAATCGTAACCGAGAAATTCCTTTGCTATCTCCTCTTGTACATCCTTTAAATTTAAATCCAAGTTCTTTATAATCTTATGATCTAAGAAGAACTGTAGATTTGAAAAATTCTTTACGATATCTTCTGTTCCGTACTTATATTTTAAAAATTCCGAAAACTTAGCTTTTGTGGTATCATAATCGACATGACCTGCAGGTATCTTTACATCCTTTAAATAAGATGGCACCTCTATAGCACCATGGTCTGCGGTTAAGAATAGGGTATACTCGCCTTCACCAACATTTTTGTCCAACGCTTTGAACAGACGTGCCAAATCTTCGTCTAATCGTAAATAGGTGTCTTGAATTTCTTTTGAATTAACACCATACTTATGACCTACGTAATCGGTACTAGAAAAACTGATAGCTAAAAAATCAGTTATATCGTCTTTTCCCAGATTTTCATTTTTCAAAGCTTCAATGGCAAAATCTGTGGTAATACTATTGCCATAAGGTGTAGCTTTAATCAATTCAAAATCCCTAGTTTTATCCAATAGGTTCGGTATACTATGAGGAAAGGTAGGTGTTGTTTCCGTTTCAAACAATCCTTCATAAGTATTGTTATCCGTTCCACTCTCTGTATACGTGGCAATATCCCTTAAGGTGTTCCAAGGCTTCTTGTAAGACTGCGCCGCTCCAGAAGAATTGAAGTCGTTCACCCATTTTGGCAACGCTTTCATATAGTAAGAGCTGCTGATCCATTTTCCCTCATCCGCACCATGAAACCAGTAGGCCGCGTTGGCCGTATGACCTCCCGGAAGCACTGCGCCTCTATCTTTTAAAGCAATGGCAATTGTTTTACCCCTAAACTGTGTGTGTAGGCGCAACTCATCAGTAATTGTAGTGCTCATCATGCGATGTGGCGACATTTTCCCAGCATCGGTAGCTGTACCTACCGAACTATAACTTTCGTCAGATGCACAGTAGACATCTATGTCCTGTTCTTTATCATACCAATTATTTCCAATGATACCATGTGTAGCGGGAGTAGTTCCGGTATATACCGAAGTATGTCCCGGCCCAGTACTTGTTGGCGCATAATTAAAATGGTTGTTCTTACAATTAAAACCTTCTTCCACCATGCGCTTAAAACCTTCATCTCCAAAGTCTTTGTAAAAACGGGTTAGGTAATCATAACGCATTTGATCAACAACAATACCCACTACCAATTTCGGAGTAACCCGTAGATTACTTTCGTCCGCAATTTTGCTTTTCTTTTGTGCTGATGACTGAAATACGGTGAAAACAAATACTAAAAAGCTGAAAAAGGAACTATAATTTCTTTTGCTCATGCTATAAATATTGAGTCGTAAAAGTAAATAAAATCCTTCTTAAAAGTTTAATTGGAAGTCAAATCAAGTCCTTTATTCTTATTTTTACGTTTAGAAATATATTTTGAATATATGAACTACTTAGCGTCTATTGGCAGCTACTCCATTATGGTTAGAGAGGTTTTTAAAAAACCTACTAAATGGAGAATAATGAAATCGCTGATTTTAAAGGAAATAGACGAGCTTATATACGGTTCTCTAGGTATTATTGTTTTCATCTCTTTTTTCATAGGTGCCGTTGTTGCCATACAAACTGCATTGAACCTTACGAACCCTATTATACCAAGAAATCTTATAGGATTTGCCACAAGGCAATCGGTTATTTTAGAGTTCGCACCCACTTTTGTGTCTATCATAATGGCAGGCAAGGTTGGGTCTTACATCACCTCCAGTATCGGCACGATGCGGGTTACAGAACAAATAGACGCCCTTGAAGTAATGGGTGTAAATTCTTTAAATTACTTAGTCTTTCCTAAGATTATTGCCATGCTTTTTTATCCCTTTGCTATTGCCATTTCTATGTACGTAGGTATTTTTGGCGGATGGATTGCCGGCGTTTTCGGCGGCTTTTTAACAAGTGCCGATTTCGTTTCTGGACTTCAAACAGATTTTGTCCCCTTTCATATTGCATATGCCTTTATAAAGACTTTAATATTTTCATTTATAATAGCCACAATTCCTTCTTTTCATGGATACTATATGAAAGGTGGTGCCTTAGAAGTCGGTAAGGCGAGTACCACGGCATTCGTGTGGACGAGTGTGGTAATCATTATCTTAAATTATTTATTAACACAACTCCTTTTAGGCTAATGATCGAAGTTAATGACATACAGAAATCGTTTGGTGAAGCGCATGTTCTAAAAGGAATAACCACGACTTTCGAAAAAGGAAAAACCAATTTGGTCATAGGACAAAGTGGGTCGGGAAAAACAGTGTTCCTAAAATGTCTTCTTGGGCTTTTTATTCCGGAAGAGGGTTCTATTGTCTACGATGGTAGGCGGTACGCTAACCTAAGCGAAGATGAAAAGAGAGATCTACGCCAAGACATGGGTATGGTCTTCCAAGGAAGTGCGCTTTTTGATAGCATGACGGTTGAAGGAAATGTGAAATTTCCATTAGAAATGTTCACCAAACAGTCTTCCTCGGAAATGGAAGACCGAGTAAATACTGTGCTAAAAAGGGTGAATTTAATCGATGCACATCATAAATATCCCTCAGAAATATCCGGGGGAATGCAAAAACGTGTCGCTATTGCAAGAGCTATCGTTATGAACCCAAAGTATCTTTTTTGTGATGAGCCTAATTCTGGATTAGACCCTAAAACTGCTATTTTAATTGACAATTTAATAAAGGAAATTACGGAAGAGTATGATATTACTACGGTAATAAACACGCACGATATGAATTCCGTGATGCAAATAGGGGAGAAAATATTATTCCTTAAAAATGGTCTTAAAGAATGGGAAGGTACAAAGCATGAAATATTTAAAACGGAAAATGAAGCAGTAACCAATTTTGTGTACTCCTCCGATCTCTTTAAAAAAGTTCGCCAAATGTATATTGAAGAGCGAAATTAGTCACTAATTACCTCTTTCATCTTAATATTCTTGTCTTTTAAGCGAAGTTTGAGCCATTCGAAAAGTTTTTTCGCATCCTTTTCGGTTTGAAAACGTTTCGCCTCTTTTTTCCAAGTAACCTCAAAAACCGGTATCGTATCCGTCTTCGTAAAGTCGGTAGAAATCAGGTAAGAATACCCAAGTCTAGATAAATTCTCATAATTGGTCTTCGCTTCAAGACTTATTTCTGCAAAAGGTATTTGACCGGCGGTACCTTTATTCAAACGAGTGAGTTCAGATTCTAACAATGCTATTTTTTCGTCTTTACTCGATAATTGATTCTTCTGGGATTCGTATAGTTCATTTACATACTTTAATTCATTGGCAGCCTCATTTTTTGAACCCTGTACCACATTAAGAATACATCCTTTTAGCTTGGGATACTCGTTCATTTGGTTCTTCCACGTGGCAATAATATTATCAGGTATGGTTTCATTGCCCATAAAAACTATCTCCACAGACGAATCTACTCCATCATTAAATTCTATATCCGTAAAATCCTCTAAAAATCTACCTTCTCCGGAAAACTGGTACGGTGCAATTTTTTCGTTTATAAAACTGTTGGCCTCCCGCCTAAAAAGTGATTCTTGAAATACACTATAAAAAGTAATTCCGGCAGGAATCATTACGGCTATAGCTACTAAAGAAGCTAATCTAGCGATAAGCCTACGTCTTTTAGAGTTTACGTAGCGTACCATCGGGAACCGCAATAACTTTATAATCAAAAAAGTTGCCAAGGCGATGAAAATCGTATTTATCGTGAATAAATACATCGCTCCCATTGCATACTCCCAATTGGCGATTGCCAATCCAAACCCCACCGTACATAGTGGCGGCATCAATGCGGTTGCAATGGCCACACCAAAAATAACACTAGCGATCGTTCCTTTTTTAGCCCTTGCGATAACCAAGGCCAGACCACCAAAAAAAGCGATTAATACATCTCTTATATCCGGTGCGGTCCTCGCCAATAACTCTGACGACTCATTTCGCAGCGGGAAAAACTTAAAAAAAAGAAAAGCGGTCAACACACTCAATATCACCATTACCGCAAAATTCTTAAGGGACCGTTTTAAAGTATCAATGTCATTGATACCAATAGAAAGACCTATACCCAATATAGGACCCATCAGTGGAGAAATAAGCATTGCTCCAATTACCACAGCAGTAGAATTAGCATTTAACCCAATAGATGCAATAAAAATTGAACAGATAAGAATCCAAGAAGTATGTCCTTTAAAAGGAATATCCGCAATAATAGCCTCCTTAGTAGCTTCCTGGTCCGTATTGGTCCGTATATCTAGCAGTTCTGATAAAAAACGCTTTACACTACCCGCTAAACCTTTAAGGTCCTTTTTTACCTCCTCACCACTTTCTTGTGGTTTTTCGGTAGGAGTAATATTATCCTGATTAAAGTCTTGACTCATATATTATGCTTGTTCACTTCCAAACTTTTCCTTGACCTTGGTCAGTACTTTTTTGATGTCCTGCTCTTTGGACTTCGGGTAAATTAAAAGCACTTCTTCCTTATCCACTATAATGTAGTCTTTTATGCCATCTACAACAACAATTTTGTCTTTCGCCGCCCTAATCATATTTCCAGAGGAATCCTCTGCCAAAACTTTAGCGTTTACAACTGCATTGCCGCCCGTATCCTTATCCAATTTGTCGAATAAGGAACCCCAAGTTCCTAGGTCGTTCCAATCAAAGGTTGCAGCCAAAACATATATGGAGCTACTATGCTCTAAAATAGCATAATCAATTGAAATATTTTCGGCCTTTGGGTAATTTTCTGCTATGAAGGCACGCTCTTTATCCGTGTTGTAATATGCAAAACCTGAATCAAATAACCGGTACTGCTCGGGCTGAAAGGACTCAAAAGCTCCTACAATAGTTTTTACACTCCACATAAATATACCACCGTTCCACAAAAAATTACCTTGTGATAAGAAATCCTTAGCGGTTTCGTAATCTGGTTTTTCTCTAAACTGATTTACCTTTTTAATTTGATTATCATCCGTTTTGTCATATTCAATATATCCAAAACCGGTATTGGGGAACGTAGGTTTAATCCCTAGTGTACATAGCACATCTTCCTTTTCGCATTTTTGAAAGCAAGCAGTGACATCTGCTGCAAAGGCCTGTTCATCCTCAATCCAATGATCACTTGGAGCTACAATCATAACACCGTTAGGGTTCATCTTTTTAATCTTAAGGGCTGCGTAAAGAATACACGGTGCCGTATTACGCATTGCAGGCTCAAGAACTACTTGTTCCTGTTTTACAGCTGGTAGTTGCTCTAGCACTAAATCATTATAGCGCTCATTGGTTAATATTAAGATGTTCTCCGTGGGAACGAACTTGTTTAAACGTTCAAACGTTTTTTGAATTAACGTTTTTCCCGTACCCAACATATCGTGGAACTGCTTAGGATACTCACTTGTACTTATTGGCCAAAATCTAGACCCTACTCCGCCGGCCATCAAAACCGCATAATAATTCTTATTCATCTTAACTATGTATTAATTCTACTTCTGCATTAGGCTGAAAAAGATACATTTTACCAGATTCTACCTCAACACATTCATAACGCTTTATTCTTTTATTTCCTTTTTTAAAGAGTTTTCCATTGTACATTCTAAAAATACTTCCTAATGGTATTTCAAAAACGTAAGATTTTTCTGATTGTTGTTCATCGTAAGATTTTAAGGCTATTGATAATCTTGCATCAGTGCTGCTGCTTGCCTTTGGATTCCTAAAATGTGAAGCTAATAACGGTAAAAGCATCGATGGAAATATTTCCGGCCGGATAAATGGCAGCATTAAATGTTGAAATGTTTTCTTCCATTCCAAGCCATGAGGTTTTATACGCCTTCCAAATTTTTCAAATGCCACTAAATGTGCAATTTCATGAACAAGTGTAATCAGAAAGCGATATTTATTCAATGTAGCATTTACGGTAATCAGATGCTGCCCGTCTGCCGTCCTCCTATAATCACCATGTCGGGTAACACGCTCATTTACTATTTTTAGATGAACATTGTTTAATCGTATAAGCTCCAGACAAGCGGGCACTGCCCTTTCAGGTAAATATTTTGTAAGGACGTTATCCATGACAACAAAAATACCTGAAAAAATACTATTGGTTTATTTTAAATAAGTTATATCTTCAAAATCACAAAAAGCTTCTTATTAAGAAATATCTTATTGGTATAGTTGCCCTAATTATTATAAGCTGTGCCCCTAAAATATTTTCTAAAAAATGGACTACAGCAATAGCGCCATCGAATTTTACGGTACATTTTGAAACCTCTAAAGGAAATTTTGATATAAGTATAACGAGGAATTTATCCCCTAAAGCAGCAGATAGGTTTTACCAATTGGTAAAGCATCGGTATTTTGACAACCAACTCTTTTACCGCGTTAATCCTGGTTTTGTAGCGCAGTTTGGCAGCACGGACAGTATACAGTACAATCATTGGAACAGTATAAAAGTTCCCGATGAAAAAGTTATTCAAGGAAATTCGAAAGGAACGATAAGTTTTGCCAGAGGCGGACCCAGGACAAGAACTACGGACCTTTATATTAACCTTAGTGATAATCATCGTCTAGATACGATTAACTATAACAATGTAAAAGGATTTCCGTCTTTTGGAATAGTCATAAACGGCATGGAGGTTGTAGAAAACTTATATTCCGGCTATGCAGACACTACAATGGATACCTTAGACTTGATGTATGCGGATAAAAATGCCTTTATTAAACTTTTTCCAAAATTAGATACAATACATAAAGTGTATGTAAAGCCTTAACTTATGGTGTACTGCTACTTACCTGTAATAGCTTTCCATTATATAACTTATTACCAGTTAGTGCAAAATCCTTAATATATATTGCCATTTCTAAAGCTGTTATTGGCGCTTTATAGCCAGGAAAAGCCTCCTCTAACATTTCTGTTTGCACGGCACCCAAGGCAAGCGCATTAAAGGATGGACCAGCTTCTTTAAATTCTTCGGCCCACAACTCGGTCATTGTAATTACCGCTGCTTTACTAGAACTATAGGCAGAAAGACCCGGGAATTTCATACTTCCCTGAACGCCTCCCATAGAACTTACAGTTACTACATGGGAGTTTTTGTTCATAAACGGCACAACCAATTGCGTAATAGCTGCCACACCGAATACATTTACATCATAAACGGCTTTAAATTCTTCCATGCTAGTTTCTAGAAAAGGTTTATTCAATAACTTTCCGGCGTTATTAATTAACACATCTACGCTTTTCCAATTAGCAGCTAAAAACTGTTTTAGCCTTAATAAATCAGCATCGCTGGCAATATCAAAAGGAAACGTATGAATATTGGTTATTCCCAGACTTTTAATAGGGTTCTCGTTTCGGGACAAAGCCAATACTTCATGGCCTTCTTTCGCAAATAATTGTGCTAGCTCAAAACCAATACCTCTACTTGCCCCCGTAATTATAATTTTAGCCATTAGTTATATTTTACTTCTTTAACAGATGCATTCGCTATTCCTTCCACAACGGGTATCACCTTGTTCACTACACTTGCCATATGTTCAAAATCCATTAAGTTAAGTTCATCGCCAACTTTATGATAATGTTCAAAATTGGTAAAGTCAAATGTACTATACGTTTGTGACGGCACATTAAAGACATTGTGAAACGGATAATTGTCCGATCGCTTGAACAAATTAAACTCCTTAGCTTTTGGCAAAAACCCTACTAATTTTTCATTAGCATAGGTATTACTTACCTGGGCCAAATTTGAAAGTTCATAACCTGTGACATATAATAAATGGTCTTTATTGACCATTGGAACCCCGACCATTTCAAAATTAAGCATCGTGTAAAGCGTAATAGCTTCACCCTTTAGCTTTTCCGCTAAGTGTTTAGAACCAAGAAGCCCTTTTTCTTCAGCACTAAATAAAGCAAATAAAATACTCCTTTTGTTTGATTTTTTTCCTCCAAAATATCTTGCGAGTTCTAATACTACACTAGTTCCTGATGCATTATCATTAGCTCCGTTGGCAATAACATCTCCATTTTCGCTACCCATTATTCCAATATGGTCATAGTGGGCACCAACAACAATAAACTCTTTCTTTAATTGTGGGTCCGTACCTTCTAAATAACCTACCACATTAGAAGTGGGTTTATCAAAATTACCTAATGTGTCCCGGTATGTTTTAAAATAAGGCTGCACGTTGTTTTCTTTAAAAAAATCCGATATAAACTCAGCCGCCTTCTCAATACCATCACTTCCGGAATCCCGACCTTTTAAATCGTCTGATGCCAAAAACACCATTAGATTTTCAATTGTTTCTGCAGATGCGAAAGTTTTTTGGGTGTTAGCCTCTATGGTTGATGCCATTTTTTCTTCACTAATTTTACCGACTAAACCAGCAGGACCTTCATTAGTAGTAATTGTGTTTGTAACATTTCTGTTTTGAGCACCACATCCCCATAGAATAAGCACTTGAACTAAAACAATTAATTTTTTCATTTTTCCAATTTATTTAAAGATAAAAAGCATCCTGAAAAGAGGATGCTTTTTATTATTTTAAAACCAATTTGATTTAAGCCAACATCGTTACCGGATTTTCTACAAAATACCTCAGGGTCTGTAAAAATTGAGCTCCAACGGCACCATCAACAGTTCTATGGTCACACGCAAGTGTAAGTTTCATGGTATTACCCACTACTATTTCTCCATTCTTAACTACTGGTTTTTCTACAATAGCGCCGACTGAAAGTATCGCAGAATTGGGTTGATTGATAATAGAAGTAAATTCTAATATACCGAACATTCCAAGATTAGACACGGTAAAAGTACTACCTTCCATCTCTGCTGGCGCAATCTTCTTAGTCCTTGCCTTGCCTGCCAAATCCTTAACGGCAGCACCTATTTGGGTAAGTCCTAATTGGTCAGCGAACTTCACTACTGGCACAACTAGACCTTCATCCACAGCAACCGCAACACCCATATGGATATGTTTGTTATAGCGGGTCGTATCTCCATTCCAAGAAGTATTTACTTGCGGGTGCTTTCTTAAAGCCATTGCACAAGCCTTCAGTACCATATCATTAAATGAAACCTTGGTATCGGGGAGACTATTTATTTGTGCTCTAGAAGCCTTGGCATTGTCCATATCTACCTCGATAGTAAGATAAAAGTGCGGTGCAGTGAATTTTGATTGCCCTAAAACTTTTGCAATTACCTTACGCATCGAAGAATTTTTGACTTCCTCCGAACCCTCTTCGCCTACAGGCAAGCTTATAGGCGCTAAGCTTGGCTCAGCCCCTTGTGCTTGTTGAGCGACAGGTGCAGCAATGGATTGTAATGGTTGATAATTCTCCACATCTTTTTTAACGATTCGTCCATTATCCCCAGAACCGGAAATAGCAGCCAAATCTATTCCTTTATCTTCTGCTATTTTCTTTGCCAAAGGGGAAGCAAAAATCCGCTTGCCGTCCGCAACTGGTGTTTTAGACGTATCGGAATCAGCTTGTACTTTCTCTTTTGGTGCTTCTTTTTTACTTTCAGCCGTATTAGTTTCAGATTTTGAAGCTTCGGGTTTTGCATTTAAAACAGCATCTACATCCGTTCCTTCAGGTCCTATTACGGCTAATACTGCATCAACAGGAGAGGATTCTCCTTCTTGAATACCTACATACAGTAGCGTACCAGAGTAAAAAGACTCAAACTCCATTGTGGCTTTATCCGTTTCTATCTCTGCCAGAATATCACCTTCTTCTACGGTGTCACCCACTTTTTTTAACCAAGCTGCAACCGTACCCTCTTCCATGGTATCGCTTAAACGTGGCATTTTAACCACCTCAACACCTTCAGGAATTTCAGCAGCCTCTTGAGCTACATCTTCATCCTTAGTCACTTCCTCCGAAGCAGTTGTCTCTTCCTTCGCCGGTTCTGAAGTAGCACCACTATTTAACAAACCGGAAATATCTTCTCCTTCATCACCTATGATAGCAAGTAGCGAATCTACAGGAGCGGTATCGCCTTCGGCTATACCTATGTGAAGTAAGGTCCCTTCATTAAAGGACTCAAACTCCATCGTAGCCTTATCAGTTTCTATTTCCGCTAATATATCTCCTTCTTCAACCTTGTCCCCGACATTTTTCAACCACGTGGCAACGGTACCTTCTTCCATGGTATCGCTTAATCTGGGCATATTTACAACTATAGCCATTTACTTATAATTTATGTTGAACAAATGGAAAATCTTCTTGTTCGTAAACCATATCATACAATTGGCTTACTGGTGGGTAATCTGATTCCTCCGCAAATTTCTCACATTCAGAAACCAAGGCTTTAACTTTTTTGTCAATTTTCTTGATTTCATCCTCAGTAGCGTACTTTTTTTCTTTGATGACGTCCAATACTTGAGTAATAGGATCTATCTTTTTATATTCCGCTACCTCATCTTTAGTTCTATAGTGTTGTGCATCGGACATAGAGTGTCCCCTATATCTATAGGTCTTCATCTCAAGAAAAGTTGGTCCGCCACCGGTTCTTGCCCGCTCAATAGCTTTACTCATTTCTTGAGCAACCGTAACAGGATTCATTCCATCAACAGGACCACAAGGCATTTCATACCCCAATCCTAATTTCCAGATATCTGTGGAATATGAAGTTCTCGCCACCGAGGTACCCATGGCATAACCGTTGTTTTCACAAATGAAAACTACAGGTAGTTGCCAAAGCATCGCTAAATTAAAGGTTTCATGAAGCGATCCTTGCCTAACGGCACCATCACCCATGTAACAAAGCGTTACGGCATCACTACCATTATATTTATCCCCAAATGCCATTCCGGCACCTAGAGGAATCTGACCTCCTACAATACCATGACCTCCGTGAAATCTATGTTCTTTCGAAAAGATGTGCATAGAACCTCCCATACCTTTTGAAGTCCCAGTAACTTTTCCATAAAGCTCTGCCATAACTCTCTTTGGGTCTACACCCATACCAATTGGCTGGACATGGTTTCGATAGGCAGTAATCATCCTATCCTTCGTTAAGTCCATAGCATGTAATGCTCCGGCCAAAACGGCTTCCTGACCATTATAGAGGTGAAGAAAACCTCGTACCTTCTGTTGTATGTATACAGCGGCAAGTTTATCCTCGAATTTTCTCCAGAAAAGCATTTCCTCGTACCACTTCAAATACGTCTCCTTGGTGATTTTTTCCATCAATCTATTATCTAAATTAATAATTACTTTTCGGGACATAGCGCATATCTCTTACCAGTGCCGAAAGAAAACAAAAATACACATATTAATGAATGGATAAAAAAAATAGAACCAAAAGGCGAAAGAAATTATAGGCTTAACAAAAATTATGCATTGCGTTTGTTTTAGCTACGAAAATCAGGACTATTTCAAGAAGGTACTACTAAATCCCAATGGCAGTATATCTGCAATAGAATTACACTGAACAATTTGGCCAACTTCACCCATCAATAACAACTTTATGGGTTCTTTTTGTCTAAACTCATACTCGAAAATGGCCTGCCTACAATTACCACAGGGTGCTGCAGGGGTTGCTACTTCATAATTTTCGGATGCTGCCGTAATGGCTATTGTTTTGATTTTAATTCCAGGAAAACGAGCCCCAGCCTGAAATACCGCTACTCTTTCAGCGCAAAGACCAGATGGATATGAAGCATTTTCCTGATTACTACCAATGACCACTTCATCATTTTCTAAATAGACCGCAGCGCCAACGTTAAATTTAGAATAGGGTGCATACGCATTTTCTCTAGCTTCTATAGATTGAATCATTAACGATTTATCCAATTCTTTTAATTCGTCTAAAGAATTATAAATGGTTATGTCGAAACTTAAACTTTTTTCTACAGGCATTGTAAAAGGGTATAATAACAAAAATAAGGTTTTCCGAAAAAACGAAAACCACTTTTGAAGGGTTTAAAAATCAAAAAAACCTGCGGCTAAGCAGGTTTTATATTATTTATTTTTAGGCTTTCTAATCGTTATAAAATTCCTCTCCCAGGCTAAATGTAAGTGCAAAACGCAATGTGTTTTCCAAAGGGTTTCTAACTTGTGATGTAGAGAATAAATACGACAAATCTATCTGAGCTGCTTTAAACTTAAAACCTGCACCGAGTGTAAAGAATTTTCTGGAACCTTTTTCTTCACTTTCATTAAAATAACCCGTTCGCACCATAAAGGCATCTTGATAAGAATATTCTGCTCCCAAAGCCCAAGTAAATTCTTTTAATTCTTCAGAAAAACCATCAGGGGCATCAGTGAACGAACCTAAAATACCACTAAATCCGCTTTCGTTTTGATAGATATCATTATCCTCTGAATCAATATCACCATCATTATCAAAATCTTGAGGCGTAGGAACTAGAAGTTTGCTGAATTCTGTTGTTACCCCTATAACATTATCTTGGTCTAGGATAAAGTCAAAACCTAATCCTGCTCTAAGATTACTTGGCAGAAAGTTTTCCTGTCCACCTTCATCATATTGAATTTTGCCTCCTACGTTGGAAATATTGAAGCCAGCCCTCCAACGACCATCAAAATTATTATAAGCAACTTCTCTAGACCTATAAAAACCGGCCACATCTACCGCAAATGAACTAGCCGCTTGCGAATCTTCCGTACCGTTCTGTGGCAACCTTAGGTTAGATCTTATGTATCTACCAGAGACAGCCATCGAAAACGTTGGGCTAAGCTTAAGTGAATAAGAGCCATCCAACGCAAGTTCATTCGGTTTTGCTAAAGTTCCAGGATCATTTGCGAACTGGCGCAACTCTATTTCGCCTAGTGTAAAATATCTAAGACTTACCGCAAATGCACTTTTCTCGTCCAATTTATTATAAAAACTAGCATTAAGAAGTGAGATATCAGTTATGATACTTTCTAAATAAGGCGTATAGCTTAAGCCGATGCCCATTTTCCGTTCTGCAAACGCAAATTTTGCCGGATTCCACTGTTGCGAAAAGGCGTCGGTTGAGGTGGCCACACCCATATCACCCATTCCTGCGGAACGTGCATCAGCTGCAATAGTTAAAAATGGCACTGCCGTTGTTATCACTCTCTGGTCTTCTTGCGCTACTGATTTAACTACAAATGCTAACATGAAGAGTATTGAAATCTTTTTCATTTAATTTAATATTGATTTAGGAATAAAATATAGCGTGTTACTTCTAGGGTAATATGGTGTATTTTACATGTAAACGACCTTTTTACGATAATCTTGTATGAAGATGTTACTATTTTTAGTTATTCATATTCCAAAACTATCAAGGAATCTAGATTTTCCCCCGCAGGACTAGCTTTAGACATCTTCTCTATAAAAAGAAAACAAAATACCCATACTATAATAGTTTTTGCCACGTTATGACTGTTAGTAATGCACTTTTACGGCATTATTAGCTAGTCAAGGTTAAAAAAAAAATAACCTATAAAATATTATGATGAAAACATCGTTTTAATCAGCGAAAGTGACATCAAATTAATCAAAACCCAATACACAGACTCATTTAAACGTTAGTTTGTGAAGATTGAACTCAAGTCCTAATTATGAAAAAACAGTTTACAAAATTTGTACTCTCATTAACCGTTATAGCGGGAGGTTTTACAGTAACCAGCTGTTCTAAATCCTCATCTTCCTCTAAAAACACTTCTAGAGCTACAGGTTGGAAAATCAATGCTAAGGAAGGCGGCTTCCAATATAATACCGATTTTAAGGAGCAAGAAACTGCTCCAGGGTTAGTATTTGTTGAAGGTGGTACGTTTACAAAAGGTAAAGTACAGGATGATGTGATGCATGACTGGAACAACACACCCACCGCACAACACGTGCAATCATTTTATATGGATGAAACAGAGGTGACCAATGTCATGTACCTAGAGTATTTAGATTACTTGAAAAGTGTTTACCCACCGGAAAATCCTAAGTATACCAATATTTACAAAGGAGCTTTGCCCGATACTTTGGTTTGGAGAAATAGATTAGGCTTTAATGAAACTATGACCAACAACTATTTAAGACATCCTGCCTATGCGGAATATCCTGTTGTGGGTGTAAATTGGATACAAGCCACTCAGTTTGCGGAATGGAGAACAGACCGTGTAAACGAGGTGATGTTAGAAAGAGAAGGATATTTATCTGAAGATGCCAAATACCAAGCGGCTAGTGGAGAAGTAGCTGGTACTTTTAGCACGGAAGCTTATTTGAACAGGCCAGAATCTGTTTATAACGGACAGATTGATTCTTTACAAGGCAAACAAAAAAAGGATAGTGTTTCAACTTTCGCCAAAAGAAGTAGTGGTGTTATTATGCCAGAATATAGACTACCTACCGAAACGGAATGGGAATATGCCGCTCAAGCACAAGTTGGCTCAAGAGAGTACAATAATTATAGAGGTAGAAAAAAATATCCTTGGGAGGGTGACTATACCAGAAACGGACAACGCGTAGGTAGAGGTGATCAACTTGCGAACTTTAAACAAGGAAAAGGAGATTATGGTGGAATCGCGGGATGGTCAGATGATGGTGCAGATATAACAGCACAGGTGATGTCCTACAAACCCAACGATTTAGGTCTTTATGACATGGCAGGTAACGTAGCTGAATGGGTAGCTGATGTGTATAGACCAATAGTTGATGATGAAGTTAGTGATTTCAACTACTACAGAGGTAATATTTATATGAAAAGCGCTATAGGAGAAGACGGCAAAGTAAATATCCTTCGAGATTCCGTACTTTATGACACACTTCCTAATGGAAAGGTTGTAGCGGTGAATTTACCAGGAGAAATCAAGCAAGTTCCTGTAGATGAAAACGAAACTTACTTAAGAACCAATTTCTCTTCTAGTGACAATAGAGGCTACAGGGATGGTGACCCAGGTTCCTCAAGATTCTTCGATAGATTCAGCGATGAAGATGAGGAAAGTGATAAAGCGAGCATGTACAATTCTCCACAACATAAAGTTGAGAGAGATGAAGACGGTAAGATTACAAGACAATACGATCAATCCAATACCAGAACTTCTTTAATCAATGATGAAGTAAGAGTATACAAAGGAGGCTCATGGAGAGATAGAGCATACTGGTTAGACCCTGCACAAAGAAGATATATGCCACAATATATGGCTACAGATTATATCGGGTTTAGATGTGCAATGTCCAGAGTTGGGTCAAAGTCTAAAACAAAAAATAAGACCGTAAGAGGTAAGAAAGCAAAATGATTTTGCTCATCTAAAATATTAAAAAGCCCTTTTCTTAAAGGGCTTTTTTTTATCTTCGATTTTATGAAAATTGAAGACCTGCACAAAATCTTTCTCCGGTACCCTTCTGTATGTACTGATACTAGAAAACTTTTAAAGAACGATATTTTCTTTGCCCTAAAAGGTGAAAATTTCAATGGTAACGAGTATGCAAAGAAAGCTATTGAAAATGGCGCTACCTATGCCATTATAGATGAGGAAAGATTCTTTGTTGACGATAGAACTATAATAGTGAAAAACGCGCTAACCACATTGCAGCGTTTAGCTAATTTCCATAGAAATTATTCCAAAGCAAGAGTGATAGCCTTAACAGGCAGCAACGGAAAAACCACAACCAAAGAACTGATTAATGCGGTCCTTTCCAAAAAATATAGGACCATTGCCACTATAGGCAATTTAAACAACCATATAGGAGTTCCTTTAACGTTATTATCCATAAAAAAAGATACTGAAATTGCCATTGTAGAAATGGGTGCCAATCACCAAAAGGAAATAGAATTTCTTAGCGGTCTTACGGAACCGGATTTTGGATATATCACCAATTTCGGTAAAGCACACTTGGAAGGGTTTGGTGGAGTTAAAGGAGTAATCAAAGGAAAGAGTGAGCTTTATACACATCTAATTGCTGAAAACAAAGGCATATTCATGAATGCTGACGACCCCATTCAAAAAGAAAAACTAGCCTCCTATATTAATAAATACGGTTTTAGCACTAGCGACCCAAGCTTTACTATTATAAAGATGCCCAAGGCAAATCCTTTTGTTGAAATTGAGATAGGACAAACGCATATAAGCACAAAACTAATAGGCTCTTACAATTTCCCCAATTGCTGTGCCGCTATATTAATGGGTAAATATTTTAACGTCCCCGATGATATGATAAAAATAGGTTTAGAATCCTACCTACCCGATAACAACAGGTCCCAAGTCATTGAAAAGAAAGGGCACAAAATTATCCTTGATGCCTACAATGCAAATCCTACAAGTATGAAAGCCGCATTGGAAAATTTCTCCCAAATAGAAGGAGACCGTAAATGCTTGTTCTTAGGAGACATGTTTGAGCTTGGAGAACAAGCTAAAGAAGAGCATCAAAATATCGCGGAACTTGCCCAAGCACTTGAACTAAATAACACCTGCTTGATTGGTGAAAACTTCTATGAAGTGAAAAGTGACTTTAAAAAGTTCAAAACCTATAATGACTTAAAAGATTACTTACGTTCTGAAAATATTCCTAAAAATAGTAGTATGCTTATAAAAGGCTCAAGAGGAATGGCACTAGAGCGGATTTTAGAAATACTATAGCTATTGAATTTTTCGGGTTATTGAACCACAGGTTAACATTTGGTCACCAAAGTATGGGTTTCTAATTTCACTTTCAAAACTTAGCCAATTGGCTCCACTATTATTATCTGCCATAGGACAATGCTGCACATATATGGTCTCATTTAAACCTCCTAAGGCATCCAACAAAACTATCATCTCTTCTGATAGATTTTTAAACTGAAGTCTTTGCTCTTCTATTTGACCAGCGTTTGCCGTACCCTTCGTATATTTTTTAAATTTCTCTAAATTAGGTTTTAAGGCCCCTTCAAAACTATTTATATCAATTTCATCCAAGATAGCTTGTAACTTCAAAGCTTCGCCTTGGCTTTTTTTAAAATCGGATTTTACTAGCTGATTTTTTAAATCAAAGTAGGTCTGTGTTAATTTTAAAATATGTCGATTCTCCTTTATTTGAAGTGAAACACCTATGTCTTCAAGATTGGCCGATGGTAATTTGCGCTGCCCCCCCGTATTCATCATAGATTTTTTACCTTGAAGCTGGGCAGCTGCATCTACAGTAAAGGCACCATTAGTTACCACTTCTGCACCGGGATCTAAGCCGTCCAAAATAAAATAAGAATCACCTATACGTTCCCCAAGAGTTACTTGCGCCATCTCAAAAACAAGCTCATTAGGATTTGATTTTACATAAACCACAGAGCGCGTTCCTGTCCAGAGGACAGCACTTTTAGGAACAGTCAGTAGCTGCCTCTCATAATTAACGGCAACACTTCCTTGGATAAACATCCCTGGCTTAAACTTCTTATCTCTATTATTCAAGGTTACCCTAACTGCAACGGTACGCTTATTCTCATCCATTACCGGTTCTATAAAAGAAATTTTTGCCTTGATTACCTCTCCTTTGAAGGCATTTGAATTAATGACCATATCTTGACCAACCTTTAGAAGTGGCAATTGATTTTCATATGCATCAAAAACCGCCCATACGGTATAGAGGTTGCTTACTTTATACAACGGATCTCCCTGTTTATAATAATTACCCTCAGCTGCCATTATAGAGGTAACGGTACCTGAAACATCTGCATAGAGTGGAAAATTCATCATAGGCTTGCCAGTTCTTAAAATCTCATCAATCTGAGCATCTGTCATTTTCCACAGACCTAAGGTATTTCTAGCCGCAGCATATAACTTTTGATGCGTATCCTTATAAGAAGCGGAGGTTAGTAGCTTATCCTGTGCTAAGTACATTTCTGGCGAATAAATAAGTCCAATCTGATCCCCTTTCTTCACATACTCCCCAATGTAGTTAATATCTAATTTATCGATCCTACCATCGAATAAGGTGGTTTGCACGGCATTGGTCTTATCATTAGAGGTTATCTTTCCAGATAGCACTATAGAATTTCCCTTATTTTTGTCATTGAGACCTACAATACTAGTTTCTACATTGGCCAAGGCTAAGGCATTTTCACTCATAGAAAACTGGTCCACACCTAAGATTATGTCATTTGATGTGGCATTTACCGCTACTAAATCCATTCCACATAAAGGACATTTGCCTTCCTCGTTCTTAGAAACTTGTGGATGCATAGAGCAAGTATAAGTAGCTATAGCCGTAATTTCCTTAGTATGATCCAGATGGTCTTCTTCTGTTCCAGAATTAAACAGAAAATAACCTAGCAATAGACCAATTAGAAGCACCAATCCGTAGCCTCCATATTTTTTTAAATTACGTAATTCCAAAACTTTATCGCTCATTACGTTTTAGTTTTAATTCTTCCCTTAAACTGTATAGCACAGGTACTATCAACAAAGATACCAAAGCAACCAACATTCCTCCAAAACTAGGAATTGCCATAGGAATCATAATATCCTTCCCTGTACCCTGTGCCGTCAAAATGGGTAATAGCGCCAATAAGGTAGTTGCCGTTGTCATTAAACATGGTCTTAATCTTCTCTTTCCTGCTTCTAGAACAGAGGCTCTTATAGCCGCAATATCCGCCGGTGCATTACGGGTAAAAGTCTGTTTAAGGTAGGTTGCCATAACAACCCCATCATCCGTTGCTATACCAAACAAAGCAATAAAACCTACCCAAATGGCCACGCTCAAGTTTATGGTCTTTATATTGAATAAATCTCTAAAGTTTACATTTCCAAAATCAATATTTAAAAACCATTCTTGACCATACAACCAAATAAGTATAAAACCTCCTGAAAAGGCTACTGCAACTCCGGTAAAAACCATAAAAGAAATAGCCACGGATCTAAACTGTAGGTAAAGAATAAATAGAATGACGAGCAAGACCAATGGTATAACAAAGGTCAGCGTTTTCTCTGCGCGTAGCTGATTTTCATAAGTTCCCGAAAAGCGATAACTAACACCTTCTGGCACCACTAACGAACCTTCATCAATTTGATTTTTTAATTTGTTCTGAATTTCTTCTATAATAGCCACCTCTGCATAACCGGACTTTTTATCAAAGAGCACATAACCTGTTAGGAAACCGTCTTCACTTTTAATTACCTGAGGTCCTTTCTCGTATCTAATTGTAACGATTTCACTTAACAAAATAGAACTACCATTTTTTAAGGGCACGTAAATATTCTCTAAATCAGAAGGATTTGCCCTTAGCTCCCTAGGGTATCTTACGCGTACACCAAAACGCTCCCTACCCTCAATAGTTTGCGTTAAGACCTTGCCACCAATACCAACCTCCAACACTTCCTGTATAGCTTCTATTGATATGCCATAACGCGCTGCAGCAACTCTATCAATATCTAAAAGCATATAAGGCTTACTAATAATCCTATCGGCAAATACGGATGCCGCATCTACCCCCTCAATATTTTTCAAATAGCGCTCTAATTGCAACCCGAATTCTTCTACTACCTGAAGTTTGGGCCCAAAAACTTTTATCCCCATTGGGGAACGCATTCCTGTCTGAAGCATTACCAATCTTGTCTCAATAGGCTGTAATTTTGGTGCTGATGTTACCCCTGGTAGTCTGGAAGCATTTACGATAGCTTTCCAAATATCTTCTTTACTTTTTATTTCTGGTCTCCAATTACGATAAAAGGCTCCCTGATCATCTACTATAAGTTCGTTAGCACTTATACCGGAACCAGAAGCCACCTGTTTTCCTTTTTTAGTTTGGAACAAACCATTTTCAACTTTAAATGAAATTGGCTCATTGTTCTTATCCACGATATATTCAGGTTTGTAGATAATCATGTTTTCGTACATGGACAACGGTGCCGGATCAAGGGCAGAAGCAACCCTACCTGCCTTACCTACCACGGTTTCTATTTCCGGGATAGCGGCAACAGCCATATCTAACTGCTGTAATACACGCTTATTTTCACTAACACCAGAATGTGGCATTGAAGTTGGCATTAACAAATAAGAACCTTCATCTAGGGTAGGCATAAATTCCTCTCCAATATTTTTGAAAACTAAAAACGCTAGAAGTAAGAGAAATGAAGGTATGCTTAGAAACAAGAGTTTATTGGCCAAAGCCCATTTTAGAATATGCTCATAATAGGTTCTAAATACAAGGAGTGCTCCTAAAACTAGGAAACAGCTAAAAACGATAAAAAACAAACTAAAAAAATAGGAAGTCTCAAGGCCCAATGGTCGCCAATAGTACGTTAGTAAAATTACAGCAGCTAAGATTATCCAATAGCGTCCATAATTATCGGCTTTCTTCTTTGGTATCACCTTATAAAACTTTAATAGCCCAATAACACCTATACCTACCAAGACTATTCCTGAAAAATATCCAAACAGCACTACCAAAATTCCCCCGAATGCCATGATTGCCGAAAGGATAATGGAGTAGTCCCTTTTAGCACGTCTACGACTATACCACTGCGCTGTAATGGGAGGTATTAAAAATATTGCAATAAACATAGTAGCTAGCAACGCTACTGTTTTTGTAAATGCCAAGGGTGTAAAAAGTTTTCCTTCAGCACCACTAAGTGCAAATACGGGAATAAAACTTACTATTGTTGTAAACCCTGCGGTAAGCACTGCACCAGAAACTTCAACTGTGCCATTATATACTATTTCGTTAATTGTTTTTCCTTCTTTTGGATGCTCTAAATGCCTTATTATATTTTCTGAAAGTATAATCCCTAGATCCACCATAGTCCCTACGGCTATAGCAATTCCAGAAAGCGCCACAATATTAGCTTCTACTTTAAAAGCCTTCATAGCTACGAAAACCAACAATACCGCCAACGGAAGTAGACTGGAAATAACTATTGAAACTTTTAAATTTCGCAACATTACGAGCACCACTAAAATCGTAAACAGTATCTCAAAAGTAAGCGCATCCTTTAAAGTATCAAGCGTGTTCCCAATAAGCTCACTACGGTCATAAAACGGCACAACAGTTAACTTGGACACCCTTCCATCCTTTAAAGTCTTACTTGGTAGACCTACTGCAATTTCATTAATTTTTTTCTTGATACCAGTAATGACTTCCATTGGATTAGAGCCATATCTTGCCACAACAACACCACCTACTACTTCTGCTCCTTCCTTATCTAGAATGCCCCTTCTTTCAGCCGGACCAAAACCAACTTGGGCAATATCCTTAATTCTAATAGGGGTGAAATCGTTAGATAACACTTGCGCATTTTCTATATCCGAGCTATTTTTTATATAACCAAGACCCCTAACAAAATATTCCGCATTATTAATTTCAATAGTTTTAGCCCCTACATCTCTATTGTTCTCCTTCACGGCCGCAACAACATCGGCAATAGAAACCCCATATTGACGCATCAATTCAGGATTTAAATCAATTTGATATTCTTGTACATAACCCCCTATAGATGCCACCTCAGAAACATCTTTGGTAGAAGACAACGCATTTTTTACGTAGAAATCTTGAATGGTTCTGATTTCATGTAAATCCCAACCACCCGTAACTCTTCCTTCACTATCCCTACCTTCTAAGGTATACCAAAATAGCTGACCTAAAGCTGTAGCGTCCGGGCCTAAGGTAGGTTTTACCGATGTTGGCAACAGACCATCTGGCAAACTATTAATCTTCTCTAAAATTCTACTTCTAGACCAATAGAAATCTACATCATCGTCAAAAATCACGTATATACTTGAAAAACCAAATAAGGAAGTACTTCTTATCGTTTTTACACCAGGCACTCCTAATAAATTAGTAGTTAAAGGATAGGTAATCTGATTCTCTATATCTTGCGGAGATTGCCCTGACCAAGTTGTAAAAACAATTTGTTGATTTTCTCCTATATCGGGAATAGCATCCACCGCGACAGGGTAAGAGGGTATTATTGAATTATTTGCAAAAAAAGGAGTGTTGACCATTCCCCAGAACAAACAAGTAAACAACAATACCGCAGCTACTATTTTATTCTCTATTAGGAATTTAATGCTCTTGTTTAGCATATTTTTATTGAATTCAAAACTTTATAAAAGTAGAATTGAAAAACTCTAAAGTACTAACGCATAAAAAACGTATTGATTGTGACGCAAAGGGGATAATATACAAGATATGGGCCATTACGTTTTTGCATCTTAAATACAGCTATTTGTCAGGTTTACAAAATCTGTTTCAAAAATAAAAAGTGGGATATACTGGATTCGAACCGGTGACCTCTGCCCTGTCAAGGCAGCGCTCTAAACCAACTGAGCTAATATCCCCTAAAAGTGCGCTAAGGTAGAATTAAAATCTGTTTCGATAAAGTAAACCAGAGTCAAATTCATTTTGTAAAATTCAAGCTCAGCTCGCTTCAAAGAGGTTACACAAGCTTTTTTTGAAAAAAGTCTATGGTACGTTCCCAAGCTAGTTCAGCAGCTTCCCTATCATATCTTGGAGTAGTATCATTATGAAATCCATGATTAGCATTGGGGTACATATGTGCAATATATTCCTTTCCATTTTTCTTAAGCGCCTCCTCATAAGCTGGCCAACCTGCGTTGACCCTAGTATCTAATGCGCCGAAATGAAGCAATAAAGGTGCTTCAATTTTACTTATTCCTTCTTTAGGTTGACCTCCATAAAATGGCACTGCCGCTCCTAAACCTTTAACCTCAACTGCCATCATATTAGAAATCCAACCTCCAAAACAAAAGCCTACCACCCCTACCCTACCGTTGCACTCGGGATGGTTTTTCAAATGTTCGTAGGCAGCAATAAAATCTTCCAACATTTCATTTCTATCTCTTTCCCTTTGTAGTTTTCTTCCTTCATCGTCATTTCCAGGATAACCTCCCAATGGAGTAAGTGCGTCTGGTGCCAAAGAAATAAAACCTGCTAGGCCTGCCCGCCTGCCCACATCTTGTATATGGGGGTTTAAACCTCTATTTTCGTGCACCACTATTATTCCGGGAAGTTGCTTTTTAGTAGCAACAGGTCTGGATAATAATCCTTTTATGATTCCACCTCCTTTTGGAGATTTATATTGTATGAACTCAGAATTTAATCTAGAATCATCTTGTGAAATCTGAATTTTTTTCACATAATCTGGTGATATAAAGCTCATTATTGAAGCTACAGTCAATCCGCCTACCGCATAAGTGGATAGTTTATCCATAAAAAGCCTTCTGCTTAGTCTATTATGTGCATAATCATCATAAAGGTCAAACACTTCTTGTTTAATATCTTCTTTCTTCAGTTTTCCTATCAAAGTTTTATATTTTTTCTGATTCATTAAACCTAATCATTTAAATAGGGCCTTCAAATTACTTCAAAATTCCTACTCTTTTATATTTTTCATCTTAAATGTTTGCAAATCAAAAGCTACTTTTGAATACTTAATCCATAAAAGAATTAAATATTTGTATTACAGTGGACTGCGAATTATTAGAACAGACATAACTTCTTTGAAATACATGCAAAATTGGCGGGATAAATTGTTTTTTAATTTAGACTTGATTCAATTATTTATTTATTCACATCAATGGTCGAAAAAACCTATAAATGAGGATTACTATGCAACAAATTAATTTTTACAATAACAAATACAAGACCTCTCAAGATCTAGAACTATAGTTAAGATCTGCTGGCGCTGGGTTAAAATTTTATAATATTGCCCAGTATTTGTTTAAATATAGGATGGATGAAACATTCATTGGAAGAAAATCCTTTAAATTTCGCTGGAACGATCTTAAGATTAGAATTAATGGATATAGGCACATTGACTTAACTTGACATGAATACGGTTTTGCATTTATTCCCTTAATCCTTTGAATAATTCCAAAGGAAATAAACACTTTATTTAAAAAAAACAGACCTAAGGTAATCTCATCAATTAATGACATTTAAATTAAGGTGAATAGTGCCAAAAAAACTTAGAATATAAAATAATTTGAAATAGTTTTACCTTATGGCGCTTATCGTATGAGCTTTTAAAGCTAAAATATTAGCATTCAAAAAGGCAATTTACGAGCAAAAAAAAAGTTAGTATAAAAAACTTTTAAAATTAAATAACACTAACCAAGTACAGCAATGGATAAAAAAACAGCGTTAATAACAGGAATTACAGGACAAGATGGCGCGTATTTAAGCGAATTTTTGTTGAAAAAAGGTTACGAGGTCCATGGCATCAAAAGAAGGTCATCTTTATTTAATACCGACAGAATAGATCACTTGTACCAAGACCCACATGTAGAAAACCCTAATTTCTTTTTACATTATGGTGATTTAACCGACAGCACAAACCTTACTCGAATAATACAAGAGGTGCAACCACAAGAAATTTATAACTTGGCGGCAATGAGCCATGTTCATGTCTCTTTTGAAATACCGGAATATACTGCTAACACGGATGCCTTAGGAACATTAAGATTATTAGAAGCCATAAGATTATTGGGATTACAAAACAAAACAAGAATTTATCAGGCCTCTACCTCCGAGCTTTATGGTAAAGTACAAGAAGTTCCACAAACCGAAACAACACCATTTTATCCCAGGAGCCCATACGCCGTGGCTAAAATGTATGCCTATTGGATAACCGTCAATTATAGAGAGGCTTACGGTATTTACGGATGCAATGGTATTCTGTTCAACCATGAATCCCCTATAAGAGGTGAAACCTTTGTGACAAGAAAAATTACTAGGGCTACTTCTAAGATTGCTCTAGGATTACAAGATGTAATATACTTGGGTAACTTAGATGCTAAAAGGGACTGGGGCCATGCAAAGGATTATGTAAGAATGATGTGGATGATTCTTCAGGCAGAGGAAGCAGAGGACTGGGTAATTGCAACAGGCAAAACAAACACAGTAAGAGACTTCGTAAGAATGTGTTTTGCCCATGTAGGCGTTGAACTAGAATTTAAAGGAGAAGGTGCGGCTGAAAGAGGTTATGTCAAAAAATGTTCAAATCCCGACTACCAATTAGAGATCGGTAAAGAAGTTATTTCAGTAGACGAAAAATATTTTCGACCCACTGAAGTGGAATTGTTGATTGGAGACGCTACAAAAGCCAGAGAAAAACTAGGTTGGATTCCAAAATATGATTTAGCCGGTTTAGTTGAGGATATGATGTCTAGCGACCTTGTACTAATGAAAAAACAACAGTATTTAAAGGACGGAGGTTATACAATCAAAAATTATTTTGAATAAACCCTATGAACAAAGATTCTAAAATTTACATAGCCGGACATAGAGGGCTTGTAGGGAGCGCTATTAAAAAAAATCTCGAAAAAAAAGGATATCTCAACATCGTTGTGCGTACCCATAAAGAGCTAGATCTAACAAATGAAGTAGCGGTATCTAATTTTTTCGCATCCACAAAACCTGCGTATGTATTTTTGGCTGCAGCAAAGGTTGGCGGCATTGTTGCTAATAATAGATATAGAGCAGATTTCATCTATCAGAACTTGATGATTCAGAACAATGTAATTCATCAAAGTTATAAACATGGGGTAACAAAACTACTCTTTCTGGGCAGCACGTGCATATATCCTAAAAACGCTCATCAACCCATGAAAGAAGAGTATTTATTAACCGATACTTTAGAATACACAAATGAGCCCTACGCCATTGCCAAAATAGCAGGGATTAAAATGTGCGAAAGTTATAATTTACAATATAACACTAATTTTATTTCGGTCATGCCAACTAATCTATATGGCCCAAATGATAATTTTGATTTAGAAAAGTCACATGTACTACCAGCCTTAATTCGCAAAATTTATTTAGCGAAACTACTCTCAGAAGCTAAATACGATGCTGTTGTGAAAGATTTAGGTGTTTCCAATATTATTGAAGCTGAAAAATATCTAAGTTCTTTTGGCGTATCTGGTGATAGCGTTGAGATTTGGGGCTCTGGAAAACCAAAACGAGAGTTCTTATGGAGTGAGGATATGGCAGAAGCATGCACTTTTATAATGGAAAACAGAAACTTTCCCGACACATACTCAGATGATGAAAAGGAAATTAGAAACACACATATAAATATTGGCACCGGTAAAGATATTTCTATTAAAGAGCTAGCCGAAACTATTAAAAAAGTAATAGGTTACAAAGGTGATTTTGTGTTTAATGCAGAAAAGCCGGACGGGACTTTACGAAAGTTAACAGATGTTTCCAAACTTCATAAATTGGGTTGGGAACACACAATTGAACTGGAAGATGGCATCAAGAAGCTTTTTCAGTGGTATGTAAAGTAAAATGTAAATGAAGATTCTAATAACAGGTGCGGCGGGTTTTATAGGTTTTCACCTAGCGGAATCTTTGTCCAAAAAAGGGGAAGATATTATAGGTATAGATAATATTAATGATTACTATAACGTACAACTAAAGTATGACCGCCTAGCCCAAGCTGGAATAAGTATTTCAAAACTAAGACTGAAAAAAAATAGAGGAAATCTAAATTATTTACCTAGTTCAAAATATGACAACTATTGTTTTCTAAAACTAGACATAACCGATTTAAAGTCTTTAGAAACGTTATTTGAAGAACATAAATTTGATTGCGTAATCAACTTAGCCGCACAGGCCGGTGTTCGTTATTCAATAGAAAATCCTCATGCTTATATACAATCAAATATTGTAGGGTTTTTAAACATATTAGAATGTTGTCGACAACACGAAATAGAACACCTAATTTACGCCTCTAGTTCATCGGTTTATGGAAATAGGAGCAATGTGCCTTTCTCTGAAAGTGATCCAGTTGACGAACCCGTAAGCCTTTACGCAGCTACAAAAAAGAGTAATGAATTGATGGCATACTCATACAGTCATTTGTATGATTTACAAACAACAGGTTTGCGTTTTTTTACGGTTTACGGCCCTTGGGGCAGACCTGACATGGCACCAATTCTCTTTGCTGACGCCATTAACACAAACAGCCCCATAAACGTCTTTAACAATGGGAACATGGAAAGAGATTTTACTTTTATTGATGATGTGGTGGAAGGAATTGTTAGGTTAACGTTAACCTCAGCAACTAAAAAAGATTCTAAAGCAAGAATATTTAACATAGGTAATTCTAGCCCTATAAAGTTAATGGATTTTATTACTGGACTAGAGAAACAAATGGGAAAGAGGGCTGTGAAAAACTTCATGCCCATGCAAGATGGTGATGTAAGAATTACCTATGCCGATTCTAGCAAATTAAAAAGTGTAATAGAATATGAACCTAAGACCAAATTAAGTGAGGGACTATTTAAATTTACACAATGGTATAAGAGGTATTACAATAATTAACTACACCTACCTTTGCCATTAGTTCTTTTCTATAGACCATAATATCCCAGATAAACCATCCTATCACCATGAACCGATGAACAAAAATGGACGGAGAATAATTTATTACTTACTTATCCGCTTAATACACTAAAAATATGACGATAGATTCCAAAACAAAATTTAGCGTAACGTGAATAGGAATTTTGTACAATTAAAAAGCGAAAAAGCTCCCGATTTCTCGGAAGCTTTTTAAATTACTGTGGGCCCTACTGGATTCGAACCAGTGACCCCCTGCTTGTAAGGCAGGTGCTCTGAACCAACTGAGCTAAGAGCCCTTAACGGGGTGCAAATATAGAATTCTTTTAATAAGTCCAAAAGAAAAATCGCAAAAAATTAAAGTACTTCCGCAACCACAAAAGTACTACCTCCAATATAAATGAAATCAGAGGCGAACGCATTAACTTTTGCAGCATCATACGCCTCCTTAACACTAGCATAAACAGCTCCTTTCAGTTTAAAATCCAGCGCCTTTTTTTGTAGAAAACTAGCCTCTAACCCCCTTACGATGTCAGGCTTACAAAAATAATACTGTGCCTTCTCAGGAAAAAGCGATAGAACACTATCTAAATCCTTTTCCTTTACGAAACCTAAAACAATATGAAGCTTAGAGAATTTTTCTCCCTTTAGTTGGTTTAAAACCAACGCTAAGCCATCTTTATTATGCGCAGTATCACAGATGGTTTTGGGATTTTCACTTAACAATTGCCATCTGCCCATTAAACCAGTGTTAATAGAAACATTTAAAAGACCTTCTTCCAAATGGATATTACTTATCGGGAATCCTTTAAGCAAATCTAACGTAGCAAGAACCCCTTTAATGTTTTTCGTTTGATAAGTGCCTAATAAGTCTGTTTCATATGTCGGATAGTCCTCTTCAGTTGCAAAGACCAAACTGGCCTTAACCTCTTTTGATTTATCTTCAAATACCGAGGCTACCTCAGGCTGATGTTCACTAACGACCACGGGTACTCCTTTTTTGATTATCCCTGCTTTCTCGTAAGCAATTTCAGGGAGTGTATTCCCCAGTATATCAGTATGGTCATAACCAATATTTGTAATTAAGCTTACCTCTGGGGTAATGATATTCGTTGAGTCTAACCTACCTCCTAAACCCACTTCTATTATAGCGATGTCTACCTGCTTTTCAGAAAAATAATCAAAAGCCATTCCCACGGTCAGTTCAAAAAATGACAACTGCTTCCCTATTAGGAATGATTTATGAGTAGCTATAAATTCAACTACCTTATGCTTACGTATTGGTTTACCGTTTATTCGAATTCGTTCTCGAAAATCCTTTAGATGAGGGGAAGTATACAACCCCACTTTATAACCAGCTTCTTGTAGGATCGATGCTAACATATGACTGCTAGAACCTTTACCATTAGTTCCGGCAACATGAATACTCTTAAACTGTTTTTGAGGATTGTTTAAATGAGAGGCAAAGGCTTTTATTCCGTCTAACTTGGCCTTATAAGCCTTTTTCCCTTTTTGTTGATAGACTGGAAGTTGAACAAACATCCAATCAAGAGTTTGCCTGTAGGTCACTCTCCTAGTTTAAAGTTTACAACTACAAAACCCACTTGTTGACTAGGTGCATTGGAATCTAAGTTCCATTTGTGCATAAAAGCAGTTTTTCTTGCTGGTTCTAAAAGACAAGCACTATTATTGGTAGTGCCACGAACACCAGGAGTAGCACTTACAACCTTACCGTTTCTATCAACAACAATTTTTACCACCACTCTTCCGGATTCATTACATTCTTGTGGTACTTTGCCTTTATTTACAAGCGACCTTCCATTAAGACCATAACCACCTGTTCCACTTCCAGAACCTGGGGTCCCGTAATAACTTGTAGCGTAAGGGTCGCCATCAGGACTGCCTTTATCACCTGATCTGTTATCATCTCCTTCGCTACCACTTGCGGTTCCGTCTGATTTGTTCAGACCGCCCATTAATTCATCCAACTTTTTCTTCTTTGCCTCCTGCTCCTTCCTTGCACGCTCTTCCGCATCCTTTTTCTGTTGGGCAATTTTAGCTGCTTTGGCCTGCTCCTTCCGTAATTGCTCCTCTACCCTTTTCTTCTCAGCTTTGGCTGCATCCTCAGCCTTTTTCTTTGCTTCGTTCGCCTGTTTTATCTTGATAGCTTCTTCACTCTCTTTGGTCAACAACTTTTCTGCTGGCGCTTTCTTTTGTACAACTTTTTCCGGTTCCTCTTCTATTATTTCTTCCGCTATCGCTTTTTCAATAATTTCTTCTTGTTCCGTAGGTTCAACAGGCGGTGTATCAAGTGGCTCTGAGCGTATCTTTTCCTTAGGCTGCACCCTTCCACTTCCAAAATCAGTAGTTCCAAAATTTATTGAAATTCCATTCTCTATGGGTGGGTCCATATACGTGAGACCAATGTAGAATAAAACCAATAGCAGCACACTTAACAACAGCGTTGTAAGTGTAAAGGACTTTTTCTTGTGTCTCGTGTCTAAAAATGCCATTTAGTTAGGCCGCACCGCCAAAATGACCTTGTAGTTATTCCTGTTAGCAATGTCCATTACGTTTACCGCTTCTTTAATCGCAACGTTTTCTTCTGCTCTTAGAATAATAGTAGGTTTATCTTGACCTTCTAGTGCTTTTTTTAATTCAATTTCAATATATTCTCCGTTTATTCTCTGATTGTTCACAAAATACTGTAAGTCCTTATCTATACTTACAGAAACGTTTTGTGTGTTTGTGGACTTTCCTTTCGCCTTGGGCAACAATAAATCCAATGCATTAGGCGAATTAGCTGTAAGCATGAAAAATATCAATAACAGAAAAACAATATCTGTCATTGAGGACATACTAAAATCCGGACTTACCTTATTCCTTCCTTTTAATTTCATAATGAAAGATTAAAGTGGTTCATTCAATAAATCCAAAAACTCTACAGCATTAGCCTCCATTTTATGCACAACCTTATCGGTTCTGTTCACTAAGTGGTTGTAACCCATGTAGGCTATAATACCAACTATCAAACCAGCAACCGTTGTGGTCATCGCCGTATAAATACCGGATGCCAATGAACCCATTTCTGCCTGTCCGCCGCTACTTGCCATCTCATGGAAAGCCAAAATCATACCAATTACGGTTCCAAGGAAACCGATCATTGGGGCAGCACCTGCTACAGTAGCCAAAACACTAACGTTTTTCTCTAGCTTATAAACCTCTAAAGTACCTGCATTTTCTATGGCGGTGTTTATATCATCTAAAGGCTTTCCTATTCTAGAAATACCCTTTTCCGTTAGCCTTGCTACGGGAGAATCTGTTTGGGCACATAGGATTTTGGCTGCTTCTAATTTGCCAGTTGTAACATGGTCCCGAATCTGGTTCATGAAATTTTTATCAATTTTGGACGCCGCATTAACTGCTAGTAAGCGTTCAAAATAGATGTATAGCGCTACACCCAGCATAAGAAAAAGTACGGTGATTATAACCACACTTCCTGTACCTCCATTAAACACCAAATCCATAACGGATAGCGTTTTTTCCTCGGACAATACTTCTCCAGTAGTTGGGTCTTGAGCCAAATCTTGAAATAATAACATAATGTTCTTGATTATCAAATTTGCCTTAATAACGGTGTTTTATCGATAAAATTATCCGTGTAGGACAAAATCTCTTAATAAAATAAAGACAGCTGCACCACTAATAAAACCTACGAATGCCAGCCAAGCTATTTTTTTCAAATACCAGAAGAAATCAATTTTTTCCATTCCCATGGCAACAACCCCAGCCGCAGAACCTATAATTAGCATACTCCCTCCTGTACCGGCTGAATACGCTATAAAATGCCATAACGGGTTATCCATTGGTTCACTGAACATGCCCATACTTGCCGCTACTAAAGGTACGTTATCTATAACCGCAGAACCAACACCGAATAATAAAACAACAATATCGGTATTTGGAATGGCTTCGTTTAGACTTCCTGCATAGTTAAATAATATGCCTAAGGATTCCATCGCCGCTACGGCTAATAATATTCCCAAAAAGAATAGGATACTTGGTAATTCTATTTTGGACAAGGAGTGATGTACGGGACTGTGATGGCCTCCAGAACTATGCTCATCGCCGTCAACACTAGAAATACTGAACTTCTTGTTACTGTATATTTCAGCAAAAGTAGCTACGACTGCCAAAGAAAGCATCATTCCTACATAAGGTGGTAAATGGGTAACTGTCTTAAATATTGGCACGAATAAAATGGCCCCCAATCCTAAATACAACATAATGGAACCGTATTTAGATTTTGGGCTCTCATCATCTAGCTCCCCATCAATTAAACCTTGAAAAACCTTAAACCTTCCAGCAATAAGAACGGGTACGAGCATACAGACCAAAGACGGTAGTAAAACATGGATCACCAATTGTGCCGCACTCACCTTATTCGCTATCCAAAGCATTGTTGTAGTCACATCTCCAATAGGAGACCAAGCTCCTCCCGCATTTGCAGTGATTACAATCATGCCAGCGAACCAAAGCTTTGTTTCCCTATCCTTTATTACTTTTTGAAGAATGGTTATCAATACTATCGTCGCCGTGAGGTTATCAATTATTGCTGACAATATGAAGGCCAATATAGAGAATAACCAAAGTAACTTTCCTTTTTTCTTGGTCTTAATAAAGCCCTTTATAGTAGCAAAACCGTCAAAATAATCTATAATCTCCACGATGGTCATGGCGCCCAAAAGAAAAAATAGAATTTCAGCAGTCTTTCCTAGGTGATGCAAGAGTGATTCCTCCACTAAATGCATACGACCATCGTGATTCATGCTAGAAAACCCATCCACTAAACCTTGTTTGGCAGAATCAAACCAGTTTTCATATCCGTCTACGCCCAAAGCGATCATTGCCCATAAAATGGCCATCATCGCCAACGCCGGAATTAGTTTATCAATTTTAAGATTATGCTCTAAGGTAATGGCTAAATAACCTGCCAAAAAGACTATAATAATTATGGTTTCCATCATCAGTTGGTTTTAATTTTCTATTCTTGGAAATATGACAATACAATCAATTTATAAAAATTGAAATTCCCTAAAGATATTTAAAAATGTCTTTCATTTCATAGTCAATACTAGATAAAAATGAAGTTTACTGAAAGTCAAACTTTTACAAGCCGCTAATCCAGCCATTATGTTCTTAATTATCGTGACGGACGTATTTTAAATGATAAATTTCAATACTTGAACCAGCACCTTTTCAGTTTGCCATTTTTTAAATAATACCAGGAATCCCCGTATATTTGTATTCTCAATAAAACAAGCTAGAAACATGAATTTTTCCTTAACTGAAGAACAAGAATTGATACAACAGGCAGCAAGAGATTTTGCCCAGAATGATTTGTTTCCTGAAGTAATCGAAAGAGATGAAGCACAGCGATTCCCTAAAGAAGAAGTAAGAAAAATGGGAGAGCTGGGATTTCTAGGGATGATGGTAGATCCCAAGTATGGTGGTAGTGGACTGGACACCCTATCCTATGTTCTAGTAATGGAGGAACTTTCCAAGGTCGACGCCTCTTCTTCCGTAATCGTATCCGTAAACAATTCCTTAGTATGCTGGGGACTTGAGACCTATGGAACAGAAGAACAGAAGGAGAAATACCTCACCAGACTTTCGACAGGAGAGATCATCGGTGCCTTTTGCCTTTCTGAACCCGAAGCAGGTAGTGATGCCACTTCACAAAAAACCACAGCAATAGACAAAGGGGATCATTATGTTATCAACGGGACCAAAAATTGGATTACAAATGGTAGTTCTGCAGAAGTTTACCTCGTCATAGCACAGACCGATAAGGACAAAAAACACAAAGGCATTAATGCATTGATTGTTGAAAAAGGTGCTGAAGGTTTTGAAATTGGTCCTAAGGAAAATAAATTGGGAATCCGTGGTAGTGATACGCATTCCTTGATATTCAACGATGTTAAAGTTCCAAAGAAAAATAGAATTGGTGATGATGGCTTCGGTTTCAAGTTTGCCATGAAAACCTTGGCAGGTGGCAGAATCGGAATTGCAGCACAAGCACTGGGTATTGCTGCAGGCGCTTATGAATTGGCCCTAAAATATTCAAAGGAGCGAAAAGCGTTTGGAACAGAAATAAGCAACCACCAGGCTATTGCTTTCAAATTAGCAGATATGCATACACAAATTGAAGCGGCAAGACACTTGGTATATAAAGCTGCTTGGGACAAGGACAATGGTAATGACTATGATTTATCCGGAGCTATGGCTAAGCTATATGCCTCTCAGGTTGCAATGGAGACCACCGTTGAGGCGGTTCAAATACATGGCGGAAATGGCTTCGTAAAGGATTACCATGTAGAACGTTTAATGAGAGACGCCAAAATAACGCAGATTTATGAAGGCACCTCTGAAATACAAAAAATCGTTATTTCAAGAAGTATCTTAAAAAGATAATGACCTAGATAAAGCTGTGCCCCCTATTTTTTAGAGTACTCTTTCTAAATTTTACGCTATAAAATGTTATCACCCTCAATTATGAGGGTGATTTTGTTATAATCAATCATTATAACAAACTACCCCCGAAAAAATCTGGCACCTTCCATTCTTAACTTATAAATTTATCAATCTGATAAATTGAACATATGAAAAATATATAATTCCACATTTTTTAACGTTTTTTCGTAAACGTTGAATATAATTATCTATTCGAATAAAAATGATGAATATTATTCATATAAAATGATATTTTTGAAGAAATACCATAAACTATGAGACTGGAAAAGCAAGGACTATATTTACCCGAATTTGAACATGATAATTGTGGAGCAGGATTCATCTGTAGTCTTAAGGGGAAAAAATCTAACGACATTATTCATAAGGCGCTAGAGATATTAGACCGTTTAGAACACAGGGGTGCGGTAAGTGCAGACGGAAAAACTGGTGATGGTGCTGGAATTCTTGTCGATATCCCACACGACTTTTTTAAGGATGTCTGCGATTTTGAATTGCCAGCTCCAGGAGAATATGCGGTGAGTAACGTTTTCTTTCCAAGAAAAGAAAATCAAAGAGACTTCTGTATCACTGTTTTTGAAGAAAACATAAAAAAACAAGGTTTACAACTTTTAGGATGGAGAGATGTTCCCGTCAACCGTTCCATCCCTGGAAGAATAGCAGCAGAAACAGAACCTTTCGTGAAACAATTGTTTGTAGCAAAAGCCAACAAAGAACAATCTTATTTTGATTTCAACCTAAAACTCTTTGTAGCCAGAAAAACTACAGAGCATACCATCATTAAATCCAAGCTTTCTGAAAGTAAGTTCTTTTACGTTCCAAGTCTATCTACAAAAATTATAATCTTCAAAGGCTTATTGATGCCTCATGATATCAGTCTTTATTATACTGACCTTTTAGATTCTAGAGTTGTTACAAGATTGGCATTAGTACATCAAAGGTTTTCAACAAATACCTTTCCTACCTGGGACCTGGCGCAGCCTTTCAGATACATGTGCCATAACGGGGAAATTAATACTCTTAGAGGCAATGTTTCCAGAATGTTGTCTAGAGAAGAATTATTGGAGAGTGATTTATTTGGAGAAGAAATAAAGAATGTGCTTCCTATAATATTACCCGGAAAATCTGACTCCGCCACTATGGACATGGTCGTAGAGCTATTATTGATGACCGGGCGTTCACTCCCAGAAGTAATGATGATTCTTGTTCCAGAAGCTTGGGAGAAGAACGACGAAATGTCGGCTGCTAAGAAAGCGTTTTACGAGTACCACTCCTGTATGATGGAGCCTTGGGACGGACCCGCTTCCATTCCCTTTACGGACGGTAATTATATTGGTGCCGTATTAGATAGAAATGGTTTACGACCCTCAAGATATTCGGTTACCAAGGATGATTACGTAGTGATGTCCTCCGAAACCGGAGTAGTGGAAATTGCCCCGGAAAATGTAGAATTTCACGGCCGTCTAGAACCAGGGAAAATGTTTTTGGTAAATATGGAAGAAGGACGAATCATCAATGATGAAGAAATTAAAGAAAATATAGCCAAAAAGCACCCCTATAAAAAGTGGTTAGACACCAATTTGGTACACCTAAAAGACATTCCTTACAATGATTGTCCGCTATTTCTAGGAGAGGCCCCTCTTGAAAAAAGAAAATCTGTTTTTGGATATACCCTAGAAGATATCAACACTATAATACTTCCTATGAGTAAAACCGCCAAGGAGCCTATTGGCTCAATGGGATCGGACACTCCAATTGCAGTATTATCA
The DNA here is from genome assembly GCF_044594925.1 of Maribacter sp. R77961. Classification (GTDB taxonomy): domain Bacteria; phylum Bacteroidota; class Bacteroidia; order Flavobacteriales; family Flavobacteriaceae; genus Maribacter. The sequence goes on along the minus strand of NZ_CP138991.1, from coordinate 12,564 downwards.
CAACGTCCACAGCTTATATATAACTATTTTAAGCAGTTATTCGCTCAAGTTACCAACCCTCCTTTAGATGGTATTAGAGAGGAACTTATAACGGATATAAGTCTTACTTTAGGTAGCGACCATAATATTTTTGAATCTTCAGAACTACATTGTAGAAAACTAAAAATACAGAACCCCGTAATTTCAAAAGAAGATTTAGATAAAATAAAAAACTATGATGTTAGTCCGGATTATCAAGTAACGTCCATTCCAATATTATATGAAATTAATAAAGGTCATAACGGTCTAGAAGATGCCTTAAAATCCATTTTAGACCAAGCTTCTAAAGCGGTGGACAATGGCACTAATATCATTATTTTATCGGATAGAAATGTAGACAAAAATAATGCTCCCATTCCTGCTTTACTAGCCTGTTCTTTTGTCAATAGCGGTCTTCAAAAATTAGGAAAACGCTCTAAGCTCAGCGTCATTATTGAATCTGCAGAACCACGTGAGGTGCATCATTTTGCATTATTGTTCGGTTTTGGTGCAAGCGCCGTTAACCCGTATCTGGTAAATGAAATTATCGGAGAACAAATTGAAGAACTGGATATTACTGAATTCACCTTTGACGAAGCTATTAAGAATTACAACAAGGCAGTTGGGAAAGGCATCCTTAAAGTGATGAATAAAATTGGAATATCTACCCTTAACTCCTATAGAGGTTCTCAACTTTTTGAGTGTATAGGAATAAACACCAAAGTGGTAGAAAAGTACTTTCCAAATACGCCAACCAGAATTCAAGGTATCGGACTTTATGAGATTGAGAAAGAAATTTCTAAAAGACATCAAAACACTTTTGAGGACAAAGAAGTAGCAGCCAATTTAGATTTAGAAATTGGCGGCGAATATCGCTGGAGGCGTGATGGGGAGAAACACATGTTCAATCCATTAAGTATAGCTAAACTTCAAAAAGCGGTTAGAGGTAACGAGCCAAATACGTACAAGGAATTTTCTAAAATGGTTAATGAGCAATCTCAAAACCTTATGACTATAAGAGGGCTTTTTGAGTTCTCAAATTATGACCCTATTCCATTAGAGGATGTTGAGCCATGGACAGAAATCGTAAAACGTTTCAAAACGGGTGCCATGTCTTATGGTTCAATCAGCCAAGAAGCACATGAAAATCTTGCTATTGCCATGAACCGTATTGGAGGTAAAAGTAATTCCGGAGAAGGCGGGGAAGATGAAAATCGTTTTTATAAAAACGCAACAGGAGACTGGAGAAACAGTGCCATAAAACAAGTTGCTTCAGGTAGGTTTGGCGTTACATCCAACTACCTATCAAATGCTAAAGAGATTCAAATAAAAATGGCCCAAGGCGCAAAACCAGGTGAGGGTGGGCAACTACCCGGACCCAAGGTAAATCCTGCCATTGCCAAAACTAGAAATTCTACTCCGTGGGTTGGTCTTATATCACCACCACCCCACCATGATATTTATTCTATTGAAGATTTATCGCAATTAATATATGACTTAAAATCGGCCAACAGAGAAGCTAGAATCAATGTAAAATTAGTTTCGGAGGTGGGTGTTGGTACGGTTGCGGCAGGTGTTGCAAAAGCTAAGGCCGATGTAGTTCTGGTTTCTGGATTTGATGGCGGTACGGGCGCATCGCCTTTAACATCATTAAAACATGCCGGACTCCCTTGGGAGCTTGGTATTGCCGAGGCACAGCAAACTCTGGTAATGAACGATCTTAGGAATAGGATAGTCCTAGAATGTGACGGTCAGTTAAAAACAGGCAGAGATGTTGCCATAGCATGTCTCTTAGGTGCAGAAGAATTTGGTTTTGCCACCGCACCTTTAGTGGCTTCAGGATGTATAATGATGCGTGTTTGTCATTTAAACACATGCCCCGTTGGTATTGCTACGCAGAATCCGGAACTAAGAAAGAAATTCAAAGGAAAACCAGAACACGTAGTGAACTATATGTATTTTGTAGCGCAAGAGCTACGAGAAATTATGGCAGAGCTTGGTTTTAGAACGGTCAATGAAATGGTAGGTCAAGTGCAAAAACTAGATCGTAAAAAGGCTATTGAACACTATAAAGCCGCCGGTATAGACCTAACCCCAATATTACATCAAGTAGACGTACCAGCCGGGACTAAGTTTTACAATACTCAAAAACAAGAGCACGACATTGACAAATCAATAGAGTTCGATATCATCGCAAAAGCGAATCCATCATTGTTCAGGAAGGAAAAACTAACATTAGACTTTCCTATTTGCAATACAGACAGAGCCGTAGGTGCTATCGTGAGCAACGAGATATCCAAAGTTTACGGAGCTCAAGGACTGCCAATCAACACGTTGAAACTTAATTTTACTGGTTCTGCCGGACAAAGCTTTGGAGCATTTGCCACTAGAGGTCTTACCATGATTGTTAATGGAAATACCAATGACTATCTAGGAAAAGGATTGTCAGGTGCCAAACTGGTCATTAAGGTTCCAGAAAACTCTACTATTGTCCCCGAAGACAATGTCATTACAGGAAATGTTACACTTTACGGTGCAACCGCGGGAAGGGCTTACATTAATGGAAAAGCCGGAGAAAGATTTTGTGTTCGTAATTCTGGCGCCAAGGCTGTTGTTGAAGGCATCGGAGACCATGGTTGTGAATATATGACTGGCGGTATAGCGGTTATTTTAGGAGAAGTAGGTAGAAATTTTGGCGCTGGTATGAGTGGCGGAATTGCTTACGTCCTCGACGAGAAAAAAACGTTTAAGAAACGTTGTAATTCAGAGGCCTTGAATTTGTTAAAAGTTTCCGAGGATAATGATATTAAACAGCTAAAGGACCTAATTGAAAGTCACTATAATTCTACACTAAGTCCACTTGCACAGCGGATTTTGGAAAATTGGGAAGCATATTTACCTAAATTCATAAAGGTTTTGCCAGAAGAGTATAAACAAGCATTGATCAGGTTAGAAAAAGAAAAATTACAAACGATATAAATCGAAAAAGGAGATGGGAAAGATAACAGGATTTTTGGAATTCGATAGAAAAGTAGAAGCTTATAAACCAGTAGAGGAGCGCATAAAAAACTATAAGGAATTTACGGTACCTTTAAAAGAAAAAGAACTAAAAAACCAAGGGGCTAGATGCATGGATTGCGGAATTCCTTTTTGTCATAGTGGCTGTCCTTTAGGAAATTTAATTCCAGATTTTAATGACGCCGTATATCGAGGAAAATGGGAAAAGGCTAGTGAAATTCTACACTCGACTAATAATTTTCCGGAATTTACCGGTCGTTTGTGTCCAGCGCCATGCGAGGAAGCCTGCGTTCTGGGAATAAACGAAGACCCAGTTTCCATAGAAAATATTGAGAAGAATATAGTCGAAAAAGCTTTTGACAAAGGATGGATTACTGCAAAACCACCACTTAACAGAACTGGCAAAAAAATAGCTGTAGTGGGTTCTGGTCCTGCGGGACTTTCAACCGCGCAACAATTAAATAGAGCAGGCCATACCGTTACTGTTTTTGAACGCGATCAAAAGCCAGGAGGACTATTAAGGTACGGAATACCTGATTTTAAGATGGAAAAGCAAGTCATAGATAGAAGACTAAAAGTTTTAAAGGAAGAAGGGATTGTATTTAAATGTGGTGTTCATATCGGTATTGACATAAAGGCGAACGAACTTAAAAAGGATTTTGACGCCATTGTACTCTCTGGCGGAGCCACCGTAAGAAGAAAACTTCCTATAGAAGGAGCAGATCTTAAAGGAGTTGTACAGGCTATGGATTTCTTAGGTCAAAACAACAAAAGAGTTGACGGCATTAAGGATTTAGGCGATGAAATTAAGGCAACAGCTAAAGATGTTATTGTTATTGGAGGCGGTGACACTGGGTCTGACTGTATTGGAACATCTTTTAGACACGGTGCTAAATCGGTATCAAATTTTGAAATTATGCCTATGGCCACCACAGATCGGCCAGAGGATCAACCTTGGCCTTTTTGGCCCATGCGCCTAAGAACAAGCTCATCTCATAAAGAAGGAGCCGAACGATACTTCAGTACTTCTACAAAACGTTTTGTAGGTGATAGTGATGGAAATCTCAAAGGATTGGTTACCTCGGAAGTTGAATGGATAAAAAAACCAGGACAACGACCAGAATTAAGAGAGGTACAAGGAACCGAAAAGGAATGGAAATGCGAGCTGGCTTTATTGGCACTAGGTTTCACTGGTTCGGAAAAAACGGTGGCAGAACAATTAGGGTTAGAATTAGATTCGAGAACTAATGTAAAGGCATCAGAATCCGACTACCAAACAAATGTGCCAGGCATCTTTGTTGCAGGTGACCAAAGACGAGGACAATCTTTGATAGTTTGGGCCATTTCAGAAGGTAGGCAAGCAGCCCACCATGTAGATGCATTTCTTATGGGCGAATCTAAACTACCTCTAAAAGGCGAAGGAGATTTACCGAGAGTTTAATCCTTAGTTGATATACTTCCCCACCAGCTTGGGTTTGGCTCGTAATCTTCGGACAACATAAGACGACGTTCCTTTTCAAGAGCTGGCAACTTTTTCTCCAAAAGCGTTTGTAGTCTTGCTTGATGCTTTTGCCTGTTGTACAGCGTATCTTTTTCAGGATAACGAGCATCCACTGCATGGAGCCAATTCAATAATTTAGTAGCTTTTTCTTTTGTAATTTCAGGATATAATTCTGCCACATTAGTACGCTCTCCAAGGTCATTAGAGAGTTTATACAATTCACTAGTGCCATCTTCCCAATAATGTATTAATTTCCAATTATCTTCTAGAATTATGGATGAGGGATTACCACCCTGATTACCATAGTGCGGATAATGCCAATATAGAGGTCTATCGATTGTAACTTGCGTTCCTTCGAGTTGTGGTTTTAAACTGATACCATCTATGTGCTGCTGTGGCAAAAGATCAATCCCTGCTAAGTCCAAAAGTGTTGGAAAAAAATCAGCTCCTATGACCGGTGTATCTATTTTTGAACTACCGTTATCCAGCCATGGAACTTTTATAATGAAAGGTTCTCGTATTCCACCTTCCCATTGATACCCTTTACCGCCTCTTAATGGTGAATTTGAAGTAGAAAAAGCATCACCCGATGCAACACCGCCATTATCAGAAGTAAAAACCACAATTGTATTTTCTTCAAGACCATTATCCCTTAATGACCTTAATACGATACCAACAGCTTCGTCCATGCGTTCGACTAAACCAGCGTAAACCGGATTGTCTTGCGTAAGTCTAATCGGTAGCACTCTTTCCATTTCAAAACCGTTTTCACTTATTCCACTTTGTATTGCCTTTTTCCTATACTTGCTCCATCTCCTTTTGTCCGTCTGTATAGGCCCATGTACTGCATAAAAAGACAAAAATGCAAAAAAAGGATCTTCTTTTTCCGAAGCAATAAACTTTGCCGTTTCATTAGCCAATCTTATGGAAAGATTTTCTCCATTCTCCTGATTTTCTAATTTAGGATTGTTCCAAGGGGAAAAATACCCTCCCATTGGGCTTCCTTTGGACCATCCTCCTTTATTAATATCAAATCCATGATGCTCAGGATAAGAGCCTTCTTCACCTAGGTGCCATTTTCCCGAGAAAAAGGTCTTATACCCGGCCATCTGAAATGCCTCTGCCAGTGTTATATCTTTTGATGACAATTGATGCTCATAGGTTGCCGGAAGTAATTTATCATGGCGTTCCAAAGTTCGCCAATTCGAACCAGACCTAGCTCCGATCCAATCCGTTATTCCGTGTCTTGCAGTGAATTTGCCCGTCATAATACTAGCCCTTGAAGGACTACAAACTCTACTAGCCGCATATCCTTGGGTAAATATTTTACCTTCTCTAGCGAGCTGATCAATATTTGGAGTTTCATAGAAGGAGCTTCCTGTATAACCCAAATCCTTATATCCTAAATCATCAACAAGAATAAATACAATATTAGGATTTATAATTTCTTTTGTTCCCTTTACTACACATCCAGAAAATAAAAAGATAATAACGATTAGAAAGATAAGTCGAGCGTACATATTCTTTGAATTTGAAATAAAAATAATAAATCATAACACAACGATGGTAATAAACAATAAATCGGTATAATTATTGAGACCATGTATTGCGTAATGAAGGTTATATCATGAAGAAAAATGTACTAATCCTGTTTATTTTAATAGCCTTTCAATCCTGTATTCCAATACGTATTCCTCCTAAAATCAAAGACTACCAATTAACCAAGGGTAAAAGATTCAAAAGAAGTTTACCAAAACGACAAATGTTTGTATTTGAAGACCCTAAAGAAGCGAATGAATTTTATAACTATGTCAATACCAAATTTAAACTAGAACATATAGACGTTTATGACAATATCCCCTTTTCATTAGCTAATAAACAGTTTTTTTTCTCTTTTTACGAAGTTGATATTCCAAACAAAACTATTAATCTAATACCCATAGCAGTAGATGCTATTCTACAAAATTCAGAATTAGACCCAATTATGGACGGACTTTATGAAACTAGAAAGGGTAATTGGTATATCGCAATAGAAGTATATAGTGATATGGAGTATGATTGTTTGCATCCTAACTCCGTTTCTCGTCCCATTGTATCAGAGTTTCTTCGTAGTCTTAAAAACGAATACTTAGCTTCTTATAATTACAACGAAGCAATATTCAAAAACTGAATTATTAGAATTTATTCTCATCTAGAAACTACGGTTTAACACCTATGAATAACTGATTATTATAGTCCTCTACACTCTTTTACTTTATAAACGAAGATTATTATTTTTTCATTTAATTTTCCTGTATAAAAAAACCCCCTTCACGTATTGTGAAGGGGGTTTCGAAGTAAGGCGGCTACCTACTCTCCCACTTGGTATAGCAGTACCATCGGCGCAAACGGTCTTAACTTCCCTGTTCGGAATGGTAAGGGGTGTGCCCCGTCGCCATGGCCACCTAAATTTTGGCCCTCTGGCCCCCAAAGGGGGAACCTGAGGTTCTAATTTTTTAAATGCTTCTACTATGACTTTAACTTAGCGAATGCTGAGCGAAGTCGAAGCATGACATAATAAAGGAACAGGTACCCAAAAAGAAAGTAACGTTGTATCGTTACAATAAAGAAATACAATTTTATAAGTAATTAAAAAAGGAGTTGCACCCCCGCCCTAAAGCGGAGGATGCGTGTGCGCAAGCCTGACGGGCAATTAGTACTACTCGGCTACGGACGTTACCGCCCTTCCACCTATAGCCTATCGACGTGGTCATCTCCCACGGCCCTTTAAAGAAATCTCATCTTGTGGCCGGTTTCGCGCTTATATGCTTTCAGCGCTTATCCGATCCCGACATAGCTACCCAGCAATGCTCCTGGCGGAACAACTGGTGCACCAGCGGTCGGTCCGACCCGGTCCTCTCGTACTAGGGTCAGATCCACTCAAATTTCTAACGCCCGCAGTAGATAGAGACCGAACTGTCTCACGACGTTCTGAACCCAGCTCGCGTGCCACTTTAATGGGCGAACAGCCCAACCCTTGGGACCTTCTCCAGCCCCAGGATGTGACGAGCCGACATCGAGGTGCCAAACCCCCCCGTCGATATGAGCTCTTGGGGGAGATCAGCCTGTTATCCCCGGCGTACCTTTTATCCTTTGAGCGATGGCCCTTCCATGCGGAACCACCGGATCACTATGCTCTTGTTTCCAACCTGGTCGACCTGTATGTCTCTCAGTCAAGCGCCCTTGTGCCATTGCACTCTACACACGATTGCCAACCGTATTGAGGGCACCTTTAGAAGCCTCCGTTACTCTTTTGGAGGCGACCACCCCAGTCAAACTACCCACCACGCACTGTTCTCTCATAAGAGAGTTAGGCTCCAGACAAGCAAAGGCTGGTATTTCAACAATGACTCCACCACACCTGGCGATGCAGCTTCAAAGTCTCCCAGCTATCCTACACATTGCTTGACCGAAGTCAATACGAAGCTATAGTAAAGGTGCACGGGGTCTTTTCGTCCCACTGCGGGTAACCGGCATCTTCACCGATACTACAATTTCACCGAGCTCATGGCCGAGACAGTGTCCAGATCGTTGCACCATTCGTGCAGGTCGGAACTTACCCGACAAGGAATTTCGCTACCTTAGGACCGTTATAGTTACGGCCGCCGTTTACTGGGGCTTCAATTCAATGCGTCGCCGAAGCTAACATCTCCTCTTAACCTTCCAGCACCGGGCAGGTGTCAGGCCCTATACTTCATCTCTCGATTTTGCAGAGCCCTGTGTTTTTGATAAACAGTCGCCTGGACCTCTTCACTGCGGCCCCCCATAAGGGGGCGACCCTTCTCCCGAAGTTACGGGTCTATTTTGCCTAGTTCCTTAGCCATGAATCTCTCGAGCGCCTTAGAATACTCATCCCAACCACCTGTGTCGGTTTACGGTACGGGCTGCTTCACTCGCTTTTCTTGGAAGTCGATCCGCTGGATTATCACCTTGACCGTAGTCTCGGTGTACTATCGGGGCGTTACCGCTCCCTTCAACGTACAATTCCGTCTGTACGCACCAACTTCTCGCCTCCGTCACTTTTAGCGTGAGCAGGTACAGAAATATTAATCTGTTGTCCATCCACTACCCCTTTCGGGTTCGCGTTAGGTCCCGACTGACCCCCAGCTGATTAGCATAGCTGGGGAAACCTTGGTCTTTCGGCGTGCGGGTTTCTCGCCCGCATTATCGTTACTTATGCCTACATTTTCGTTTGTAGCTCCTCCAGCATCCCTCGCAGGTACACCTTCAACGGCACTACAATGCTCCCCTACCCCTCTATAAATAGAAGTCACGGCTTCGGTGATATACTTATGCCCGATCATTATCCATGCGGAACCGCTCGACCAGTGAGCTGTTACGCACTCTTTAAATGAATGGCTGCTTCCAAGCCAACATCCTGGCTGTCAATGCAGTTCCACCGCGTTATATCAACTTAGTATATACTTTGGGACCTTAGCCGGTGATCTGGGTTCTTTCCCTCTCGGACATGGACCTTAGCACCCATGCCCTCACTGCGCAGAAACATTTCATAGCATTCGGAGTTTGTCAGGAATTGGTAGGCGGTGAAGCCCCCGCATCCAATCAGTAGCTCTACCTCTATGAAACTATCTACACGCTGCACCTAAATGCATTTCGGGGAGTACGAGCTATTTCCGAGCTTGATTGGCCTTTCACCCCTACCCACAGGTCATCCCAAGACTTTTCAACGTCAACGGGTTCGGTCCTCCACTATGTGTTACCACAGCTTCAACCTGCCCATGGGTAGATCGCACGGTTTCGCGTCTACTACTACTGACTATGGCGCCCTATTAAGACTCGCTTTCGCTACGGCTCCGGACCTGAAGTCCTTAACCTCGCCAGTAAAAGTAACTCGTAGGCTCATTATGCAAAAGGCACGCCGTCACCCCGAAGGGCTCCGACCGCTTGTAAGCGTATGGTTTCAGGATCTATTTCACTCCGTTATTCACGGTTCTTTTCACCTTTCCCTCACGGTACTGGTTCACTATCGGTCTCTCAGGAGTATTTAGTCTTGGCGGATGGTCCCGCCGGATTCATACAGGGTTTCACGTGCCCCGCACTACTCAGGATACCACTATCTAAAAGTTCCTTACCTATACCGGGCTATCACCGTCTATGGCCAAGATTTCCAACTTGTTCTAGTTCATTACTTCTCGAATGTCGTGGTCCTACAACCCCGTTATTGCCGAAACAACAACGGTTTGGACTAATCCGATTTCGCTCGCCGCTACTATCGGAATCACTTTTGTTTTCTCCTCCTCCGGGTACTTAGATGTTTCAGTTCCCCGGGTTTGCCTCCTTGCGGATACTATATCTTCAATATAGTGGGTTGCCCCATTCGGATATCTACGGATCATATCGTGTGTGCCGATCCCCGTAGCTTTTCGCAGCTTATCACGTCCTTCTTCGCCTCTGAGAGCCTAGGCATTCCCCATACGCCCTTTTCCAGCTTGTCGCCAAACCTTCTTATTTGCTTACTTATTATTATTCGTACTCTTTACTTTCATCATATGCCGTAAGGCATACAACTAAGATTCGTGTTTCTTTCTTTTTAGGTATATACAGCACTAATGCTATATATCCTGTTCCAATATGTCAATGAACGTTGTCGTGAGCCACGATTGGCAATTAAATCCAATCGAACTCAAACTCAATACATGAAGATAACTACATTATCTCCAGGCATTGCCTGGTGGAGAATATCGGAGTCGAACCGATGACCTCCTGCGTGCAAGGCAGGCGCTCTAGCCAGCTGAGCTAATCCCCCAGTTAGTTGATCGTTGTTCGTTGTTCGTTGCTAGTAAAACCATCAACTATCAACCAAGAACCAACAACTAGTTTGTCTCAACTTCTAAAATTTCCTTCAATATTTCAATCAATGAACGTGTCGACAATCCTTTTTTTTTACTATCAACTAGCAACCAAAAACCATCGACCGCAAGCTTAGCTTGCATCGTAGTCCCAGGCAGACTCGAACTGCCGACCTCTACATTATCAGTGTAGCGCTCTAACCAGCTGAGCTATGGGACTGTCCCTACACTACAACTCCCTAAAAGGAACATGTAACGTATTTACTATATATCATAATTGTGGAGCTTCTTGTGAACATTACTATCGATACTTGAACTATAAATCGAAAAAACGGGACCGGAAACTTGTCTCGAAAATGTCAGGGACCGTCCTTAAAAGGACAATCTCTAGAAAGGAGGTGTTCCAGCCGCACCTTCCGGTACGGCTACCTTGTTACGACTTAGCCCTAGTTACCGATCTTGCCCTAGGCCGCTCCTTACGGTGACGGACTTCAGGCACTCCCGGCTTCCATGGCTTGACGGGCGGTGTGTACAAGGCCCGGGAACGTATTCACCGGATCATGGCTGATATCCGATTACTAGCGATTCCAGCTTCACGGGGTCGAGTTGCAGACCCCGATCCGAACTGTGACAGGTTTTATAGATTCGCTCCGCCTTGCGACGTGGCTGCTCTCTGTACCTGCCATTGTAGCACGTGTGTGGCCCAGGACGTAAGGGCCGTGATGATTTGACGTCATCCCCACCTTCCTCACGGTTTGCACCGGCAGTCCCGTTAGAGTCCCCATCATGACATGCTGGCAACTAACGGTAGGGGTTGCGCTCGTTATAGGACTTAACCTGACACCTCACGGCACGAGCTGACGACAACCATGCAGCACCTTGCAAATTGCCCGAAGGAAAAGGTATCTCTACCCCTGTCAATATGCATTTAAGCCCTGGTAAGGTTCCTCGCGTATCATCGAATTAAACCACATGCTCCACCGCTTGTGCGGGCCCCCGTCAATTCCTTTGAGTTTCATTCTTGCGAACGTACTCCCCAGGTGGGATACTTATCACTTTCGCTTGGCCGCCCAGGTCTCAAGGACCCGGACAGCTAGTATCCATCGTTTACGGCGTGGACTACCAGGGTATCTAATCCTGTTCGCTCCCCACGCTTTCGTCCATCAGCGTCAGTATATGGTTAGTCAGCTGCCTTCGCAATCGGTGTTCTATGTAATATCTATGCATTTCACCGCTACACTACATATTCCGCCAACTTCACCATAACTCAAGACGACCAGTATCAAAGGCAATTCTACAGTTGAGCTGCAGACTTTCACCACTGACTTAATCGCCCGCCTACGGACCCTTTAAACCCAATAATTCCGGATAACGCTCGGACCCTCCGTATTACCGCGGCTGCTGGCACGGAGTTAGCCGGTCCTTATTCTTACGGTACCGTCAGTGGGCTACACGTAGCCCTTTTTCTTCCCGTATAAAAGCAGTTTACTACCCATAGGGCATTCTTCCTGCACGCGGCATGGCTGGATCAGAGTCTCCTCCATTGTCCAATATTCCTCACTGCTGCCTCCCGTAGGAGTCTGGTCCGTGTCTCAGTACCAGTGTGGGGGATCCCCCTCTCAGGGCCCCTACCCATCGTAGCCATGGTAAGCCGTTACCTTACCATCAAGCTAATGGGACGCATGGCCATCTTTTACCGGCCGAAGCCTTTAACCTATTAACAATGCCGAAAATAGGTGCTATGGGGCATTAATCTTCGTTTCCAAAGGCTATTCCCCTGTAAAAGGCAGGTTCCATACGCGGTGCGCACCCGTGCGCCGGTCGTCAGCGGAGTGCAAGCACTCCCTGTTACCCCTCGACTTGCATGTGTTAGGCCTGCCGCTAGCGTTCATCCTGAGCCAGGATCAAACTCTTCATCGTTGTTCTGTATATATTCGTCCCAACAAATCCAATGTCCGTCCCCGGCCCCGATTCTCTCGATCTAATTCTTCTATCCGAAACTTTCGTTCCAAATGATTATATGATTCTTTTGTTCTACCTAAAAACCGACTCTCTAAACCCGAAGGCTTTTCATCGGTCCTTATTCTCTCCACAATATTTCAATGAACTCCTGCTGAATAAATCACTTCTCGCTCTTTATTCATCACCTCAAGTATCTCTCAAAGCGGGTGCAAATAT